>NJBF01000082.1 GCA_003144275.1 Candidatus Heimdallarchaeota archaeon B3_Heim
GATAAAGATGTGATCAGCACACCAACTAATAAAAGAAAAGTAGACACAATAATTTGTCTCAGTAACCAATTTTCCTGATCTTTTGCACTGGAATGCTCTTGTGATTCTCTTTCTGGAATAGCAATTGCTCCAGGTTCTATTTTCGATATTATAGAGTTAATATCAGTGACATCATCTGATCCGATGTGTAAACGTCGTGTAGCAAAATTCAATTGGACCGAAGAATAACCTTCTTGCTTCAAAGTCCTTTCAATTTTCATTGCACAATCGGTACAGGATAAACCCTGAAGCAGGTAAGCATGTTTTTCTTGTGCCACGGAATCACTCTCTTAACTAGCTTCTTCTTCCTTCATATGAGCTAAAGTTTGAGCCAGAATAGGATGAAGATGCTCCCTTTCTAGGGTATAAAAGATTTGTTTTCCATCCCGTCGAGTTTTTACCAATCTATGTTGTCTTAAATAACGAAGTTGATGAGAAATTGCCGATTGTTTTGCATTCAATGTCGTACTAATATCGCACACACATAGCTCTACTTCAGAGAGAGCAAGAAGAATTTTAATTCGAGTTTCACCAGCTAAAAGCTTAAAGAAGCCAGCTAACTCGGCGGGATTACTATCCTCAAGTGTTTTTTTAGCATGAGCGACATTATCTGGATGAATTACAAATTCTTCACAATCGTTTGACATTTGGAGCCGTACCTAAGGTTTAATATCTTTAAACTTAAAATGATACCCATAGGAATCATATGAACAATCATTCATATGTCTTTAGGTTTGGGAACTACTCGTGAAAAGTAGGTTTTTTGGTCAAAACCTAACCATATTTATATATGAAAGCCGAATTGGAGCATAAATTAGCATCTCTACGATATTCGGGGATTATATATTAAAATTCGAATATCAATTGTCAATAGTGAATTAAACTCATTCTCTCTGAAGCTACAACAATTATGGCTGTCATTGATGAATATCCTTTTTTGACCGAAGCCTTGGTAGAACTAGATCCAATATTACGACGTTTTAAAAATCCTATCCTAAGGAAAACCGTTGAATTCAATCACTCACTTTATCAGGTGTGTGGCTGCCACTACTTCACTTTCGAGGAGGTAATACGTGAAAACAGATTTTTTGGGTATTTAAAATCTATTATTGGTTTTCAATTATAACGTCCTTTACCATAGTATCATTATGTAAAGTTTTATTAGGCTTTTATGTACAGTCTATTTAAGGAATTAAAGGTTGATTCCCAATGAATCTTTATGAAAAACCTCCAAAAAATGTATGGAGATGCACAACCCCCGAATCACCAAGGAAGGATTCGGATTCCTTTATGTCGATTGTAGTATGTGGTTACGGATTCTGGACAGATCGTGGAATAACTGAATTAGTGCATGCCTTTGCTTATATCTACCCCTCTTCACCCATTGAAAAAATAATAGAATACACAAATGATTATTATAGTAAAACTGTAGAGCACAATGTAACAGGATTTTCCGTTAAACCCCCTCATTTTTTCTATCCAGTAGAAGTGTGGGATCTAAGTAGTGGACGGTATGAAAGGCTTGATCAGAGGGATAGACATTTTACAGAATTCTATACCTATGAGAATATTAAAAGTCCTTTCAGTTTTTTTTTAGGAAAAAAATCTGTAATCGTGCTTTGTGATTCTATAATAGACGACACAGGTTTTAACGATTTATATAGTCATTGGTTACCTCTTATGGACGACAAGACTCCACGATTCCTGGTCGAATCTGACTACATGGATGATGGATGGTCTTTGGAGGATGATTGGATACAGGCCAACATAAAGAGAAGACGCCCGAACGAATCGGAGTTGTCTCAAAAAGAATTTAATTGTATTAAGAGATTTTTCTGCAAAGTTAGAGACACTCAATGTACCCGTGATATTTTTTCATATTTATTAGATTTTTTAAGTAACATATCACCAAAGGATGAGTCAGAGGGATAATCTTACTATTTCCTTGCATTGTATTTTTTTAGGGTATCTAATATGAGTACGGTAAATAAGTTACAGAGGTCGTGATCATACCTATGAGTGAATTTTTAGAAAAAGATTATCCTCATACTATTGTTAGTATCGAACCTGACACTTCGGAAGAACCTATTACCAAAATTTATATGAAAAACGCCTACGGGAAGACTGTTCTCCACCTAGTTGATGAAACGCCTTATGCACCCGACTTCAATGAGAAAACAGAATATATGGAGAAACTAGCTAAGGAAACTGGAATGGAAACTTTCGGAATTTATCCTGATTAAAAAAAATCTTATTTCTGGGCATATTCTTTTGATAAATCGTAGTCATCATCATTTTCCTGATGTACCTATCAAATATGAAGATGTAATTCGCAAACGATTTAATATTCTTTTTCCTTACAACTAATCTTTTGGTTATCACACTATAAGATTTGAAGATCATGCTTACGAAATCCATATCAACTCTACTTCTAGATGATAATATAACATCTTATATTATTTCTGTTTATAGTGAATCAGAAGGAGAGAGAAAAAAACAACGAGATGAATTACATTTTTGGATGAAATTATTTTTAGAATCTAAAGATGAATTCATACCTAAATTTTTAGACAAATATGCAACACAATTTACTCCTAGTGGATAAAAATCCTCATTTGAGATGACATTATAATGAAAAATATAATACAAGACCTTGATTCTGGTGTTTTACAAAAAATACAAGATGTGATAGGAGAAGAAAAAAAACGACAACTTGGTTATCGTTCGATTTCTGGGGCTTATGTAACTGTTGAAAAACTTCTTTCTGTTGAGGATCGTGGAGATAGTTTCATTGTTATCGCAGATATACATTCAGGGGTTCAAGATGATACACGAAATGACACCTATGACGAAGAATGGACTGTAAATATTTCTAAAAAGTAGGAAAAATAACTGATGCTATTCTGAAAGCCTTTAAGGGTGTTGACGACCCTAATTTGAGAGTGAATCAACTAGAAATATCTTCATATGTGTTTGGTTTTACTTGTTACTTCTGAATCTTGGGTTTATTAGTCGAAAACAAACCTGTCTGAAGAAGAAGATGTAAATTAAAAGATAAATTTACTACTCTACGATTTTCGGGGATTACGTATTAAAATCATAGATATAATTGTCAATAGTGAAATCGATTCTCATCGTTGGTGAAAAAATATGCCTAAATTAGTCCTTTCAGAAGCAACTAAGATTATGGATGTCATTGATGAATACCCATTCTTAACTGAAGTCTTGGTTGAGCTAGACCCAATATTACGACGCTTCAAAAATCCTATCTTACGTAAAACAGTCGGAAGACGAGCCACCCTTACCGATGTATCAGATATGATTAATAAAGATCTACAAGATGTAATTTCTTTCTTCTCTAAAAAGATAGAGGAATCTACAACCACTAAAGTAAAACAAATCGTAGGATCAGAAAGGATAAGTGGATGGGAAGATGAACATACCCGAAAACGTGAAATGTTGAAAGCATTAGTTCTCGAGCTTCATGCAGGAGGAGAACTTCAGACATTAAAAGCACGATTCAAAGAAATTTTAGGAGATATTGAGGCAACAGATATTGCTTCAATGGAACAAGAGCTTATTGACTCAGGAGAATTAACTGTTGATCAAATAACCTTGTTGTGCGATTTGCATGTTGGTATTTTTGAGGACACACTCTCTGAACATAAAAAACCACAAACTATGCCAGGCCACCCCATTCATACCTATATGGCAGAAAATTCAGAGGCCAAAAAAATAATTGCGAAACTCAGAGAGAATCCGTCACCAGAATTAATTAAAGAACTTGCAAAAATTGAGATTCACTACACACGTCTTGAAAATCAACTATTCCCAATGTTAGAAAAAAAAGATTTCGCTGGTCCCTCACAAGTAATGTGGGCGAAACATGATGAAACAAGACAATTATTCCGTGAAGGTGAAGACGTGGATCTTGAAGAACTCACTTCTCAAGTGGAAGATATGACATTCAAGGAGGAAACAATTCTTTTTCCAACCAGTTTAGAATTATTGACAACGTTAGACTGGCAAACAGTGAAACGTGGTGAGGAGGAAATTGGATTCGCCTGGGTTACCCCTGGAGATGAGTGGAAACCACTTACACCTGATATTATACATCAGACCCCTACTCCCGACATCACAGCTGATACTTTAGACCTTAATACTGGAAAATTAACTTTAGAACAGATTGATTTAATGCTTACACACCTTCCGATTGAGATCTCGTATATCAACGCACAAGATGAAGTTCTCTATTATTCTGGGGCAAAAGAACGAATATTTCCCCGAAGTCCAGGAGTTATCGGGAGAAAGGTGCAAAAATGTCATCCTCCGAAAAGTTTAGAGAAAGTGATTCAGATAATTGAAGCTTTTAGATCAGGAAGGAAGGATCAGGCAGAATTTTGGATCACAATGGAAGGGAAGTTTTTACATATCCGATACTTTGCGGTTAGAGATGACAATGGAGAATATCAAGGAACGATCGAAGTTATGCAAGATGTAACTTCCATCCGTGCTCTCGAAGGGGAAAGAAGATTGGTCAACTGGGAAGATTAGCAACTAGAAGGAAATAATTTTGCCAAAACAAACAAAACTTGGATTTACCATAAGTTACGACTTTTTACCTCCCTCGCAAACTCACGATTTACTAGAAGTTCTTGATAATTCTGCATTTACCCATATATTCGTACCAGAAGTATGGGGGTATGATGCGTTCCATGAGTGTGCACGAATGGCAACCCAAACTGAAAATCTTGTCTTTGGAACAGGGATTGTCAATATGTACTCACGCTCACCAGCTACTATGGCACAGGCGGCAGCGAGTATTGATGAGCAAACCGAAGGACGGTTTATATTAGGAGTGGGATTAAGTGGACCTAAAGTTGTTCAAAACTGGCATGGTTTAGATTACTACCATGGATCTCCAATGCAACGTACCCGTGAGTACTTGGAAATCCTTCACCTCATATTTTCAGGAGAAACAGTTAATTACGATACAGGAACCATTTTTAAACTGAAAAACTTCAAGTTACGCACGTTTGAAACCCCAGTAAAGGTACCCGTATACTTAGCGGCTTTCGGAACTAAGAATGTTCAGCTAGCAGGTGAATTAGCGGATGGATGGTTACCGATCTGGACTTCATATCCCGAAATACCTAGTTTAAAGGACAATTTCGAAAAAGGGATAGCGAAACGTCAAAAAATTGACAATAAGGATAAAGAGATTGCCCCCTTCATTGTAACATGTGCCTCTGAAGATCCTAAAGCAAAATACTATGTCCAAAAGCAATTATCATTCTATATCGGAGGAATGGGAACCTATTACGCACGGGTAGCAAAACAATATGGTTTTACAGAAGAAGTAGATCGAATAACTCGAGCTTGGAATGCCGGAGATAGAGAACTAGCATTGAAGGAAGTAAGTGAGGAAATGTTAGCAAGGCTTGCAGCGGTAGGCCCACCTGAAAAAGTCTTAGCCCGATATGAAACGCTTAGAAAAAGTGGTATCACAAATCCAGTTGTATGGTTACCAGTTGGATGTCCCCCTGCATTAGCTCTGGAAACTATTCATACATTCCAAGACAGTTAGAAGGGGTGTAATTAGATATTTTCGTCTACTGATGTGTCCAATTCATCAAAGTAATATAGATAGTCTCCCTCAACTCTAGGTTTATTTAAAGCTTTAAAACAGTAGTTCAATTGGCCACGATGATATATAGTATGGATAATATATTGTAAGTAGAAATCGTCTTTCATCATACAAAAAGAATCCCCATCTCGCCGAGGAACAGCCACTGTACCATCCAAATTATTCTGAATCTCATGCCCTAATTGATTATCCAAATTTTTCCACAATTCAATGAGTGTTGATTGTGTGTACTCATCTAAAAGATGATAAAATCCGTCTGGAGCATTCAGGTGATCGAAAAACGAAAGTTCAATTTTCAGAAGTGAAAAGCACCGTAACAATGCTGAACATATATGTACAACCTTTTCCTTAGTTGAACCAAGTGTAGACCCGAGATCCAGAACAAATTCTTCTTCAGATAACTCTTGAAGGATTGCGCGTGATTTTTCTCCAACCCATGAGTGGTATTTTGCTAAATTTTTCATTCCCATTGATAAATCTCCGATGGAAGGTAGGTACGAATGTATTGCCAGCCTAATCTGGAATTATTTAACCTTCTTGTTCCTAAAACAGTCATAATGATTTGAGTGAATCAAAGAATTTAAGACACGATTTTACCTCTAATTAAATGATTAAATATGTGGGGAAGAATTCTCAGAGTCATAAGGTTGGTTAAGTATTTATCAGGCATTGGGAAAGAAAACTGATGGAAATGGACGAAATCGGGATTACATATAAAAATCTACAGGAAACTCTTGTAGCAAGTATTAGAACGGGTATTAAGAGTTTAACAGATATTTCCAATACAGTGGAACAATTAAATACGTCCATGCCCAAAAAAATAATCACAGGGCCAGCATTTGGTAGAACAAATTGGATATCTTCCCTTCTCAAAGATCAAGGAACCGACATGGAAATTGGTTTTCCAGTATCTTCAGAATTCAACATGGGAAATATCAAATCGAGAATATTGCCCAAACGAGAAGTTTTGTCGATTATCCATACTGGTCCTGTAGATCAGAAACACATGACATCTAAGAAATTATGGGAGTATGTAACAAAAAAAGGGTTAATTTCAGATGAATTCATTATGGAATTCTATCTAGACTCGAATAATCCCCAGGGTAATGAAATAGAAATTCAGTTCATTATTCATAACTGGCAAGAATTGTTTACACAGCATACAGAACGAGTATTAGGCGCAGATATAGCTAAGACGATCAATCCGAAACCCCTAGAACTGGAGGCAGCGCTTGAAGCTCGTCTCGAATGGGCAAAAAAGGCTATAATCAAAGCTAATTGTCATGCAAGTGAGGTTGAAACATACGATATTTTATCGAGCTGCGCACATGTATTTCCGTCTGAACCTATTGAGAAAATGAAAAGCACTTACGAGACAGCAAGAGAAACCATGACTCCTCTAGCCTCCATTGATCATGTATTAGCTATGATGACCAAAGATCGTGCATGGGGAAGTGCTCCAATCAGAGAGGAAAATGTTCTCATAGCAACTAAAAATCCTGCCAATCGTGAAGCTTTTGAAAAAGCGACTACTAGTGCAGAAAAACGACGAGCAGCTTGTTTTTGCCCAGTAATTCGAAATTCTCTTGATGATGCAGATATTCCTAAAGAATATTGCTTATGTAGTGCAGGTTGGTTTCGACGTCAATGGGAAGGTGCATTATCACAATCAGTCAAAGTTGATATCCTAAAAACGGTGTTAAAAGGGGATGAAGTCTGTCAGTTTGCCATTCTTATTCCAGAAAATCTTAAGTGAAGAAATATGGATTTCAATAATTCAAATTCAAGGGTTGTTAACCATCTATTGTTATAATAGCCAAATATAACAAAATAGGAAGAGAAAACTTCAAGGGGAAGAGAGAAACAAAAAGCAAGTCAACATAGGAAGAGCGAATAGAGACTAAAATATTGAATTAATAGAGGAATAAACGGATCTCATGAGATTATAGCTCCAACGGTGAACTAATTAACCTCTTAATATTAAAATAATGGAAAATTAGCAATTTTGATTTAGATCACGTGGCCTAGTAGGTTTATAAGAAGAAAAGCGC
>NJBF01000083.1 GCA_003144275.1 Candidatus Heimdallarchaeota archaeon B3_Heim
GCGAGGCTTTAGGAGAAGCTGCAACTTCTCCAAAAAGCTTGAAAATCATTTCAAAGCCTTTGATTTAGTGTTCTTTTATATCAATAATGGATTCGTTTAATGCCAGCATACTTTTTGAAACACCACCGAAAAGTTAAATATTACTGATAAACGTGACTATGGTATTGATCTAGTTGCGGTAACGATGGGTGGTGAATTTCATCCAATCCAGTGTAAAAATTACAACACTACAAAAATTCAGAAGAAAGATATTGATAGCTTTTTAGGTGGATCTGGTAAATCCTATTTTTCATATCGTTATATCGTGGCTTCAACGGATGATTGGACTGATAACGCAAAATCATCTTTATTAGATGCACATCCCCCTGTTGCGACTATTTCCTTATTAGATTTAGAAGGCAGTTTAATTGACTGGACACAGTTTGATTTTGATCCAAATGTGAAGCCTATTTTTCGTGACAAAAAACAATTACGCAAACATCAACGTCCTGCACTTCAAGCTGTTAAACACGGCTTGGCGGCGGCTGATCGTGGCAAGCTCATTATGGCATGTGGTACGGGTAAGACTTTTACTTCTTTGCGTATTGCAGAAGAATTAGTGGGCCGTGGTAAAAATGTCTTATTCCTTGTGCCAAGCCTTGCATTATTAAGTCAAACGCTGGATGAGTGGACGCAAGATACCATGATTGGTATTCGTAGCTTTGCAGTATGTTCTGATAGTGATGTTGGTAAGAAAAAAGATGATGACAATATTGTAGTTGGGATTAGTGACTTAAAATTCCCTGCTACAACCAATCCCCAAAGTTTAGTTAATGCATTTAAGGCAAGAGATTTATTTAAACCGAATGAAGCAAATGAGGACATGAATGTTGTTTTCTCAACCTATCATTCCATTGATGTGATTGCAGAAGCTCAAAAAGCTGGATTCCCTGAATTTGATTTAATTATTTGTGATGAAGCTCACCGTACCACAGGGGCAACTTTTGAGGGAGATGATGAATCCAAGTTTGTGCGTATTCATAATAATGATTATGTACAAGGCAAGAAACGTCTATATATGACTGCGACACCACGTATTTATGGTGATACGGCTAAAGAAACAGAGGGTGTAACACTTTGCTCAATGGATGATAAATCACTGTATGGTGAAGATTTATATGTCATCACATTCTCACAAGCTGTAAAAATGGACATTTTATGTGATTATAAGGTAATTGTACTTGCTGTTGAAGAAAGCCATATTAATCGTCAATTACAAGGCTTATTAAAAGACGAAAATAACTCTCTAAAAGTTGATGATGCTGCAAAAATTGTTGGCTGTTGGAAAGCCCTCGCTAAACAAGGTTTATATAATCCAGATGGCACAGTTGCAAAGCCAATGGAACGTGCGGTTGCCTTCTGTCAGGTGATTGAAAAAGAATATAAAGGCAAAAAACATAAAGTTAGTTCTAAGCAAATTACTGAAATGTTTAGTGCTGTTGTTGAAGCATATCAACAAGCAGAAATGGATCATTTATATAGAACAGAAGAAGACCCTTATATTGATCCTTCATTAAAACTAAATTGCCATGTGAAACATGTTGATGGCGGTATGAATGCAACTGAAAAGAAAGAAAAAATCACTTGGCTAAAAGACCAAGCTCCTGAAAATACCTGTCGTATCTTGTCTAATGTACGCTGTTTATCAGAAGGTGTGGATGTTCCATCACTTGATGCAGTTCTTTTCTTGACCCCACGTAACTCACAAGTCGATGTAGTACAGTCTGTTGGACGTGTAATGCGTAAAGCGGAAGGTAAGCAACTTGGTTATGTCATTTTACCAGTCGTAATTCCTGCGGGTGTAGAGCCTGAACAGGCGTTAAATTCTAATGAAGCCTACCGTGTGGTATGGCAAGTGCTCAACGCTCTACGTGCGCATGATGACCGCTTTGATGCGATGATTAACAAGTTAGAGTTCAATGGCAAAGACGTATCTCGCATGGAAGTTATTGCGGTTGCTGATAAGGTTGTTAAAAAGGCTAAAAAAGCCAAACCCAAAGATGATGAAGGTGAAACAAACACAACAGGTTTAAGTGAAGGTAAAAAACGAAGGGGTACAGCACAAGCCAAAGGTGGTTCATCTATTGGTACAGCAGAAACCCCGCTACCAGTTCAAGAGGAAATGGTATTTGAAGTCGGCGAGATTGAACGTGCTTTATATGCCAAGATCGTAAAAAAATGCGGTAATCGCCATCATTGGGAAGATTGGGCAAGTGATGTCGCAAAAATTGCCAAAACACATATTGACCGTATTCAAGCCATTCTTGAGAATCCTGCTAATACAAATGAAATTGCAGCATTTAATGAATTTGCTCATGAATTACGAGATGATTTGAATAACAGCGTATCTGATGCTGAAATCATTGAAATGTTGGCACAGCATTTAATTACTAAACCTGTATTTGATGCACTCTTTAAAGACCATAGCTTTGCTGAACACAACCCAATGAGCTTTGCAATGCAAAAGGTACTTGATGCCCTTAATGAGCATCACTTAGAGAAAGAAGCGGATACTCTTAATTCCTTCTATGAATCAGTCCGTATGCGAGCAGAAGGCATTAATACTGCCGAAGGTAAGCAAAGCATTATTTTAACGCTATACGATTCATTCTTTAAAAATGCTTTCCCACGCATGACTGAAAAACTAGGGATTGTTTATACCCCTGTTGAAGTCGTAGATTTTATTATTCATAGTGTGAATGACGTACTCAAAAGTGAGTTTGGTAAAACCTTTGCTGATGACAATGTACATGTACTTGATCCATTTACGGGTACAGGTACGTTTATCAACCGTTTGCTTCAATCAGGTTTAATCCCTGCTGATCGTTTAACGTATAAGTATAAGAATGAAATTCATGCCAATGAGATTGTTTTATTGGCGTATTACATTGCTTCAATCAACATTGAAACCGTATATCACGATCAGATGAAAACAGTTAATCCCGATCTTGAATATGCACCATTCGAAGGGATTTGCTTAACCGACACCTTTGAAATGTACGAAAAAGAGGATTTAGTCAGTAAGGTTTTGGTAGATAACAGTGCAAGACGTAAACGCCAAAAAGAATTGGATATTCGGGTGATAATTGGAAATCCACCATATTCAATTGGGCAATCCAACGCAAATGATGATAATGCCAATGTAAAATATCCTTTCCTAGATAATCGTATCGAAGAAACTTACGCAAAATATTCAAAAGCAACTTTATCCAAAGGTTTATATGATTCGTATATTCGAGCATTCAGATGGGCAAGTGATCGTATTAAAGACCGTGGTGTAATCGGATTTGTAACCAATGGTGGATTTATTGAAAAATCAGCTATGGATGGTTTTAGAAAAAGTCTAATGAATGAGTTTTCTTCTCTACATATATTTAATTTGAAGGGTGATATTAGAAAAAATATGCTCAGTAAAGGGCTTGCTCAGGAAGGGCAAAATGTTTTTGGTAGTGGAAGTATGGCTGGTATAGCTATTTCAATTCTTGTAAAGAATCCAAATTCTAAGCTGCAAGGTCAAATCTATTATCACAGCATAGGTAATGATCTCACACGGAATGAAAAATTAGAAAAAATTTCCGACCTAGTTAGTATCAATGGTATCTCAACGATTGATGGTTGGGTGACCATTACACCTGATACACATAATGATTGGGTAAACCAACGTGATGATAGTTTTAATGAATTTATTGAAATTGGAAATAAGAAAGTTAAAACAGCAATTAGTTTGTTTAATAATTTTTCACTGGGTGTAGCAACCAATCGTGATGCTTGGGTTTATCAATATTCACAACAAAAATTAGAAGCTAATGTTCATAAATTAATTGAATTTTATAATGCTGAAAACAATCGTATCCAACCACTACTAAAAGCTAATCCTAATAAGGATGTAGGTGAGTTAATCAATATTGATTCAACAAAAATTAGTTGGACTAGAGCTTTAAAAAATGACCTTAAAAAAGATAAAAGATTATCTTTTGAAAGAAAGTCGATTTATAGTGCTACATATAGACCATTTATCAAATCATGGATGTATTTTAATCGTAGATTAAATGAAATGGTTTTACAGATGCCTCAAATTTTTCCAACAGCAGATGCGAATAATTTAATAATTCAACTTTCAGGAATTGGAGCTAGATCAGGATTTTCAACGATAATCAGCAATAATATCTTAAGCTTAGATACAATCGAAAAAGGTCAATGCTTCCCACTCTACCTTTATGAAGAAAACACCGTAAAAGCTAATGATTCTGACTTGTTTAGCCAAGCCGATGCTCAAAACTCAGATGGTCAATATAATCGTAAAGATGCAATTAGTGATGCAGGTTTAAAGCATTTCCAAGATGCTTATCCAACCGAAAAAATTAGCAAAGAAGATATTTTTTACTATGTGTATGGCTTATTGCACAGTGAAGATTATCGTACTCGTTATGCTGACAATCTTAGTAAAGAGTTACCACGTATCCCATGCGTGAAAAAAGCTGAAGATTTTTGGACGTTCTCAAAAGCGGGTCGTGATTTAGCACATTGGCATCTAAACTATGAAACGGTAGAGCCGTATAAAGCCAAATTGGACTTGGGTGGTAAATCATTAAAGCAATTGGAAGATAAAGACTTTTATGTGACCAAAATGAAATTCCCTAAAAAAGACCAAAAGGATACGGTGATTTATAACAATGCCATTACTATCCGTGAAATACCGTTAGAGGCTTATGATTACGTGGTAAATGGTAAGTCTGCACTTGAATGGGTAATGGAGCGTCAAGGCGTTTCTACACATAAAGACAGTGGTATTGTGAATGATGCGAATGATTGGGCGATTGAGACTATGGGGGATGCTAAATATCCATTAGAGTTGTTCTTGCGTGTGATTACGGTCAGCTTAGAAACAATGAAAATTGTGAAGAATTTGCCAAAGTTGGATATTTAAAATGTATAAAGCCATTTAGATTTATTTAAATGGCTTTTTTTACTATTTATTACAGTTCCTTGTTTATTGTATGTTGCTGATATAAAAATACTCTTATATATTTCAAATATCTAAATGGTCGGTTAAAACCCCACTATTGCTCACACTGTTGTAAACCATTGGTTCGCTCGACAACACAGAAATGTGCATCAGAACAGAACCATGAGGATGGACTGGCTAGTCTTATCACCGATGAGAAGAGCTATTACCATTTGAATGGATGTAACAGTCCCCTTGCTATCATTACTTGGGGGGTACTTGGCTTTTTCAAGACGGTGGGCGTGGGGCTACGGGCGGTTTGGAGAACCGATATTCTCTATATTGTCAAGTGGTTGTTTCAGTTGGTTTTGATATTTTCGTCAAGAAATTATCAGGAAAATCAGGTGGTTATGTTGATAATTGTGGAGTCTTTCGTGTTGATTCTCGATGTTGTTTTATGTTATACTGATAGCAGCATTTCAAGAAAAAAGATGGCAATAAATTGCTCACACTGTTGTAAACCATTGGTTCGCTCGACAACACAGAAATGTGCATCAGAACAGAACCATGAGGATGGACTGGCTAGTCTTATCACCGATGAGATGAGCTATTACCATTTGAATGGATGTGTCCCTTTTTAACCGTTGCGAGATAGCTTTACAAGGACGCAATGGAGAAGAAAGAGATGTGTAATCATGTTATTTAAAGACTTTATTCAAGAAAATTTTGATGAAAAATTTAAAATTTTCAAACAAAAAAATATTAAAAATTATGATAAAAAATATCATACCAACTATGTTTCAATTAAAGAATTTGAGAATAATTTAAATGTTCAATTAGAGTCTTTAATAAAATTAATTGAAACTCAAAGCTATAGATTTCAAAAACTGTATCCTGTAATTATTGAGAATAAAAAGAATCCTAGTAAAAAGCCACGTTTAATTTGCATACCAACGGTTAGAGATCGTCTAGTGCAGATGATTTTAATTGATTACATTGCCCAGAATTTAAAACATGAGTTAGCTATACTTAAATCTAACGATTTTTCTGTTTCAGGTGTAGGTATATTTCGAGCAAGACAAAAGGCAAAAGATTTAAGAAATACAAAGCCCTTTGTTTTAAAAACAGATATTGCATCGTTTTTTGATAATTTAGTTCGGGCAACTTTGTTAAAGGAAATACGAGAAAATATACCAACTGACATACTCTATTTGTTTGAATCCATAATTTGCTGCGATCCAAGTATTCCTCATGAATATGCAAAGATGCATAAAAAGCTAATTGAGTCTAAGATTGGGAAAGGTGTCAGACAAGGGATGCCTTTATCACCTTTACTAGCATCATTTTACTTAAATGATTTTGATAATTGGCTTATTAAGCAAAAATATAAACATGTCCGTTATGCGGATGATCTGATATTTTTTCTTGATTCCGAACAGCAGTGTAAAGAGGTATTTGAATTAGTTTTTCAAGAATTGCATAACTTAGGTTTAACACTTCCTGAAATTGATGAAAAGTCAAAAACACAGATTATTCCTGAAAAGGAAACAGTAAATTTTTTAGGATTAGACTTACGATATGAGAATTCAAAATATGACTGGTATATTCCACCTCATGTCATTGAAAATGTTAGAGATAGTCTAAGTCATCTAACGAATATCAATAGTAATATTAAAATGAAGCTAAATTTTAGTAAAACTATAACTAGGATGGAGCAGATAGTTTCAGGCTATCAGCATTGTTATAGTGACGCTGATTCCAAAAATTTAAAAGATTTTAATAATAGACTACAAATAGAAAAAGAAAACGCAATTAGTTTACTATTCCAAGGGTTAGGGATAGATATTAAGACAATACATCCCCAATATATGAAATTCTTGTTAGATAGCAACTAGGAACAATTCTAAGATTTATTTAGTGAGCTATTCAGCGTAACTCGGCTTACTCCAAAATGTTTTGCTACCTCTGTTTTAGTAATTTGAGGATCTCGTAACATAGCTTGGGCTTTTTTAATATCTTTTTCAGACATGGATGGTTTGCGACCACCTTTACGTCCTCTTGCTCTAGCTGCATCCAAACCAGCTATGGTGCGTTCACGAATTAAACTATGCTCAAATTCAGCTAATGCTCCAAAAATATGGAAAACTAGCCTGCCAGTAGCAGAGGTGGTATCAATTGCTTCTGTAAGCGATTTAAAGCCTATCTCACGCTGATTTAAGTCAGTAATAATCTCGACTAAATCTTTTAATGAACGGGCAAGGCGATCAAGTTTCCAAACAACCAGAACATCACCTTTTCTTAGAGCTTTCAAGCAACTTATCAATTCAGGACGATCCTTAGTTTTTCCTGTTATCTTTTCCTGAAAAATTTGTTCACAGTCTGCCTTCTGGAGTGCATCTAATTGTGAATCTAGATTTTGGTCATGTGTACTGACCCGAGCATATCCAATAATCATAATAAAACGTACCTAAACTTTACATAGATTTATTATCGCAATTTCTTTACGTTATTTTGAATAAGAAATGTAATTCTAGGATCATGTTTTAAATGTAAAGAAAACGACCATTTAATTAACACTAATTTTATGGAGGTGTCTTTGTGACATATTAGTCGTATTGTGGGTGGTGTTTCAAAAAGTATGCTGGCATTAAACGAATCCATTATTGATATAAAAGAACACTAAATCAAAGGCTTTGAAATGATTTTCAAGCTTTTTGGAGAAGTTGCAGCTTCTCCTAAAGCCTCGC
>NJBF01000084.1 GCA_003144275.1 Candidatus Heimdallarchaeota archaeon B3_Heim
TTTCGTGGCGGAAAGCGAGGTAGTTTGATTTTGGTCATGATAACTGCTAATCACTTTTCTCCACATTTAAGTCTTTCCCCTTCGAGATTTCATGACATTCACCTTCTCCCATAGTTACGAAGTACTGGATAATTTTACGACATCTAGAAAAATCCAGGATATCTTTCTTTGTTTTAGAATAACAACAAAATGGGCATTAAGCTACAGACTTTACTTCTTCCTTCTTGCTTCCTATCATCGGAACACCGATTTCATTAGCACCAAATCCTGTTAATATAGCAAAAGTAAAACCTCCAATGAAAATCCCGACAAATACATCAAGTAGGAAGAATATCGCGTTCAAAATAATCGCAGTCGATGCAGCATCTTTAATTATTACAAGTTGTTCAAAAATATGCAATTTCTCTGGACTAATTTTCTTTGTTATTCTTTTAATCAATTTTCCATTGTAATGAGTGATAATGAGAAAGGAAATCGATACAGTTACTGCTGTAGCGATAATACCTCCAACCACACCGAAGATTGAGTCCGTTACTAACCCTACACCGAGGCCTACTGGCCCTATGATAGCAACTAATAATACAACATATATAAAACCTAGCGGTATACCAATAAAACTCGTAATTATCCACAATTTTGACCAAGAAAAAATTGTCCGAATATTAACCCATTGTACTACCCCAACTATTGCACTCCCTATAAAAAACATCGGAAAAACGAAAATATTTTCAAAGTAGTAAAAGATCCATATAATTGATCCGAATAATATACTCCATCCAACTAAACTTGATAATATCCAAGTAAACCAAAGAGTAAGAGTAAACACAGATTTTCTTATCGGTGTGTATAGATAGGACATGATCTTTACCTTATAACAATGTTTCAAGGAAGGAATTTTCTCTCAAGTTTCTTTCTTATGTTATACTAATTGCATTTTTATATATATATTCCGAAATAAAATTCAGCTTTTTCATCTTATATTCAGTAAAAAGTTGATTTGACTAATTTACCTATTAAAGAAGCCATCATCTTGGAATTTGGTCTGATTGCGTCAAATAATAGAAAATTGAAAAGATAATTCTTCATTTTTTTCGAAATTAGCCTGGATTTTCAGAGGCTGAAAGATTATTTATTCCAGAGGGATTTCGGTCTTGGAATCCATCTAGGAACATTACTCATATATTTAACATACTCGTTTCCAAGAATTTTTACTAATTCTTCTTCTTCAAATTTAACCATCAAATTAAAAAAAAAGAAAGTTATGAAGACTGGAATAGAAGAAACGAGAGAGAATGAGAGAAATACAAACGCCAGATACAACACTAGAATACTGAGATATAATGGGTGCCGTACTACAGCATAAATTCCATCTGAAACTAATCCTGTAGAATCCTTAGATGGGGAAAATATCTTTTTTTGAGAAGTATTCATTAGGGGAAAAGATAATATTCCAGTAATTATGAATAAAAAAATACGTAAGACAAATGGAACTAGGTTCCTTATATCTACGAAGACTTGAAATAAAAATGTATCCAGAATCCAAACTAGAAAAAAGAAGATTGCACTTCCAATCATTATCTGATGTGAATAAGGATGTTCTAATCCCACGCCTGACTGATGTTGTGAAGACATAATTTTTCACTTGTATTGTATATCTTATAAGTAATCTGTTCTCGGAGGTAAACCAAGGTGTAAAATCAATATTTTGATCGGAAAATCAAGCATTGCTAGTAAAAACAAATGTATTCACTTTTCATTAGCATAAAATATATATTTTGTAACAATCATTTCTTTTCGTACGTGATATTTCAATAAGTTTTTATATACTACACAACTTGCGTCAGTTACGCAAATAGCGGAGGTAACAATGTATGAGTAAAAGTGAAAGTGATCAAGTTCTTCAAGTTTCAGAAGTAACGAAAATTTACGGACGATCATATCTGACAAATATTGCAGGCAAGACCATTAGTCGTCGAGTAGTAGGAGCAGAAGAAGTCAGCTTTATAGTGAACAAAGGCGAAATTTTTGGATTCCTTGGTCCGAATGGTGCAGGAAAAACTACAACTATTAGATGTATTCTTGATTACTTAAAAATGCAGAGCGGAATGATAAGTGTTTTTGGGTTAGATCATCATATTGACGCTTTAGAGATTCGAGAGAGAATAGGATATATACCTGGAGACTTAGCATTATTTAAGAACTATACAGGTAATGAACTAATAAATTTCTATGGTTCTTTCCGTCCTATAGATCCAGATTTTTTAAAAGAGCTACGGTCATTGTTCAGAGTGGATTTAAGTCTTAAAATCAAATCACTTTCGTCTGGAAATCGTCAACAAGTAGGAATAATATTAGCCCTCGCTTCAAAACCTGAATTTCTCATCTTAGATGAACCTACTTCGGGTTTAGATCCTCTGATGACTGCTAATTTCCATCGAATCTTAAAAAAACTTAAACAGGAAGGATATACGATATTTCTTAGTTCTCATGATCTTGCTGAAGTACAATCTGTATGCGATCGTGTAGGTATTATTCGTGAGGGTCGGATGATTCTTATCGAAAATGTTGAAGATCTAAGATCTAAATTCGTCCAACACATTAATATTAAGTTTGATCCATCAAAGGTCCCGCAAATCTCGGATTTTCCTAGTAATTCCTCTATTATATCCGTTAATCAGATTAAAAAAACTGTCTTTAGCTTGACGATTAGTGAAAACATTAATTCTTTCCTTCATTGGTTAAGGAATTATGAAATCATACGGTTGACCATAGAGGACGCCTCTTTGGAAGAAATCTTTTTACAATATTATGAATAGGGGTTTTATAGATGCTTACAGTATATAGAAAAAATTTACGGAAATATTTGTTGATTGGTATATCTTTTCCTATAGTAATAGTTCTATTCATACCACTAATTGGCAGCTTATGGCCTGAATTACGTAATCAGATGGAGTTTTTTCAAGAATTCCTAAAAAATCCTATTTATCAGGTCATGTTAGGGGAGTTAGTTGATCTTAGCACTTGGCCGGGAATGTATTTCATGTATATATTTATGATGCTAGAGTGGGTTATGATCTTTGCGACAATTTTCATCCCAGCACGCTTAATTTCTTCTGAGATGGATAATAATACTCTGGACGTTATGTTGAGTTATCCTATTCCTCGTTGGAGATATGGCCTTGAGAAATATAGCGTATATTTGACTTATAATCTTCTCTATCCTATCCTTATCCTTTCAACAACTTTCCTAGCAAATGAAACCATGCTCAATATAGATTTCATCTCTGCAGAGGAAACAATAGATTTGGTTGTGGTTGGATATGCTACTATTGGATCATGGTTACTCTTTTTCGCCTTGGGGGCACTTTCTTTTCTTTGTGGGATGATTTTTCTCGAATCCAGCAAAGCAATGGCTTTCTCTGGGCTAGTTATCCTTGGTCAATATATGATGGAACGTTTCGGTGGTATTACTGAAAGTATTAGTTTCCTTCAGGACTATTCTCTCTTTCATTATTTGTCTGCTTCTGCAATCAATCATTCTGGAAAGTTATTGATAGGTGACCTGATTATTGTTGCATCTGTTGGTCTGGCTGCATTGGCAGCTGCATTGTATATTTTTCAAACTCGAGAATTAACTTAAAAATTGCTGATTAGTCATCATAAAGAATGAGGAATAGAATCCTCACTATTTCTTTTTTCAAACAAAAACCAAATTAGAATTACATTTTGAGACTATTTACCATCAGCACCAAGAGAGGTCAATAGAGGAACCATCAAAAAACTTGATTATTCGCCTGTAACAAGGTAAAGATAGCCAGTTATTAGTGTCGAAGCAATAAGAAAGAAGAGAGCAAACCATTCATCGAAGATTAACCCTGTGGTTATAGTAAGTATAACAATAATTCCAACAATTTCGGAAACGCCTGTTCTTCCGCCACTGTATTCTCGAATGACGGTATAAACCATTAGTGAAGCAAAAAACACGATGCTCCAGACGACTAAATGAAATATTATCAGTAATGGGGTTGTAGTTCCACCAAAAAGAGTAAGTTCCCAATACAAAACTCCTAGAAAGGAATTTTTTATATCAACCACAAAGAACAGAAAAATTAGTTCAAGTAAGAAACCTAAAGATAACATTAAAACGCCTAAAAAAAGAGTACGTAACTCTTTTGGTGCCCAAAGGTTTCGATAGAGGAGTTGTGCCATTTTTTCTTTGACCCCTTATTAGTGTCTCAAGACAAAGCCAAATTTCGTGTAGTTTTTATCTATTTGTTTTTTTCTTTTTTAATCCACCCGTTAAGGGCTCTTAGCATATAAAATAGCCTTATATTTATTTAATTTGTTACGACGACTGGGAATAGCAAATATTATTCTTTAATTTTATATTTTTTTTATTCAACTTATATTTCACTCACTATTCCGAATCCTGAGGTCAAAATTTACGATTGGTTCAGTAGATATTCTTGAATCAAATATTTATCTAAACTGGAGATGATTTAAGAAGATAAACACCAATACTGAAAAAAAAATTTCCTTTCAATCCTTTACAATTTTCAAGAATAAAAATATCTGTAAATTATTATCAGAAATATTAAATCAGAGGGGCAGGAGAGCGATCATATGGATAAATCTGGCTTAGAATAGCTAATCTTTTTAAGGAGAAAATGTAGATTTTAGTAGATGCGTGAAATTAGAGTAAATATTCTCCCTTTGTTTCTCTGGAAGGAATTGAGATTTTTACTTTATTTCATTTAATCAGTATTATAAAGAATTATCACTTAATAAACCATATCAGAGTTAAGATCTATCGAAGAAGAACAATTAGGCATTTTTCAATGTGGTAATATGTCATGAAAATTGTGATCCTTGGTCCCTACAATAGTGGAAAATCTTCAACCGTTCAAAAAATTTGTTCAGGAAAAGCAATTTCGATTGATTATGGTGGAACCACAATTGCCTTGGACCATTGTAAAACCACAATTTATGGGGTTGAAGTCTTTCTTTTCGGGACACCAGGATTACAACGATTCGAAATCATAAGAAAAATTTTAAGCAAAGGCGCTGATGGGATATTATTCGTTATTGATTCGGTTAATGTGGCTTCGTTTGATGAAGCAAAAAAACTTCTTTCAGAAATTGATGAGATTTTGCCCGGTACACCGATTGTTTTATGTGCGAACAAGCAGGATATCTTAGGCGCAAAGAGTCCGGAGGAAGTAGCAAATACTGTTCTGGGAAGTAGAGCTTCTTCAATATCTGTAATCGGCACATCGGCAAAAACAGGTCAAAGTTTGGAACGAGCTCTTGGGTTAATCGTATTAAACGCGGTGAAACACTATTACCCAATTTTACAAGCGGTTAAGAAATCAACTGGAAATCTAAAAGACATCGTAGATACGATGGGACAGGAGGAATCAGAGATTCTTTCTCAACTTCAATTTGCTTCTTGGAGACGATTAGTGATTGCGGATTGGGATAACAACCGCTATTATCTAGCGAAAGGAGTATCTAACATAATTGATATTCTAGAATTTGGACATAAGCAGATCTGAATAGAACTAATATGGAATTGTGAGAATATGGTAGAAAAACCAGATGTATATATTTGTCAAAACAAAGAATGTGCGAACCGTTTTCAAAAAGCAGTATTTGTTACAATTGAAGAAGAAGGTATTTACATAACTAAACCAAGTTGTCCAAAATGCGGTACTACTGACCTCATCTCTTCTGCTTGGTTACTTAGAAGTGAAGATTGACTCTCGTTTGGGACACTAGATGAGCTTCCTAATCAGCTCTCAAAGAAACAATGAACGGGATGCGCTTTCAGAAGTATTTTATGTCATTTCAGACATATTAAAATACCATGTTAAACCATTGAAGTCCAGAGTTCCAGGATTATCCATTTTAAAGCTTGTAGATGAAATTGTGAGCCCTTTTACGGTTATTCAAGATATTCGTAACTATATTACAAAAAAAGGTCATTTAATTGCTTGTCTAAAAATTGTTCCATTAGAATATTTGATAAAAACGGATCTTCCAGCAATTATTCTCCAAACAACACACTTAGCTAAGGAAAGAATACTTCCTTCTCATTCTTGGAGAATTACTCTTAATAAGCGTCAAAGCAATTTAAGATCAGTACAGATAATCCAAGAAGTTGCCAATGAAATTAATTGGGGAATAGTCAATTTAAAAGATCCCGATATCGAAATTAGAATTGAAATTATACGTGATTTAACAGGTTTGAGTGTAATGGCTCCAAATTCTGATATTAGTATGGTAAAGATAATATCTGATTAAAAATGATATTTACATTTCTAAAGCAAGTAAGGCAACCTTTTGAAGTTGAGCTTTCTCGATATCTGCATCGGAAAAGTTGATTGCACCTTGGTAGTTATCTTCAAGGAGTTGTTGAATGAACCATTCCCTTTTCAAAGCAAATTCTTCAATTATGTTTGATTTAGGATTAAATTGGATTTTTTCTTTCAGATATTTGTATGCTTTTGGTAGAACTTCGCTCGTGGTCGCGGCCAGTACACCAATTATTTTATTAGAACTTTCCTTAACACCCAACAAATTTAGTGCTTTTTTTATTTGCCTACATCCAGCAAGATACAACAAGATCTCCATAGAGAACGTTTTCGAAATCATTTTATTAGCATTTTTTGCTTTTTCAGCATGCCATAGAGCCGAAAATATATGTTTATATCCCCATATGTGACGAAAGTCAAATAATTGTGAACCAATGAGCTTAAATTTTTCCTCTAATCCATCTAAGGTTTCTTTGATATCAATTGATTCGCTTTGGCCTTGAAGCATTCCACCAAAGACGAGGTATACATAGGAATCGAGTTCTTCAATGACGTATGGTTCTATTTTTTTACCGCTCCTCAAAATCTTAACTAAATATAAACCTGTAATAGGCCTTAAAATCTTTCTTTTGATAGTACACACATTCCTTTTTGTCAAGGATTTAACGATGTGTTTGGATTTTGGTGGAATTCAAGATTTTTCACTGGCATGACATTGATAGATTGGCTCGTTCTCTATTCAATCTTATAAAAAGTGATGGGTATAAACCCGATATTATACTTGGTATTAGTCGAGGAGGGTGGATTCCCGCCCGTCTTCTAAGTGATATGTTTGAAGCAAGTTATCTCTTAGAGGGACATCAAACATCTTCGGTGCTAGCGACTATGCAAATTAGATTTTATGCAGCTATAGCTGAGACCCATACTAAACCAGTGATATCACAAGATGTCGTGGTAGACATTTTTCAAAAGAATCTTCTATTAATTGATGACTTAGCAGATAGTGGGGAAAGCTTGGAATGTGCTCTTAATTACCTCAATTTAAAAGATCCTAAAACGGTGAAAATTGCTACTTTATTGTATAAACCTTGGTCTAAAGTAAAACCCGATTACTTTGCTGAAGAGGCATCTGAATGGGTGGTTTTCCCGCATGAGTATTACGAATTTATGACAGAACAAACTCTATCTCAAGAATTAACGAAAACGAAGGCATGGGCGACATTTATTGAACAGGGAATTCCCGATTCTGCAATCAATTTTTTCGTTGAGACCTTTTTCTAAACAGAGGTGTTCAAAACTTTTTCCCTCCTAATGATGAATAAGAGTGAAAATGCTTAGTTTTTCCAAGGATTTGATTATAACAGACTAGTAAAAGATCACTTAAAACAGCTAATTGTAAATGAAC
>NJBF01000008.1 GCA_003144275.1 Candidatus Heimdallarchaeota archaeon B3_Heim
TCTTTCCCTCATTTTTACCTTCTTTTATCTTTCCCTCCAGTGTCATTCACTTTCTTTTAACGATTATAATGCTTTTTTAGCAATTTTCCTCCCCATAGCTTAGTTACAACAATTTAGACGAAATCTCCTTTTTTTTAATAATGGATTAAAAAGAATCTCAAGTTGAATCTCTCATCAAAACTTGTTTTGAATATAGGAGGTAGCAAAGAAGAAGGAATTACCCAAAAAAGTATTTATATTTGTATAAAGTGGGTCACTTTCGCAAATAATGTGGAGTTTCTAAATAATGAGTACAAGTGAAAATACATCTGTCCTTCAAGTTTCCAACTTAACCAAGGTTTATGGTAGGGAATTTCAACTCGGTTCCCGTAAAATTGGACGTCGTGTCGAAGCGGTAACTGATGTAAGTTTTTCAGTCAAGAAAGGAGAAATCTTCGGGTTTCTCGGTCCCAATGGCGCAGGGAAGACGACAACTATCCGTTCCATTCTTGGGTATTTATCCATCAAATCTGGGACCATAAAAATTAACGGTCTCGATTACCTCAGCGATGCCCTAGAAATTAGGGAAGGTCTTGGCTTTATTCGCAGTGAAATTGATCTATATGGAAATTTCACAGGAGAAGAGATAATTTCGTATTTTGGGAAATTTAGGCCTATCGATCAGAAGTTCTTGAAAAAATTGAGGTCAATATTTAAAGTAGATCTCACTCTTGACTTCAAAAACTTGTCGACGGGAAACCGTCAGCAAGTAATAATTATTACCGCATTAGCTTCCAACCCAGAGTTTGTTATTCTTGATGAACCCTCAAGTGGACTAGACCCCTTAATGGCTACTAGATTTCATCGTTTACTCCTTCAGATGCGAGATGAGGGGAAAACGATTTTTCTCTCGAGTCACAATCTAACTGAAGTACAAACGATTTGTGATCGAGTGGGTATCATAAGGAAGGGAAAAATCATCGTTATTGAAACTGTTAAAGAACTTCGAAGAAAATCCATGCAGCTTCTGTCAGTTGAATTCGTCGATGGGGAGACCCCCGATCTGGATGAATTCCAAGCTATTCCGAATATATTCAGTGTGGAGAAGAAAGCCAATACCTTTCTTGTAAAAGTTAAAGAGGATGTGAATGATCTATTGAAGTTTGTTACTTCGCGCCGTGTCAAGAGGATGACTTTAGAAGACAGTAGTTTGGAAGACATCTTTCTTACTTACTATAAAGATGAATTAGATTTGTTAGAGGAGGAATAAAGATGTTTGAAATATACACAAAACAATTGCGTAAAAAATGGTTTTCTTGGTCTGCAATCTCCTTTGTGACGGCAGTATTTTCGTTCTTAATGGTAGCAATCTGGCCCTCTTTTGAGCCGTATGTAGAAAGCCTGCAAGAGATGATGGAACTTCCAATCTATCAGGCCCTACTTGGTGAAGGAGTAGGTTTGACCTCTCTTGAATCATTGCTTACTATGGAGTTGTTCATTATATCTGATATTTTCTTTATGGGCCTCATTCTACTGTTTGGTGTACAGTGTATCACACGGGAAGCCGATAGTGGTAGTTTAGATTTCATGTTGAGCTTCCCCGTTCCCCGATGGCGATTCCTTTTAGAGAAAGTCTTTGCATTTATCACTATCACTCTCTCTTATCCGATTTTTACATTTGCTGCAGCAATTTTAGCATCAGTAATTATTCCTGGAATTAAATTCAATCCTCGTGGACTGGAAGCCTACTTTTTAGGCCTATTGAGTCGATGGATTCTTTATTTGTCTCTTACCTGTATTGTTATACTTATCTCCGTCGTCTTCATGGATACTGGAAAAACACTGGGATTTGGTGGCTTGCTCCTTGGAGGTTCTTACATTCTCAAAACGATTGCAGGTCTGCTTAGAATGGCTGATCCCGCTATGGCAGATATGCTCCAGTTAACTTCCTTTTACTATTACCTGGATGGAATCAAAATTGTAGATGATATCATTAAAGTAGGCTATGGCGCATACCCCTTTGGACAAGTGATATTCATTATCATAATTGGGGTAGTTTCACTTCTCCTAGCTTTACTGATTTTCGATAATCCTTACTTCCAGAAACGAGAATTTAAATAAATTAACTGCAGAATTATAATTTCCAATGTAGTCAAAGTGCATTGGTATTCTTTTTTTTATACATAATCAACTTTCTAAATCTTTGAAGTGGATTTCAGTAATTTTGCAAAAACCAGTCTATGATTTTTCTAGCAATACTGATTTCACCAGGTATTTGCGGGAGATCATCTGCAGTAAACCAGTTTGCATCGTTTATCTCAATTGGATTTATAGTAATTTGGCCATTTGCGTAATCTGCAAGAAAACCTATCATAAGAGAATCAGGAAAAGGCCAAGATTGACTACCAAAATAACGAATATTTTTAACCTCGATTCCTACTTCTTCAAGGATTTCTCTTCTAACACATTCCTCAAGCGTCTCACCTGGTTCAACAAAACCTGCAAGTACACTATAGAACCTAGCGGGGAAACGAGTTCCATTGGCCAATAATATCTTCTTTTTCTTTTGATCAATAATACCAACAATTATTGCAGGAGAAATTCTGGGAAAAACAAGGAAGCTGCATTCTGGACATTTTTTTGCTCGTTCATCGAAATTGATTTCTGTAGGAGTCCCACATCGACCACAATATTGAGAATTTTTATCCCAAACCGAGAGTTGAAAAGCTCGTCCAGCTACCCAGAGTAAGTCTTCGTTTAATAGACCATATAAATTGCGGATACTTTGAAATGACATTTTCTTTGGAATGTCAAGATCATTGGAAGCTTCGAAAAAATAACAAGGGATATTATCAAATGTCCCAAAATAGATTGGTTGCTTCAGTTCCAAAGACATATTCAATTCGCTTAAATTTGAATTAAAGGGTATAGAGGCCGAATCATTTAATAATTCTACTAATAGCAAGTTTTCACGAAAAATGAACCAATAAGAAGGGATAGTTTCGTTACGAAATGGTTTCATTTCGAATTTAAAGGGCATTAAAATGACATCCAATACACTCTTTTGGAATTATTTGGAGATCAAAAACTTCTCTTCGACCCCAAAGGAAAAAATTTGAATATATTAAAAAAAATTATTCTGTTTGAGAGGATTTCTGAATTACTTTGCTTAATTCACAAATCCAACGGTACAATCTAGCAAATGAGCTATAACCAGTGGTAATCCACATTTTTTATTCCAAAATTATTTAAGTGGAACACTTATGATATCACCTCTCTACTGGGAATTACTCAAAGGTGATTCATTCGGATGACCACAGAATCTATTGAACTTAAGAAACCTCGGTACATCTTTCTTGATAATATAAAGCTCATGTTTGCAATTCTCGTGATTTTTAATCACGCGAGGGTCACATATGAGGGGTCGGGATGGTGGTATTATATCGAAGAAAATACCCTAGATCTTTTCAGTACTATCTTCTTTCAAACCTTAGCCTCATTTGGTGGAATTTTTCAAGCTTCGCTTCTCGGGTTATTCTTCCTTCTGGCTGGTTTTCTGACTCCTAAGAGTTTCGATCGAAAGAAACTCTCTGTCTTCTGGAAAGAACGCCTTCTTCGTCTTGGTGTTCCTCTCCTTTTGTATGTTCTGCTTATTAATCCCATTATGTTCTATATTCTATCTGTATTAGGAATTGAACCTTGGACTTCCTACCCTAATCTACAAGGATCTCTGCTAGATTATTATTTTGACCAATTTAAATCACTGGGTACGTTAATTGATTTTCTTACCAATGTTGGTCCAATGTGGTTTCTTTACGTCTTGCTCATATTCACATTTGTCTATACGCTTTGGCGGCAGGTTTCAAGATCCGATTCAATTCAGCAATACATTCCAAAAGAATTGCCCATACCAAGGAATGTTTATTTATTCCTGATTGCTATTGTCCTAGGATGGGTTGCATTTATTGTTCGATTCATTTCCCCCGTCGACAGATTCCCATTAGGGATCCCCTTTGGTTATTTGATTCAGTATTTCATGATGTTTGTGGTTGGTGTTATCACTGCTCGATATGATTGGTTCGAGAAGATATCTAAGGATCATATCAAGGTCTGGTCTAGTATCCTAGCAGCAACAGTGGTATTATTCTTTCTGTACTTTATCCTGTTTATGGGAGTCGATTCAGATTACAGTGTTGTATTTGGAGGGCCCAATCTGTCTGCTCTTGTCTTCGCACTCGTCGACAATATGGTATGTATGGGAATGATTTTTGTTTTAATTCCGATTTTCTATTTAAAATTCAATACTCAAGGGAATATCATCAAGAATTTATCTGATAGCTCTTTTCATATGTACCTTATTCATGCACCCATCCTTGTTACTATATCCCTTGTTTTTATCTCCATCCCGCTTTTCCCTGTTCTTAAACTTGTCATTGTCTTTCCCTTAGCCGTAATCCTCTGCTATTTAGCCAGTCAGTACGGCCTTCGAAAAATCCTTTGAACACACACACTAGAATAACCCAGTATTTGTGAGAACATCTATCGTCTTCCAGAAACACTGTAAACAACGACATATCCCAAGAAGTTTGTTAGAATATTGCACTGGAGGGCTTTAGATTTCCCTTTAGTTTCAATTATCGAATTCTGGACTCACACCACATGTGTTATTGAAACAAACAAGGCTAATCTAAATGTATTATAAAAAATACTCCTTCCATTAGAAGCTTTGATCTAAGTATCTTCTATAATTAAATACGGGAAGGATTCATATATTCAATCTTACCATATGAACAATATGTATACATTTATATGAACTTTGTAGATTGATTATATTGAGATTTGAATGAAAATTATTTCTAAGGGGCTGTTATGACGGTATCAAAGGCAATTTGGTTTACTCTATCTAAGGAACAACGAATAGAGGAAATTTCTCTTCGTAGAACCGACAATAAGACCTTCGAACAAATTGCTGACGAACTACTCGGTAATCCAAAAAAGAAATCGACAATTTGGAGTTGGGCTAAGCGTAATATGGATAATAGAGATTTATATCCGATGATAAAGAGATTACCCGTTGATCCTTACAGAAAATTCACTGAAACCGAACAATGGAAAATGCATGATGAGATCGAACTTCTGTTTCCGCAATTAAGCGCGATTACTACGCACATCTTAGCAGAAATCACTAGAATGATTACAGAACATGAAAAAACACGTCTTATTAACACAGAGAAATTTGCACAGACCGCTGGATTTTTAGATAACTTGGAACAACGAATAACTGCCTCTATTCAACGAAATCTTCAATCTTTTCGCATACAAGCTAGTCAAACAATGCCAAGTACTTCCTCTGTTTCACAACCCCCTATCCCTCCTCGTCCACTACCAAGAGGGTCGGTTCCTCCTCCACCACCACCTGGTACTGGTGTACATATGCCTAGTTCTGTTACTCCAGGTAGTATGTCTTCTTTACGAACAGATTTTGAAATAATGAGTATGGAAGAAATAACAGCTCTCCCTCCTGACTTCTTGGAGGCTTTAATCCCTGTTGATAGGGGGAGAATTCAAAACCGTGTAAAAGAGCTGAAAATGATTGATAAGATGTCTCCTGAGGAGCGCGAGGAGTATCTAAAAAAGAAAGAAGAGGAAAAGGCTCGATCAGAAGCGGCAGAAGGTCTTGGCTCCTCACTTACTGCAATGCTAGATGATGATGATTCATTATTTGCCCGGATGCGTCGCTCCGCGGATGATTCCCAAGTATCTGGTACTGGTACTTTTGGTAAGTTCACCACTGAGTACACCTATATTTATTGTATTGCGTGTGGTAAAACTAATCGCTCGGAAGAGGAATCGATTGAGCAATGTGGGTATTGTCAAGCAGGTCCTGATCATCTTGTCGCTGACGATGACAAATCAAATTTCTCTTATATTGAATGTTTGTCTCATAAATCCCATGAATATGTAGATCTCGACTATACTCGTGGTAAACAGATTGTCATTTTATCCCGTTGGAAAACTCCAATTGGAGAGACAACTCATCCTCATGATTGTCCTTCAGATCAGATTAGGGACATTACGACTGCTATAATGTCGAAAGCTGATCCCGATAAACAATTTTCGCATTTTTTGACAATATTTCGTTTGTATATACAGTTAAAACTACAGCCAGATTTGAAACCCCTTTTTGAGCAACTTTTTCTAACTATTCAGAAGCTACCTGACAGTGTCTCGAAAGAAGCGGCTGTTTCTGACACGTACGAATTGATGGATCATTTCTTAGGTATTATTGCCTGGATTAGTGAGAGAAATGTAATTGAGGCATTACCCAACTATGGTGATATTCAAGCTGCAATCGACAATCTTATACTTGATATTGATCCTCTAAAAGATTCTGAATCTCCCCAAGAATTACGTAAAGCTAGTGATATTGGTAGTGTAACCTCTAAAGCAGATCAATTATTGAATAAGTTTACAGCAATCATTCTCCGGATTGAATCAGAACTAGTAATACCCTCGCAATGGAAATGCACGAGCTGTAATAACGTATTTGAGGTTAAGGATCGCAATAAAACCCCTGAAAAATGTGAAGCCTGCGGGAAGATTATAACAAAACTCTTACCGGTTGATTAAGGATATAACCATTGTAAGCGCTAGGGAGTGGCTCGATTTATCAATCGGGGATATAAACATGCTTCTCGAATGTGATCCAAATTCAATACAGCTTGTATAAATCTCTCTAATCCCAAACCAAAGCCCGAATGAGGGACTGTGCCATATTTCCGTTGATCCAAATACCAATAGTAGGGACTTGGGTCCAAACCTTCCTCTTTCATACGGTTTAATAACGCGTCATAATCATCTTCTCTTTGTGAGGCACCTATTATTTCACCAACATTCGGGATGAGAAGATCGGCTGCATTCATCACTTCAGGATTGGATTCATTGAGTTTCATATAAAATGGTTTCATTCCTACAGGGAAGTGGGTTAGAAAAGTAGGTTTACCAATTTTATCAACCAACATCCGTTCGGGTCCTTCTGTTAGGTCTTCTCCATATTCAAGGAACTTACCTGATTCCCCTTTAATATCAAATTCTCTTAATAGATCAATTGCCTTTTCATATGATACTCTTTCAAACGGTTTCTCTGGAATATTCACCTTTTGATTAAGCTTTGATACTATAGGTGACTCTTCTGCTCTCAAATAGACATGGATCATCATATCTTCCATGAAGTCAAGTAAATCCTCAAATTCAAACCACGGCATTTCTGCTTCAATATGTGTATATTCAGTTAGGTGTCTTCTTGTACGTGATTTTTCGGCCCTAAAGGAGGGAAGGACACAAAAAACATTACCCAAACTTGGCAATAGTGTTTCTAGATACAACTGACTAGACTGAGTAAGATACGCCTCTTGTTCAAAATATTTAAAGCTGAAGAGTGTGGATCCGCCTTCAACCTGAGTTTGAACTATTGTACTTGGTGTTACCTCCACAAATTCTCGTAAAAAGAAAAATTTCCTGAAGCTTCTGGCCATCATATCACGGAATCGCATGATATCTGAAGCTTGTTCACCGCGTAATACAAGATGACGTTTGTTTAATAATACTTGAGGTCCTGAATCTGGGCGTATTTCATGTTCTAATTCAGGTGAGGCATAATCTATTACTGCCGAGATATTATTTATTTGAAGTTCTAATCCACTATAAGGAGCGCGTTTATCTTCTTTCACCACTCCTTGTGCCGTGACTGCTGTTTCACGAGTTAATTTACTTGCAACCGTTGTTGCTGCTTCACCACTAGCGGGTTTTACAACCGATTGGATATAACCAGTGTTATCACGAATGACAAGAAAAGTAAGCTTTCCCTGTCTCCTAACATGATGTAACCACCCGCGTACAGATACCTGTTCACCAATTTTGTCTGAAAGTGTTTTAATGGATTCAAAACTCAATGTAAGACCTTCTTACTTAGTGTTAATATGGAAGATATCAATTAGATGTATTTCCACTACAGAGGGAGATTTTTATTATTATCTTTTACCACTTTTGAGATCTACTAAACAATCGATTTAGCATCTAATTCTTCTTTGTGGGGAGGAATTAAATAATGTTTCATTAAAATTAGAAGAGCAACCAGTATCATAGCTGTCCCACCAATAAGAAATAATTCTGTCAAGGATATGAATTGAAGTAATATTTGACTCACTAAGGGGGAAAGAAACTGGCCAAGAAATAAAAATGATGTAAATCCACTGAAAACTCGTCCTCTAATTGATTGTGAAATACCTTTCCCCAGCTGGCGAGATAAATTTGGTATCAATAATCCGAGTCCCACACCAGCAATGGATAAACCAAGAATCATCTCCAACCTTGTTAAAGCTAAGGAAATTATAAAGTATCCAGTACCAAAAAAGGTGAAAGCTAGAATGAAAATATTTGTTAGGCTGATTCGCTTACTTAACCTTCCGTACAATATCGAAAATATTCCCATGGAAAGAGTCAAGGTTGCGAGTACGATTCCTACCAAATCGGGATTCAGTAGAAGCTTGTTTGTTAGTAAAAAGGGTAATTCTGCAATGGAAAAAAAGAAAACTATTTGAAAAATGAACACTAAAAAATATACAAATACAATATTACTATAAGGAATCCGATTCTCCTTGGATACAATTGAGTATTGATCTGGTTGGATAACACTTGAATTTTTCATAAATTTTGGTTCAGGTAGCATTAGAAGTCCAGGGATAAGAACCCATGCAAAGATATAAATGACAAATGGCGCATGCCAGTTTATTGACGCTAAATACCCTCCAAAGCTGAAGAAAATTACTCCTCCAAATCCCATGAATGCTGCTTGATATCCTAACATTGTATCACGTCGCCTACCCTGAAAATAATCAAACACTAATGTTGTGGAAATTGTCATGATCCCTGCAACAGCTAATCCTAAGAAGATCCGACTTAAGAAAATTAAATTAAGAGAATTTAAATAGAACCCCGAACTTCCTGCTAACCCATAGAGAAAAGCGGCCCCTAATAACGGTTTTTTTCGGCCCCACTTATCAATGATTACACCTACGAGTGGAGATCCAATTGCTATAGCAAGAGCAGGGATACTCAGAGTTAGACGAATGAATAGTTGTATGTTGGGTATATTTTGAAAATATAGTTCCATTTCAGGAACTGCTGGGGTTATAGTGGCAGTTGCCATCACTGTTAACGTACTAACTAGTAGTACTGTTAATGTAACCCATTTTCCTGTTTTTGATTCGTTTTTTGTTTCAGATGTCATGTTAAATCGCACTTTAACCTGAGTGCCATCGTTTAGTTTATTATTTTAAAGCGATGAACATTTTAATGACAGGGTAATCAGATTTGGTATAACTACTACTACATTGAGTACAATTCTATCTTAAAATTAATAACCAAAGGCAACGATTTTCGTTGATTGAGTGATTATCAAAAATTTCATCTGGTTCCTCAAACCAAATCCTAAAAAGGATTATTGCATAATAAAAGTTAGTTAAGGAATTTCATTGTTTCTCTTGTTATACAAGCGTACGGATAGAATTAAATGAGGAAAGCATCTATTTTACTCATTGTAGGTATTATTTTATCAGCACCTATCCTAAGCGTTTCATCAACTATCTTCATAGAGCCGAAATTAGACTGGAAAGCTGCTGTGGGGGATTCCATGACCTTCCACTATACAAAATATTATGATTCTTTCGATTCTGACGGAAATAGAGACCCGCATTCAACAATATTATCCATAATTAGTTCTAAGGGGGAAAATGTTAATATTTCAATAAAAAAGGGGTTGAAGGTCAGAGCTGTCATTACAGAGCTAGGGGACGCCCTTCCATCTATACAGTTATCATTTAATGGAATATCTACAGCCATGAGAAGATATACAGAATATTTCATATTTCACGGGTATGTTCTTGTTAAAACAGTCGATAATCAGACGTACTGGGATAGCAAGGCTATTCATACTGTAGAAAGCTCTCCATTTTCTAATCACACATTAGAAATTTCTGTAGAAGGTGAGAATTTTGTTACCAGGCATTTTAACGTTCATAATTCAGGGCAAATCTCTCAAAGTGTCCATAAGAGGAATTGGAAGACAGGTTGGTTTACTTATATCCATTCAAAGAATTCAAATGAAACTCATACTCTACAGGAAGTTGAATTCTCGGCTAACACGAAAGGATTATTCACTAATTTGATTTCGGAGAGGATTTTTATTCTTTTAATGTTTCTCCTTACCTTTGTGACCATTATAATAATCACAAAACGAAGGACGGGCTGATTCTAGGGGAAAATCCATTATGGATAATATTCACTTTTCAAGTAGCTAAAAATGTCGAGTGAAGTAACACCTTTTTAAATTCCAAATAGCTAATTAATAATAATCAACTGGCTGAGGTACGAGTTGTTAAGTACTTTTTTAATTCATTAGAGAGGTCAATCTCATGGTCATGTATAGCTGCAAGGTCATTTTATTAGGCCAAGGAGGTGTTGGAAAAACATCGGTTATTCGACGCTTCGTAGAGCAAGCTTTTAGCCATGACTATAAAACTACGGTTGGTAGTAACTTTTTATTGAAAAGACTACAATTAGATGCCGAAACACGCATGACTATGCAAATTTGGGATCTATCAGGACAGGACTCCTTCCGAAATATTCGTACCCAATATTTTCTCCACTCTCACGGCGGTATCATGGTATATGACTTAACTCGTCCTGAAACCCTTGCTAAACTTGATAAATGGCATTCAGATTTCACGGAAAAGGCTGGTGAAGTTCCTCTTATGCTATTTGGTAATAAAGTTGATTTAGAGGAGCAAAGAGCTATTAAATACGAAACTGGAACAGAAAAGGCCAAGAAATTCCATGCCACGTATTACGAAACATCTGCTCTTAATGGAAAAAATGTTCAGGAAGCATTTACTCGGCTGGCCACCAATATTATTGCCCATATTGATGCTAGACGAAGTAAGATAGGAAATAGATGAAAAAACTAACTTTTTTTTTCTTGAAATTTCTCGAGAGTCACTTTTTACTTTATTAAAGTACGTTCTATCAACTGTTTTCTTAATTATGACAAAAGTTCTCCTTGGAGCAATACTAGCTTTGAAATCTACTTTTTTGAAAATAAATCTATTTATAGGTGTATTCTGATAATTCAATTACAAACGGTGAAAGAGCCGAGTAATTATGAGTAAAAAGGACGATCCTCTGTTAATATTCACAACAAAAGTAAGTCGATGTGCAAACGGGTACCATTTGAAAATTCGTAAGAAAGATGTCGAATTACTCAATTTAGCTGGCCAGATGGTTAAGATCAAGGTCTACACTGTCGGTCAAACAGAAGAGGAAACAACTAAAGATCCTTATGAAAAATTAGTTGATTAAAAAAGGCTTTTAACTACTTAATCCCCAGTTTCGATATTGAGGTTTTTTCATGTCATTAAACGTTAAACCTACAGGGATCACAAATTTTGATAAAATTCTTGGTGGGGGAATCCCCTCTGGGTGGTTCATCGCATTACGTGGAGGCGCTGGGGTTGGAAAAACAACATTAGCTATTCAATTTTTACTGGAAGGAATACTCAAATACAATGACCCCGGACTGTTAGTTACTTTTAATGAACCTCTACCAGCCTTGAATGCAATTATGCGTAATTATGGCTGGGATCTTCAAGGATTACAAGACATGGGAGAATTATCCGTCTTAGATTTTAGTTCCACAGAAATGGGTATAATGCAGCAAGCTAGTCGATTACGAGAAGCCTCTCTGGATTATGTCACCCAAAAAATTATTGATGAAGTGAGAAGGCTAGGAGTAAACAGATTAGTGATAGACCCGTTAAATACCTTCTCTTTACTCTTCCGTGATTTATTTGAAGTACGAAAAGAACTACATAGAGTGATTGGTATCTTGTGGCAAGAGAAGTGCACAACCCTCGCGGTCTATGAAAACACCGATGATTCTGTTACCGATCCTAATAATCCACAATTCTCCACTGAGGACTTCCTAGCATATGGTGTAATTAACCTACAATATATGCTGATCAATTCATCACGTGAAAGAGCTATCGAAATTCTGAAGATGAGAGGGATGAAACATTCCAAGCGAATTCATCCTTATGCGATAACTGATAAGGGTATTTCAATTAAGGCAGATAAACCAATTGTTTTTGGAAAACAATAGTTGAACCATTTCTTTTATCGGTTCAGAACTAATTTTAATTCCTAAGATGAGCCTCACTATCAGTCGATTTCTTCATTGGGAAGCATAATGACTGAACAAATACAAGATCTCTCCTGGCGTATCATTCCTTATTCCCGAAATGATGCTTATCTCAACATGGCTGTTGATGAAGCAATTTACCAGTTATATGAAAAACTTAAAATTAATACTCTACGCTTGTACAGTTGGTACCCAAGTACAGTCTCTATAGGTCACCACCAATGCTTGGATGATGAGATTAATCTTTCCATGGTCAAAAAATACAATTTTCAAGCAGTTAGACGTATATCTGGTGGAGGAGCAGTTTTCCATGACTCTAAGGGGGAATTAACCTATTCTGTAGTGACTACAAAAAATCAGGTATCCAGTAAATCTATTGAAGCAAGTTATTATGAGATTGTAGACCTATTATTCTCTCCACTATCTAAACTTGGTATAACGATAGATTATAATCAAATTCATTGTCCATCTGTTTTCAGTAAAGGAAAAAAACTCTCTGGAAATGCGCAAGCCCGATCAGGAAACGTAATACTCCAACATGGTACGATCCTCATCGATTATAACCCCGAACTCATGTATTCTGTTCTGAAAGCTCGACCAGGAAAAACAAAAAAACACATGGTCGAATCTGTCTATCAAAAGATTACTACAATATCAGAACAAATTAAGAAAACAATGACTCCACGCATGTTAGCAGAATTTATTTCTGAAGATTTATTGACAAACTTTCCTGCAACGTTTTTATTAGGGGAATTAACAACTGAAGAGCTAAAACTTTCTGAACAACTAGCAGAAACGAAGTATAACACCGAAGAATGGCTCCATCTCAAGTAGAAAAAACTACATTCTCATTAAATTCCTGTTGAAGATAATCTACAACAAAATTCTCAGGAAAGAGATACTTTCCATCTACAAGATATTTGGATAGTTGGTACTGGAAAGCATTTTCGAGATGGTTGACCACTGATTTAGCGACCATTCGAGCAACTGAAAGAACCGAATTTTTATCTGTAATAATTGCACATAGAAGTGTGTCCCGTTTAACCATAACTATGGAATAATTTTCTGTCGATATAGAATTTAAGCCTTCACCACCCCCCATCATGCCACTTGCAAATTCATCAATCGCATTTAAAAATCCTGGTACAATATCATTACTCATAGACTCTTCAGGCTGATTCATGAATAAATGAGAAACTATAGGAACTCCTGTACGGAGAAAAAGATATATTCCTTCAAGTTTAATAAATTTCTTTGACATAGAAACTGCAATTTTTTGGGAAAACCAATTTAATGCACGATCGATATTCTTCCCAGTCTTTACAGAAATTTCAAATATTTGGAACGATCGTGTGGGGCTTTGATGAGGTAATTTCTGAAGATTGACCTTCTCTATTAATTTTGGTAGTTCTATGTGAGTTAAATCAGCTTTATTGGCCAAAATCATGAGAGGAGCTTCTGGATTCCATTCTAAACATTTCCAAAGCCATTCCACCGCGTCGTTAAGTTTTTCAAGATCGCTGGAATCAATTATAAAGACGATTCCTTGTGAGAGTTTTACATACTCTTTCCAGAACATCTGTCGGAAACGTTCGTGTCCCCCTAAATCAAATAGCTGAAAAATTATACCTTGAATTTCCAAAATTTCTGTATCGAGTCCTGATGTCGGAAGCGTATTTCTAAATTCTCCAGTTTGAAGATGTAATACTAACGATGTTTTACCTGCGAACTCTAGCCCGACAATAACTATCGGAATACGCTTTCTTGGAAATTTCTGCACGATTGACTCAACTCGGACACAGGGAGCTTAGTTTTTCCTTATATGAAAGTGTCCTCAGTACGATTAATCGCTAATTATATTTAATAATTTGTAAATGGTCTGTTATTGTACCTCAGTTTCACTGCTTTTGTTCATTGTTTGAAAAAAGAAATAGATTTGACTCATCTTGATATTTTGTTTTTTATTTAGAGAGAAATGAGTCGACAAGATTTCGTGCAAAAGCAATTAGCTCGGATTGGCGATCAAGATTTTCTTTAGGATCATACACTTCTATTTGCAGAGTATTGTTATCGCTAGCAAGATGGATGTGGATCCATTCAGTCTCTTCAGTAATGAGTTTAATACCAATAAAAGTGTCAATTACGCGAAAATCTTTCAAATGCTCATTTAAAACAGATTTGAAGAAGTTAAACATTTTTTCTAAGGGGAATGTTACTTCTGCTATTCTTTGAGCGAAAACTTGATGATTTCGATAAAGGTCTGTCGATTTGAGATTTGATTTCGCCATTTGAGAGAGCACCGTGAAAGACGCAACTATAGCGTCAGATCCTGGAGAAAATACAGGCAATACAAATAATCCTGTATCATTGAAGCCGTAGATGGCTCTGTGTTGTAGAACAGCCCGACCTATTCCTCCAGGTTCTCCATGGCCAGAAAAAATTAAATTTTTATGTAAATCGTGATATACAGATGGGTGAACAGAGCTTCCAACAACCACGGTTGCATTAGAACTTGGATCATAACGTGAATGCAGGTTTACGGAAGCTGTTTCCTCAGCAGTTCTAATTCGGCCTTGACTGTCAATTATAATGGCATGTCGAGCTTCTGCATCCAAAGCAATTCCTAGATCTGCACCGATAGCACGAACAGTTTCTCTTAATCGGACTAAAGAGCTAGGATTTGGTAAAAAGAGCGGAGTACGAGGTCTATGAGCATTGAGGGTAATAACTTGACATCCAAACTCACTGAGTAAATCTGGCATAATTCTCGAGGCGGGACCACAGGCACAATCAACTACTACTCGTAAATTTGCCTCTTTCATGGATTCTTTACTAGAAGCAAAGAAACCTGCTAAGGCCCGATCATAAACTTTCATTGCATCAGCTACGCTAATCCAACCTACATCGGGAGCCGCAACTCTTCTTAAGTCTCCTGATTTTGCAATTTCTACTATCTTCGCTACTTGTTTACTTTGGAATTCGATTCCTGTCGCCTCAAAAAGCTTTATGGACACCATTCCAGCAAGATTGTGACTTCGAGTGATCATGATCCCTGCATCAGCCCCATATCGTCTAACCGCAAATTGTAAGATACTAGTAGGTATCCCATGAAGATCAATTAATTCAATTCCAGCTGAAAGAAGTCCCCCAGAAAATGACCGTTTTAGCATACGAGTATCTCGTCTATAATCTCGACCGATCATCACTACTGCATTAGAATCTAAGTATGTACCCATTGCACCCCCTAGAAGTGCAGAAAGTTCTGGAGTCAATTCGGTATTTGAAAATGCAGTTATTCTCCCACCTTTAGCAAATGATTCATTATCCTTCAACATCTGTCTTATATCCATTAAAATATTATTGATCTTCTATTTCTTCACAAAAATCTGATCCTTCTCTGTGATTATCGCCTCACTACTAGTAAACAGAGGGCCTATTACTGTACCTTCATTCAAATGAGAACCTGAAGCAATATGTACTCCATTACAAAGAATACTATTCTTAATTTTCACATTATTCTCAATTGTAACGTCATCCCAAATCACGGAGGCTTGTACTTCACAATTATCGCCTATTGTAACCTTATTTCCAATTGTAGTATGAGATTTTATTTTGGTATTATTCCCAATTGTAACCTCATTACCTATCGCTGCTGGTGGCTCAATATAACTTCCAGCTGGCAGGGAGGGAGAATTATCGTTAATCCAAATATTATTATCTTCTGATGTGGCTCGAGGAAAATACGGGAAAGCCCATCTTCGTAAAACATCCCAATTTGTATATAGATATGTCTGGGGATTACCTGCATCCATCCAGTAGTATTCCCGTCGAGCGTAGCCATAGATGCCGTATTCTCTTGCTAGATAGGGAAACACATCCCTCCCAAAATCCATAAGATCGTCCAACGATTCCAGAATATCTAAAACATCGTGTTTGAATGCGTAAATACCCGTATTAACTAAATTTGATTGAAGCCTTATAGTTTCCTTTTTAGAAAAGGTTAACGTAGCTAAACCCAGTTCTTGGGGAATTGGTTTTTCCAAGAATAACAAAATTCGTGAATCTTGGTTGAGCATTATAACACCAAATGCTCTGGGATGAGCTACGTCTTTCAAAGTTATACTTGCAATTCCCCCTTTTTCAGTATGAAAAGCCATGAAATCTTGCAGAGGAATGTTGGTTACAATGTCGGCCATGGTAACAATAAAATTATCGGTATCAATATAATTTGCAGCTTTTCTTACTGCATCTGCAGTGTCCAGTGGATCAAAAACTGGTAGAACGATATCTAAATCATTGAAATGGTCAGTTTCTTTGAAATATTGAATAATTTCCTCTCTCATATAACGAGTTATAATAGCAATTTTACCTGTTATTCCCGCGTTTCGTAATAATTCCAAGTTATAATCGATCATTGGTTTATTTGCTACAGGAACTAACGGTTTGGGAATATTCTGAGTTAAGGGTCTTAATCTTGATCCTATTCCCCCAGCTAAAACAACAGCGCTCCATTCAGACATCTACGGTGAAACTCCGGCAAAGTCGTCTACTAATTTCAGAATTTTGTTTCTAATCCTTGATTTCCATCCTTTGGACTTCCAAAAATTCTCAAGGGTTAAAAATTCTCTGTTAATATAGTACAGAAATTCTTTGAAAAATTCAATCAAATATTTCTTCTAAAGTAGATTCGCCAATGGTGCTGACACAATCGCTCTTCACATGTAGAACAATCATAATCAATTTCATCAGCACTTTCTTTTTTCTTATAACAAGTATAGGAGTTACAAATGGCCGGTTTCCCACAGTACTGACATTCCTGTGAATCAACTTTAGGGTAGTGACTCTCTATTTTCGTTTTATTTTTTTGCATAATCAATATTATCACCTAGATTAAGGTTGTATAGAAATAAAGAGTGATGATTCATGGAAGTATGTCTAGCCTCCCCCAGAGATTCATTCGTCCTTTATACTCTTACAAGGAAGGCTTAAAATAAATCTTTTTAAGCGTTTTCCACAATTTTCGGAAAAATTGCATTTGTTTTTGCGAAATTTTCTTTAAAACTGTTCCTTTCTTTATGGACATTTATTCCTTTCTTAGGAATACTAAGAAACGAATATGAACCCATCTATTCACCTTTATTATGATTCAAGGTGAACCGTTTCCCCGCCAGGGCAGTCGGGCGGGATACTTACACCCATATAGGACATAAGTCTGTGAATATAGGTCATAGAAACACTGAGTTGATGTATACCTCTCCGAGAAGTCGTCTAAGTTCGGATAGTCCAATTGTTCGTGTGAGTTGATTTCTACCACGGCATGAGGGGGTAACCAGTGGTTGAATTTCAAGCGTGACTCCATCCTTTCATCCTCCTGACCCTTTATAAGCTCCCTAGGAAATTTCGTTTACTTCCTCTTTTCTCGTGAGGTTAAGTGTTCCTATTTGTCTATATTTGGGTATAAATTTATCGATAGTTAATAACCCTATCATTTAAAAATATCAAAAACTCTAAAACATTATCCTTCGTGATTCCCCTAACTCAAAATTTTGAACCCTGCCTTTGTGGTTTTTCATGCAAGATGAGAATGTTCCGATAAATGATATTACAGAGAGGAAAAAGCCCTCTCTAGAATTAGATGAGAAAGATATCATTATCAATGATTTACGGGAAGAAATAAAGCGCATGAAAGATCAATCGAAGCTAAAACTCAATGAAGCTTTTGGTGATTCCACTAATCTCGAAAAACAACTTCAAGAAAGTCAAGATGTGCTCACTACGGTTAAAACTGCTCTTCAAACAGAAGTAGCAAAATCTGAAACACGAGCTGCTGAAAAACAAGAACTAGAGAAACAGATTCAGGAAATGACTGAAATTCATGCGCAAAAAGACTCGACAGCTGAATCTTATTTGCAGCAAATTGCGAAATTACAACAGCTACTGCAAGATACAGAAAGCGAGATTGAGGGCATAGAAGCAGGTCATTTGGCAATTCAAAGGCAGCTAGAAGAAGAAATCAAACGAATGGAGGACCGATATGGCCAAGTAAGTGAAGATTTAAGCCGAGAATCATCTAGTACGCACGCGCAAGATATTCTGATTCGGACTGTCCTCCAAGAATCTGAATTGGGAAAAATCACAATGTTCATTGTTGATTATTTCGAAAATTCTAAAAAGAAGTCACTAGCTAGAGAAACGATAGCCTTAGAATTACAACTTGCCCCGATTATTATTCGCTCCCACTTACGACTACTACATGGTTTGGGGGTTTGTTCTTTCAACGAAGTTTCCGGAGAAGTTAAATTAATTAGACAATAACAGGTGCTTCTTTTATCTGAATAAGCATTTTATTTTTTAATGGAGGAGTTGAGGCGAATTGAATAAACTCCATTATTTCCTGCAATAACAGGCGTTTTCTTTTTCTGAGGTTCACATTTAAGCAATTTATCAACATTAATATCATATATTCCAATTTGCTTCTCTCTAATCGTCAGAAACTCCATATCTTCCGGCCGTCCAGCTTTTTCTGGAGTAAAGGATACAGGTTGAGTCGCTTTAGGCTGTAAACGTAAGCGAAATAAACGATGTCCACATTCACACCCTGTGAAAAGTTCGTTGGCTTTTTCTGGTGTTCGATCGCATTTTGCACAACGATAGCGTGTTAAATTGACCTCTCCACTTGTTAAAGCCATATTTTCACCGTCAAATCAGACAAGAGCAATTGAAAGATGTTCATAGTTATGGGGTGCAATTACCGTCATCTTGAGATTTCTCCTATTGAACAGTCCGCTCATTCTGAGGGGGGTTGGATTGAGAATTTTATATCCCAAGAACTTTTGGTGATCTATTTGAGTCATAGTTTCCTGTATCAATGCAGCTTCTTCTTCAGGATTAAGACCGCCTTCAAAAACCAAAACACAATCTGTTTTCAGTTTTGAAATTATATAATCACATTTTTGGGTGCTGTTCATTTTTCGTGTGGTATGTTCGGTTACAAAATTGATACGTAAGTCCACTTTTTGCACCTCTCACATTCCTGACACAGATAGGATACTTCCATACAATTCATTCATTCCAGATCCATCTTTTGCTGAAATTGGAATAATGTCACTTTGGAATGTTTCTTTTACAAGTTCTGGATCAGCCTCGGCCAAATCGGATTTATTGGCCGCTACAATGATTGGGATTTTTCTTGCTTCAAGATTTCCTATCACAGTCCAATTTATTTGGTCAAATGGTGCACGAGCAGCGTCAACTACTACTATTGCAGCATCCATTTTATCTAAGCTTTGAATAGCTTTTATTACACCTCGGGTCGCTTCTTTTGCTCGTTGAATACTATCCTGTCGTGATAAACCATGTTGTTGGAATTCACGATAATCAATTGATGTGGTAATACCTGGAGTGTCAACAATGGTTAAATCTAAGGATCCATTATGGTCACTAATAACACAGTGTTCCAGAGCTTTGCAATCACGAGTTTCATGAGGGACTGGGCTCACCACACCTAATGGTTCACCGTTTCCACATTCATTGGAAATACGATTTGCGAGAGTTGTTTTTCCTGCGTTAGGAGCTCCCAGGATTCCTATAGTAACTTGGGTTTTTCGGCTACGTGCAAATAATCGCGATAAGATACTCATCTCATCGATGCCTCCTATTAATTTCTTGATTGTTACAAGATTAAGTTAGAGAAAATACTCCTTTTCGCATTAAAAGAAACACATAATATGAGGATAGTACAATTTCCAGTAAATTACCGATTAGAGGATCCAAGATGCTTTTCTAGCTCAAAATCTAAAGGATTAGCATAAATGTATTTATGAAAGCTCGCTCCAATAATTCGTAGCGCAGTTATGAGAAGTAGAAGCGCCACTAACACAAATTCGAACCCAAGATCTTTATCGGTAATAGCTAATACTGTCAAGAGAACTTCCATCAATAATCCAGCAAATAAGGAACCGGTAAAAGCAAAAATACCTTCAAAAGTGAGCAATATTGAGTAATAACGAGCTCGTGTATCTACAGTGGAACAGTCAAGCGAATAGGACGAAATTGCTGTATCCTCGGCACCGAAAGCAAATCCTCCTGGAATATTAACAAGAAGGAGGAACCACACATTTCCTGTAACTAATCCTATTGCGTAACCAAAAGGAACAACCGCATATCCAAAACGAGAAAGAGTTATCACAATTTTTTTACCAAATCGATCTGCAAGTATTCCCCCAACGGATTGACCAAGTCCCCTTGGTAAATTAAATACTGCCCATAAAATCGAAACTTCCAACCATGAGTGAGCTACTCTGAGAGTGACAAATGGGAAAATTGGCCAAGCCATGCTCATACAAAATTTAAAGAAGCTGTTGATTGGGAGTAACCTTTTAAAGGGTTCATTCCTTTCAATCAAGTTTCGGGTCGAAGGATGGAGCTCATCTCGAAATATAGCTCTTTTACGAATGTCATATTTTTCTTTAAGAAATAATTCACTCCCTAATGCTAGCGTAAAGATAATAGCTCCAGTTATGAATGGAATAAAGAAGACTGGTTTACTTTCTGCATATGTAGCTATTTCTGAGGGAAATGGAAATGGTGTACTATCCATCCACCATCCTAAGAGAAGAATAACAAAAAGCGAGCTTAATGTGCCAATCGAATTAATAAATCCGATAAATGATGCACGTTTTTCTTCAGAGGTATAGTCACCAAGAAAAGCTATCCAAGCTGGGATAAAGCTGAATCCAAGTGACGTCATGATTATTGATAGGAGTACGAGTTCAAGAGGATTGGATACAAATGGAGTGAGAAAAATGGTTAAGGCCAAAGTCGTTAATCCAATGGTCATGACTAATTTACGCCCTCTCAGATCAGCTAGCCAACCCCAAACAGATTGAAATAAATTTGAACCTAAATTTCTCACAGATGTGAGAATAGATTGCTCTAAAGGACTTGCACCCAAAACTACCCCAAAATAGGAAAGATAAGTGAAGATAGATGACCTTCCAGCCGCCCAAGCGATACTGGTGGTATAAATAGGAATTTTTTCCCTCTTCTCTTTAGATTTTCTTTCTGAGTCTGTATCTTTATCTGAAGAAGTGGTCGACGTAATATCAGAACTCATTAGTTTAAACAAATCCAATATACTTAAGATTCTATTAATTTAGGTTAATATAAGACAATAATCCATAATCCTAGAACATTTTTGGCGAGATGAAGATTGGTTAATCAATATATTTTCTCAGATATCCTGTCCAGCGAATTGCTTCTCATACAAATCAGTAAAAATTCCCCCCTTGTTCATCAGTTCATGAAAAGTTCCCATTTCTACAATATTACCCTTATCAAGAACCACGATTTGATCAACAAACCGAATGGTACTTAATCTGTGGGCGATAACAAGGGTGGTACGATTACTAAGAATGTTATGCATACTTTGTTGGATCACCAGTTCAGTATGTGCATCAACTGAAGAGGTGGCTTCATCCAAAATTAATATTTTTGGATTTGCAAGCAGGGCGCGTGCAAAACAAATTAATTGACGTTCACCCATGGATAAACGAGAGCCACGCTCCCCTACCTGAAAATCAAGTCCTTTGCTCATCGTAAAGTCATAGGCTCCTACTTTTAGAAGCGCTCTTTCAATTTCTTTATCTGAAGCGTTAGAATTTCCGTATAGAAGGTTATTCCGAATGCTATCACTGAACAAAAAACTATCTTGGGGGATAATTGCAATATTTTCCCTGTAGTTCTCTAAATTACAGTCACGGATATCGACATCATCTAACATAATATTTCCGTCTTCAAAATCGTAAAATCGCAATAGTAGACTAGCTAGGGTAGTTTTTCCAGCGCCAGTATGACCCACTAACGCATATGTCTGTTGGGGAGGAATCACTAAAGAAAAGTCTGTCAAAACAGGCTCTGTATCTGGAGTATAGCGAAATGTTACTTTGTTAAATACTAATTTCCCCGCAACATCAGTGAGATATTTATCATCTCTTGATACAACTTGAGGTTTACTGTCCAAGATATCAAATATTCGTTCTATTGCAGCCATAGAGCTTAATAAGCTGTTGTAGAAGTTTGAAAGCACCATAATCGGAAGCGACAAACGTGTAACATATGAAAGAAAGGCAACTAATGTTCCTGGAGATATGAGCTCTTGACCCACTGAATATCCCCCTACAGAAAGAACTAAAGCGGTTCCTAATGTTAGGAGTAAGTCCATAAGGGGAAACATAATAGCAAATAGCATTAATGCTCGTATTCGTGCTTGGTAATTATCTAGATTTAAAAGGTTAAATTCGTCTGTGACAAATTCTTCTGCTGAAAGTGCTTTCGTTACCGTTATTCCACTGATTGCCTCTTGATAATATCCAGTAACCTTAGCTAATGTTCTTCTCGTTCGTTGCCAAGCTGATCTAGTTTTGATTCGAAAATAGACAATAAAAACAGCTAAGAAGGGAAAAAAAACAATTATTGTCAAACTCAAAGTAACATCTAGGGAAAACAATACAAGAAATAAGAGCCCTAGAAACATAACATTAACAACGGCATCGATAATTCCAGTAGAAAGTAAATTAAGTAATCTTTCCACATCATTCGTAATCCTAGATACTATTCGCCCTGTCGCTTCCTTATCATAGTAATCCATACTAAGTTCTTGAAGCTGATAGAATGCCTCTTCTCGTATTTTCGTTATTATACGTAATCCTGTAATTGTGGTAACATAGCTTGTGATAACATTTAACAAAAATGAAAATACTGTTACAGAAAAATATATGATAGCAATAAAGCCTAATCCATTCAAATCCTTCTTGAGAATATAGTCATCAATAACGGATTTTAATAACAAAGGTTGGATGATTGTCAAAAACGTGGCTAAAAGCATCCCAACCAAAGCAACAGAAAAAATTTTACGATGGGGTAGTGTATAACGAATCAATCGCTTAAAGAGTTCAAAATCAGAATACTTATGATGCAGCAAATCTCGCTGATCCTGCCCGTGTGCCATTTTATTCCTCTCTCTCCTTAATGATTTTTTCTAGTGTGAGTTTTACATCGATTTGGCCACTTTCTTGGGTCTTCCAAAGCAGAGGATAGATTTCACCAGTTTTGATTAGTTCATCATGAGTTCCTTCTTCAATTATCTGTCCGCGATTTAGAATCACGATACGATCAACATTTTTTAAAGTACTGAGACGTTGAGTTATGAAAATTACAGTATGCTTGATTGAAGAAGTCTTTAGCATTTTATCAAATGCCGTAAGAAATTGTGCTTCTGTATAAATATCGAGAGAGGAGGTGGCATCGTCAAGGACCATTATTGGATTTTTCCGAAGAAGCATCCTCGCAATTGCTAATCTCTGCTTTTGACCTCCAGATAGTGTCACTCCCCTCTCTCCTACAAGAGTATTAAGTCCATCAGGTAAGGATTTTATAAATTCGGCTAGCTGTGTAATTTTTAAAACCTGTTCAATCTCCGATGTATCAATATCACCAAGTTCAAATATTAAATTCTCTGCTATTGTCCTTCCAAACAGGAATGGTTCTTGATGTACAAATCCAACACATTTCCGCCACGTTGATAGATCAAGATCTGCAATATTATGTGAATTCCCATTGTATTCAACAAGAACCTGTCCTGAGGTTACATCCTGAAAACGTGGAATTAGGGAAATTAGCGTACTCTTCCCAGAACCAGTTGATCCTAATATTGCTACTTTTTCTCCCGATTTTATTGTCAAGGATATATTTGAGAGAATAGCACGATCTGAGTACTTGAATGAAACTCGATCAAACAGAATATGAGGAGTTTCATTTAAAGGAACAGTATATCCAACCATTTCCTTCTCTGTGAACGATGTATCTTCAATAAGAGAAAACACACGGTTCCCTGCTGCTACTACACGTTGATATGTTATTAGAGAAAACGCAAGAAATCGTGTAGGTAAAGCGAGCATTGTAAAGTAGGTGAATAACGAAATGAGTATTCCTGTGGATATTCGTTCTTCAATGGCTGCTACCCCCCCAGCATAGATTAGAATCGTTACTAGAAGATTCACAACTAAGACAATGGAGGGAAGGAAAATTGATCGGATTTTAAACGCATATGCCCTGAGTTCCATGTATCCTTGATTATGTTGGTCAAACTTTTGCTTTTCTCGTTCCTCCGCGTGAAAGGCCCTAACTATTTGAGCTCCTGAGATATTTTCAGTAATAACTGCAGTCAGTTCTCCATATTTTTCGCGTAATTCAAAAAATAGCGGCCCTAAGATGCGAGAAATCCCGTATGAAAGAAGAATTAGGCTTGGAGTGACAACAGCTATAAGTAGGAAGAGTGTGACATCAATGGAAAGGAGAATTAGATAAATACCTGTGTAGGTCAAAAATGCTTGCAGGAGAATTCTTTCTCCCCATACAAGAAATTCACCAATTGGTTCAAGATCTGTTGTTGCCCGTGACATCAAATCACCTGTTCTGTGGCGATCAAAGAATTTCATATTAGACGTTTCATACTTGACAAAAAGATCCGACCTAATTTCACGAATGATTGCTTCTCCTTGTAAATAACCTGAATATCTTCCCACAAAATGCATGATTCCGCGAATAAGACTTGCAATTACGATTAAAACCACGCCTGAAAGAACTAAAGATGTTTCAAAGTTACCTGTTTCTAGTGATTTGAGAATATTATCAATCGTAAGTCCTATTAGCAATGGAATGGCTAATTCAGCGACTTGAGATATAAAAATGGATACTAACACGAGTAAAGCTAGAGATTTACGTGTAAGTAGGTATGAAAGTAGCTGTTTTAAGACATTCACTAAGGATTTGCACCTCTAAGGTTAGATAATTTCAACCAAGAAGTTAGGTACTAGCCTCATCAATTTTTTCCTCAAAAAAACCGAGAATCTCGCTTTTCAAGTCGAAAATTATATAAGGATTAGCTACAATTATATTTAACTGAAATATCGATCTAGATTTCATGAACCAACTGATTTCTGTCACCGTACGGGAACTGAACTTATTACTTGTGGCATCTAGCGCATTTTTCGCAAGAGAGTAGGCGTATTTGTCTGCATTCACGTTTACTTCCAGTGGATAAAGATAATATTTTTGATCCTTCTGATTAGCAAATTTTGTTCTCATTCCTTTGAGGATATCGACTACATCATCCACACTGTCGAACTTATCACCTTCATGATCCCTCCAAGTAATTGTACCCTTATCCAGTGACTCAGATGGGATAGTTATCTCGGTGTTCTTAATGATAGTCCCCAATAATTTTTGATTAGTGATTAGTACATGCACTCCTTCCGGGGTAAGGATATTAGTATAATTGATAGAAATTTCTTCCACAATTCCTTCTACCTTAAAATTGGGAAGGATGACATAATCACCTACACTAAACGGATTAGTAACCAATAAATACAAACCACTGATGAAATTGCCTATCGTTGAAGAAGATGCAAAACCGATTGCAGTACCGAGTAATGCAGCCGCACCAACAAAGAATTCTGGACCACCTAACCACAACAACCCTAATAGTAAAATTGTGGCTCTACCTATGGTGCGTAACGCATTATGTTGAGTCGGAGTTAGTTTTGACTTAATTCTGTTTAATAAAAAGCTCCAAAGAAGCCAGAAACAAATGAAAATCAGCATACCAATTGCCAGACCTTGTAAGAATGGAATGGAATCGTCATATAATGATTGAAAAGTTATTATTACCTTGTCAAGGGAATCTTGTAAGACTGTCAAGTATATCACTTCAATTTTCAAACGGAATGTTTATTTTTAATTAGCTTACCTCACCATTTCCCTCCTTCAGGAATCTTGGGAATATCCACTTAGATATTTATTCTCAGGTCAATCATAATGCATCAGATCGAGGTAGAGAATACCCATTAGGAAGCTAATAAAACAGAGAAATCTTACCTCCCAATCATGATACTGTATATAAAATCATTCTAATATTCTAAATATCACTAAGGCGTGTTAGATAAATTTTTCAAAGGATCAATCTCACGCCTGAGGATAAATAACGCAATAAGGATTCCCAACAATCCAAAGATCTTATAGAATGATTGCAGGGTAAGTGCTCCTGTCACCTCATATATTAAATCCTCATAGAATACAAAATAAGCCCCGATAAATGCTATTGTTACCGATAGAGCATTCGTAATCGGTGATACAATCGATAAGCGACCACGTTCAAATGCTAATTGCTGTGCAATTGTTGCAAAACCATAAGTAATAATGAGCATGCAAAAGGAATAGAGGATTATGCCGTTTCTTGGAAGAATCGTTTGAATTTCTCCATTTAGACCAATTAGTAAGCTCTTTGTAAAGAACGTTCCGATTCCAAAAAAGGCTCCAGCAAAAATTGGTAGAATTAATTCTGAAGAACCCCCCTTTTTTACAATGAATAAAATTACGATCATTGCTACCATTAATCCTAATGTTACGGGAAGAAAAAGAAGCAGGAGAGGTTCATTCATTTCATTATTAGATTCGATATTTGGAGTTAAAGCGAATAAAAGTAATCCTACAATTAATATTCCGACCCCCACCCACTCAATAATCGATAAACGCTCTTTGAAAACAACAGCCGCAAAAATGAAAGTAAATAGCAAATTTGTATTGACTAGAGGTTTAATAATTGATACATCGTAGATATTTAACGCAACAGTATAAATAATAAAGCCTGTTAAAGCAGCTATCCCACCGATAAACCACATAGGCGTTGATAATAAGTTCCAAGCTGCTGGAAGAACATCTCGAAAGAAATCATTAATTTTAATTCCACCTGATCGGAAGATGCCGATTTTCATGATAATTGCGGATCCTCCTGAAATGACCCCGTAAAGGAGCATGATTAGCAAAACGACTGTATTACTCTCAAATGACATAGTTACAAACCACTGTACTGCCACGAGTCTGAAAATTTGCTTAAATTGAATGATAGGTGAAATAATCTAATTTATTCTTCTTCATCTCCACGAATATCAGATACCTCTTTTATTCTCTCCTCAGAAGGCTGGAAAAGCTCCTCCTGAAGAATCTCAGTTCTTTGAGCTAGATAATTAAGTTCATCAGATGATAATTCTGGTGATTGATCATCAGATTCACTTAACGTCTCAAATGAAGGCAGAGTAGATGATGCAGAACGGACATCTTGTTGATCATCAATAGTCTTATCTTCTTCACCAAGGGTGAGGTATTTTACTTCTTGATAGGAAAGCTGGTGTGATGTATCCTGAACAATTGGTTTTGGGGGATGTTCCTCTGAGGAAGATTCCTCCCTGATTATGCCAGTAACAGACTCATAAGTCTCCTGATCCACATATTCTATTGATGTTTCATGAGTGACCTTATCGTCCATATGTTCACTTTCTAATTCGATGTGAATGAACAACTTCCCATAATTCTGTAGAGGAATAACTGGTACGTGTAATTCCAGAAAATCACGCTTGGAAGCCCCAGTATAAAATCCACGTAGGTGATCTGATTCATCCAAGATCTTTACACGATATTTAGTTACTCCATCATTTAATTTGCATCGAATATAGAAAGGAATGCAAATATTCATAACAGAAAATTCATCCCCCACATCGTCCACGATTTCTATTTTCCTCATGATTTTTTACCTACTGGAAATGCAATGATTGGCACATATACGCATAAATTTAACTGGAACCACCTTAGAACTTAGTTTTGACAAAACATTTAATTAATCATACCATAAAGATTATTCCGCAAAATAACCATTCTTGTTATTTATGACGGTGAGAGAACGATTATGTAGAATTTTGATGGCATACTTAAAAATCTTAATTCTTCCTTGCATAATTTTTCAATTACTTGGAAAAAACAGAATAAATCCTTTACATTTTCAAGCACAAGAGGTGATTTTCTTCTTACTGGTATTATCCCAACAATTAACTTAGTAGGGGATGACCAAGTTGTAACCTGCATCCCTTCTTCAATTTTGGAGTAACGCTTAGGAATAGAGGACGTTAATGACTCTATTGGAGTTGGGTAACAGCTTATTACTTGTTATATATTTGATAATTTAATTAAAGACGATACCAGATTTGAAGCGAAGTTCATCACAACATTTTATGATTATGAGAGGGGAATTTCGCTACAGGTATCTCTACTCAAATCCTCTCATTCTGAATCAGATCTTAAACTACATTTTCTATCTCCATTCTGGATGAAAAATGGTTTGATTCTTCAGCGTTTATCTGCTGACATAAAGGTAGTTCCCTTCGGTCAGTTCACGCTCTGTTTATTCTATCCTGCCGGATAGGAGATGTGTGACTCATCCCATCGTGATGCCAAAAAGTTAACTTTTTTCGTGTATCCGATAAATTCAGTCTCCTAGAGAGAGATTCTTACAGTAAAGTTAGCTCTACCAGGGTATCACAAATAAGATCTTTACTTTTTGTTTCCATTTGAATTAATAATAAAAAAACCTCTGTAGATTATCAGCAGAAATCCACACCAATTTCACAATTCAAATGATAAATGCGTTTAAATTGACATTAAATTATCAGTAAAAGAGAGATTTATGGAGATAGAAAGAAGGAGATTTTAAATCTCTCCTTCTCTCCTTAGAATGGGTTGAATTATGGGTAGATACAACTGTATCTGATTAACAATTGTTAATAATTTCTTTTAAATAGATTTGGGATTGAATCTCATACTTTCTTCAATCGAATCGTTGCAGAAAATTTTCTGCAATCCTTATCGGATGCCACGGAATATTCGCTAATTCTTTTTTACCTTCTTCAATGATAAGATGTAAGATGTTCAATCCCTTGGTTGTGAGAAAGTTTTCTAAATTATCATTTAAAATGCTCTGAGACGCTTTTAGAGATTGAAAATAATCAATATTCAAAGATTCAAGGAATTTAGAGAAATTAATGACAGAAGATACGGTTTGTTGTCCACCTGTGGTAAAATATTGCGAATTATCCAAAATGAGGATCTTTAGGTTATGAGGTTTATAGTAAGCAGCCGTTATTACAGAACCAAAGCCCATCAATAAGTTCCCATCACCAGTAATAACAGTTACTCGTTTTTCAGGATTCATAACTGCTAAACCTAGTCCTACACCGATAGGTAACCCCATCGATCCTCTGAGATAGACTTGAGGTTTAGCCAAATAATGATACACCTCCCTACTAATATTCCCGTTGGAACTAACTATTAAATCGTTCTCACCAATGTGATCCTGCAGAGATGAGATTACTTCATACCCTTTCATTGACTCAACACTCCCTTCTTCACCATTAAGACTACTGGTGAGGATTGCTCATCCATAACTGTTATCGCTTTTTGTATACTCACTTCCCAATCTTTTTCATTTAAATCCCAATAAACTAGATTTAATGATCCTAAGAAGGAATTATTTATCTTTCCCATTATTGAATGTTCAGGAAAGTCATTATCCTCCTTTAAACCCCTGTAGCTCATTAAAATAAGTATAGGCAGCTTATATAATTGAACTAGCGATGTCAATGCATCCCCTATATTCCCTAAGCCACTATTTTGCATATAGACTAAAGGTTGTTTCTTTGAAAGAGCCGCTCCGGTGGCAATAGCTATAGCTTCATCTTCTCGCGTCGCAGAAAGGTGTTTTATTGTTGATTTATCTTCTTGACTTGCTATATAGGATAAGAACTCCTTAAAATAGGAACAGGGTACCCCAGACACTAAATCGAAATTATCTTCAATAAAACTCACGAATTCATCAAGATTAATCATCATAATTCTCCTATTCTTGCAGAAAAGATTTGACTTTAAGTATGATTTTTTAGTAAAAAAAATCAATTTTGAAATGGAGTAAAAAACCCTCTTTTCGTGATATTCCTTTCGTTACCAATGATAATTGCATTTAGGTATTGGAAAAGGAAAATTCATTGATTTACTCTAATGAGCTGGTGCTGAAATGTTCGTGCAATTACGAATCTAACCTCATTCTTTTTGAGAAATAGCACACTTCTTCCCATTGTTTGTATCCTGCACCAATAAAACACTGTTTACTCACCAAATTATTAGCAAAAATTAACGCACTGTAGACCTCAATCCCTTCCTCATCAAATAAATATTCTTCTGCCGCTAGTAAAAGTTCTTTACCGATACCCTGATTCTGGTAATCTGGATGTACTGTTAATCGATTTATCCACCCCTTTCTATTGTCATGTGAAACCAATACTACTCCTACTAACTTTTCACTTACTAATTTCCCCAATAACACTACATTAGCTGATTCTATTTGATCTTTCATCTGATTTGGATGATCCCGTCCTTCTACCCGCGGTTTTAACCCCACTTTCTCCCATAATTTTAGTACATCAGCATATCTTGCTAGAGAAAGTTTCTGAATCATTATTTCCTGCTCTCTTTATTGTTTTTCTCTTAAAGAGTTCCATACAGCCATAAAAGCAGACGCTTTTTCTAAATCAATAGGTGAATGCAAATTAGTGGGCTCGTACTTTAATGAACTTCCAATGATCACTCCTGAAATAAGAGGAAAAATAGTACTTACATTATCAACAGTCACTCCGCTTCCCAATATCGGTTTGTGTTTGGTTCTAGAGACAAAATGGGTTAACGTATCTAATGGGAGTAGCGCACCTGTTTCTCTCCCCGATAATATTATTGCGTCTGCTCCACCACGATTTAGCGCATTTTTTGCTGCTTCATCCAAGGTAAATTGTCCAAGAGGTGTAGCATGTTTTACTCCAATATCAGCAAGTATCAAAACTTTAGATTGGAGAACCTGTTTTTCTTGAATAACTTGTGAAGCAACACCCTCAATTATTCCTTGATCTGTAACATACGCACCTTCCCATATATTACAGCGAATAAAACTCGCGTGATTAATCGTGGCCATTGTTATGGCTTGTAAACACGCATTTCTCAGAATATTCACTCCAACAGCTATTGTAGGAACTGAATCTATGATTTTGTTCACTATTTTACTCATTAACAAAAATTTGGCGTCAGAAATTCGTGTCTTGGGAAAGGGAGAATCATGAAAATTTTCTATGAGTAACGCGTCAAATCCAGCCTGCTTTAAAGTTAGAGCATCGGCTATACTTATTCTGAATGCTTCATCTAAATTAAATTCTGGTGATACATAACTTTCAAATGATGGGAGATGTATCATCCCAATTATTGGCTTCTGAGTTAAGTCTAGAGGATGTTTAGGTGTCGGTACTTACTTCACTTCCAATTAAGTGTTCCGCTTTAACCATATCTAATATTATTTCTTAAATTCCCCCTCATTGGAAAAGTTGTTAAAGGTATCCAAAAACAGAAATGACTTGCTATGATGACGGTTTTACCGGCTGAACTAAACATTTTACTGTTTAGAGATGATGAGTACTGGCAAACTGATCATATAGATGAATTCAAATGACTGCATGTAATTGTGGAGCTTTAGGAGAATATAAAGATCCATTCAATCCATATTCTCTCGAATATTGCTCTTCTTGTTTTTCAGCTTACCTAGAAAAAAAAATTCTGCGGGGAGTGCGGCGTAGAGTTAGGGGGCATCCGATCGCTGTAGCCGTATCAGGAGGAAAAGACAGCTTAGTATTACTTAATGTTCTATATTCATATCAAAACGAGCTTAAACTATCTTCTTTAATTGCACTAATCCTTGAAGAGGAAATACCAGATATTCAGCAGGAAAGACAGAAAATAATCCAATACTTACATAAACACTATTCAGATTTGCCTATTAACATTGTCAAATATTCGGAGTTATTTGGCCATACTCTACCTCATCTTGTCACTATAAATGACAGCAAAAAACTTGGTTTTACACCGTGTAGCATTTGTGGAATATTTCGCAAACAGGCTCTTTTTCAAATGAGTTTACAAGCGGGTGTTGATTTCATAGCTCTTGGAACGACATTAGAGGATGAAGCTAGTACCATCATCCTGAACATTATTCGAGGGTTTCCAACTCTCTCTCCAACCCAAAACTCATATTCCAATGATTCTAATACTCAAAGATTGCCGCAACGTATCAAACCTTTAGCCCGAATATCAGAAGACTTAATACGTATCTATATTCGGATTAAGAATATTCCTATAATTTCTCAAACATGTCCCTATGCACAGAGATCTTTAAGGTCTGAAATTACGGCTTTTATTTCGACATTGAAAGATCGTGATCCACAAGGATCTTTCCTTTTTAATATCCTAAAAACAAAGAATGATTCTGAGAGAAAAACCTCTTTTCCCCAGAATACTTACCACTGTACGCGATGTCAGATGATCTCACATCATTCTCTTTGTCCAAGTTGCCGTATATTATCTAATTTATTGGAATCAAGCTTTTAACTTCTTTACCTTATTCAATTTTGGTTTATTGTGGGGGGACAAAATTATTTGAGTAGTAAATTATCATCATTGACTATTCTATTCTCGCATAAAGTGTCACATGAAGTATTGAAACAGGTGAAGTTCATGCAAGAGCAACTCTTCTTTGATTTACGGAAGGCACTAGCGCAAAGAAACATGGACGAGGTCAATTCTATATATGAAAGCCTTCCAGAAGAAGATCAATTAATTAGTTCCCATGAAAAATATTGGTATCTCAGGATTGAAGCTGAAGTCCATCATTTCAGACGAAGCAGTTCCCAAGCTCTACCATTTATCGAAAGAGCTCTAATTCTTGTACCGAAATTATCTCTGACTCATTCACAACTTGGAAGTCTTAACGGCAGATATGCTTCTTGCTTGTATAAGACAAAAAGCTATAGAAAGGCATTAGAATACTATACAAATGCAAAAGAGTATAGTGAAACAGATATTCCAAGAAATTTTTATTATAAGTTAAAAATCCTGGAATGTTTGCTGGTACTTAATCAAAAATCAGAATTTTCCACCTTTTTCTGGGAGATAATTGAGAGTTTATTCGCTCTCCAACTCTCAAAAGTGTGGAATCACCATCTCAACTATGTATGGGATCTAGTCACAATTCTTCAGAGAAGTAAGTTGTTTAATGAGATCAAAAATCTGTTGCATGACTACTCCCCAAAAGAAACTAAGGAATATTCAACATCATATTTATATTTTATTTTTGCTCATTTATCACGTTCAGAAAACGAATATAATGAGTTGATTAGACATATATCGGCAAGTCTGGAACATTTCCGTGATGAATGGAATCCAATTGACCAAAAGAATCTCTTGGTAAATTGTGCAAGTTTAGTTAAATATCCTTTCAGCGACTTTCAAACAGCTAAAACACTTTTGGATAAAGCCTTGACATTAAGTCCAGACCCCGATGGTTGGCGAATACATATTCTAAATTCTTTAGGATCAGTACTTCGGTTTACAGGAGATTATTCACGTGCTATCCGTCTACTTGAGGAGTCTATTAAACTTAGCATGCAGCAGGATAACCTTTGGCGATTAGGATTTGCATATAATACGTTAGGAATGATTTATACGCTTTTAGGTAAAAATAAAGAAGCAAAAAATTCGTTCGAATCGAGCTTGGAGTGTAATACTAAAGAAAATAACTACACAGGGAAAGGATATACTTATGGATCTATGGGATGGCGTGAATCTATCTTAAGTAACTATAAATTAGCAGAAGAATTGTACACCAAGAGTATTGCCTCTTTTGAGAAATATGGAGATACTCCGCCAATTATTTTACTGGCAAAGGCAGAAGTCCTTTCGAATATTTATGCTGCAATGGACCCAGAAATTCAAAAATTACTTGACAACGCTCAGCATAGAATTTGGACAAGTAAAAAGAGATTAGATCAAGGTAGGTATTACATTGCTCTTGGTAATATATCTCTTAATTTCAAGAATTTTCCTCAGGCAGAACATAATTTCTTAGAGGCTATAAAACTCACTGACATCTATGAGGTAAAATCTCAAAGCCTATTAGGAACTATAAAGGTAAAAACAAGTCTTTACATCAAAAATGAGGATCCAGAATGTCTAAAACAAGTAAAAAGAAGTTTAACACAGCTTAAAAGCATAACACGAGAAAACTCCCTACTATGGGCAGAAATGAACCTAATTTCGGCTATAATTGATATGTCAGAAGGAAATCTAGAACGGGCTTCCCAAAATTTATCTTCCTTGCGCTCTTATTCTGAAACACACAAACTTAAAGGGCTTTCTTCACGTATAACAAAGCAAGAAGATACCCTAACCATCTATTTAAGGTACAGAAAAATCCATGATCATTTTCAGGATCTACCTAAGCAAGAAGATCTAAAGACACAATCGTTAATGGATGTAATGGAGTATCTGAAAACAATTTCGCATTTATTAAGCTCATACTTATCAGTCTCCAAACCTAAAAATCCATAACGAAAGCAAATGAATCTTAAGTGAAAACAAAGTGTTCTCACGAGCATAACGAATTGATCTTGGATCCACCCTCCCACAAATCCCTATTTGGCTCCCAATTATACCTCTCTTTTCATGTTATCCATGATTTGCATTCTACTCTAGCCAAAATCAGCAGAATGTTAGCAATCTCTAATCTTGGGAATTCTGAATCATTTACCAAAGATTCAGCTCTTTTTTCCTTTGTGCTCATAGTTCTTTGCGAATTAATCTATTAGCATCTTTGGGTCGTCTAAAATATCTTTCGGAGGTTTATATACTTCTTAAAAAGGACAACAAAATTCTCCCTGTACGATTAATATTCTCCAATCGCTCGATTGACTTTCTCCTAAGGAGGAAGAAAATAAGTTTCATCTCCATAAAATAAATCTCAGTTGCTCTCTTCTTAATAAAGGAATAAACTGGCTTTGAAAAGATAGTTAAGATCGGGTTGGATATTGGTGAGAAAACGTCACAAGTGGAGAATGAATTCGATGAGAGCTGAACTACGCAACTTTTTCCCAGTCGTTAATAAAGCCATATACTTAAACCATGCAGCAATTGGACCTTCGCCTAAACCCGTAACAGACGAATCTCAAAAGTGGGTCCATCACAAATCCTATGGAGATATGTATTTTTCTCCTCTAAGTCAGATGTATGAAGATCTGAATCTTGATCGTGATATATTAGGGAAGTTAATCAACGCTCGCTCACCAAGGGATGAAATTTCATTTAAGTATAATACTAGTTATGGTTTAGCTGCTATCGCAGAAGCAATTCCCTGGGAGAAAGGAGATACCATCATTCTAAATTATTTAGAATATACTTCTAATTCCTATACATATCAAGCATTAGCTCGAAAATTTGATCTAAAAGTAAAGACTATTCCCCATATAAATGGTGTGCTACCTTTAGATAAATTTGAAGCGGCCCTGGATCAGACGACAAGGCTTGTAGCAATATCACATGTGCAATTCAGTAATGGGTTCCGTACTGATCTTGAAGCACTAGCTTCTCTTGTCCATGAAGGAGGAGGAGAAATAATTGTAGATGGAATTCAGTCTTTGGGAGCTATACCTCTGGATGTTCAAAAGTCTAACATTGACTACTTAGCCGCAGGAGGATACAAATGGCTTTTAGCCCCCTTAGGAACGGGTTTTCTATATGTACGGAAAGATCTTGCTGAAAGCTTACAGCCATCTCTTATTGGAAGTATGTCTGATGCGACACCAATGAATCTTTCTCATCATCATTATGTCCCTGGACCTGCAGCTAAACGGTTTCAGGCTTCGCTAGGACCAAATGCATACCTTCTTGCCGTAGCAGTGAAATTTCTTTTGGATATTGGCATAAATAATATCTTCAATCATATATTAAGCCTAACTGACATCATTATTGAATTCATTCGAGACAACTCTAATTTTGAATTAAATTCTCCCGTTGAAGATATTAAAAATCGGAGTGGAATTATTAATTTCAAATGCCCTAACGCGGAAGAGATTGTAGTACGTTTACGAAAGCTAGAAAAACCGATCGCTGTTTCTTATCGTGAAAAAGGTATCAGGATCTCCCCACATTGTTATAATACAGAGGAAGAAGTGAGAACCTGTTTAGAAACTATTGCTCAATTAAGTTCTCAATAAATATAGTGACTATTTACTAATTTTTGTTTCTTCAAGTATTTTGACCTTTTTCACAGGGACGCCACTGTAAAAGCTATTCGGATCTAAGATTGAATGAGGTGGAATAACAGAGCCATATCCAACTATGGTGTTATCACCAATTATAACTCCAACTCCCAGTATACACCTAGCACCAAGAGTAACATTCTTCCCAATTTTCACTTTTTTGCGGTGAAGTACTCCATTTTTAATATAATGCCCAGAAACGATTGCGTCAGTACCAATTAGCGTATTTTCGCCTATATCAAATAAATCTGGATCCCACAGACGAGTTAATATTGAAACGCCTTTTCGACGTTTAAATCCAAATAATCTATACAAAAAATCTGGTGAGGGAGTGTGGATGAATAATTTACTGGATAAATTCAACGCGATATCTAAAGAAGTTTCTTGAATAGTCCATAGCACAAGCCCTAATCCTCTGATCTCCCCCTCTTTTACCCTCATAACTGTTCGTGCAGATTTATTTATTGCTACTAAGAGAATGATCGAGAGAACGTAGGTAACAAAGATTGAAAGAATAAGAGTAACTATCGGATGCAGATTCAAAAATTCCATTTGGAAATAAACCAGCACGAAAACCATCAGTAACACGAAAGAGAGAGTTAGTTGGATCAAAAAAAATAGTGGCATCTAGACTACTCCACTTTCCACACGCTTTCTCCATGCCAATCTCTTATCCGTTTTATTGGACTTCCTGCATAAATTGAGTTGGCTTTCAATATTCTCTTTGCTGGAATCACTGAATTACTGGCAACTATGACATTATCTTCTATTGTAACTCCTGGTAATATAATTGTTCCAGCTCCAATCGTGCAATTTTTACCAATGACGATTCTCTTGCGAAAAAGTTCTCCTTGAGATATGGCATGAGCACCAATGATACAACCTGTTCCAATAGATGTATTTTCACCTATATTCAATAATTCTACATCCCATATCCGAGTATAAATTGCCGCTCCCTTTCCAATCTTGGCACCAAACAACTTGTAGAAAAGTGAGGGAAACATCTGATTGATAAAAAGTTTATTAACGAAGTAGTAGGCTGTGTCAGCGGCAGTCATACCTACACCCCATAAAAATTGATCACGGCCAGTTAAGATGCCCTCCTCGTTTTTCATAAGCATTCGTGCCCCTTTATGAATAATTGCCAGAAATATTAAGCCAGTGAATAGAGTAAAAGTAATGGATGAGATTAATGATAAGAACAAATCATCACGAAATACATCGCTGTAGAAAAAGTCGAAATATTGAACCCCGATAAAAATGACAGACGACAGTAACACAATTTGAAATAAGACCCAAGCAACCATCGTTAATCACCTAGACATCAAGATTCGTAGATGGAGATAAATGGCCAAATACTTCTTCTGCAATATCCACGGCACCATCAAACACACTGCGCGCCCCATTCCAAGTTGCTAAGTATTGGCAATATTCTTCACAAAATCTCTTTTGAAAATCGTGTAAGGCCTTTTTTAGCTCTGGATCATGTTTATTGCTAAAAATCACTGCCGATATTCCAGTTTTATTATCTTTATCAGTTATGATGAAATGTTTGCCGTGTCTAACCAGATTTAAATCTCCTTTTTCTTTCATCATCTCATTCATAAATGAGGAAACTGCAGTTAGTGCTCCTGAAAGCAATGTGAGCTCAATATTTGTGTCTACCTTTTGTTTGAAAACATAATCGAATAGTGGAAGACCACCTTCTTCAATCACCATAAGTAGCGTGAAATCTAACGGTTCATAACTATCTGTTGTCCAGAACAAGGGAAAAGCTGCGAAAATTGCTAATATTATTAGAACATATATTACAAAATCTAAATCCCCAAGGAGAGGAACTAATAACCAATGACCTACGCCATACCCCGCACCGAGACCAAATGCTAGCGATATAAATCCTAGGGCATAATATCGGCCTAAACCATCACGGGGGGATAAATCAGCCCACAAGGATGAATCTAGGGTAGGGTGGATTAATGCAAAAGAAAAACCAATAGTTAGGGCAGATATTATGAAACTTGCTTCTGAATGTTCAAGGCCAAGGATCATTGCAGAAAACACGATGCCATAGATAGCAAGGACGATCAAATTTTTTCTCCCTATCTTATCAGCTAAAATTCCAGCCGGTATAACAAGAATTAAGTCTCCAATCAGCACTAAAATCCAAAATAACTTATCAACAGTAAATATTTGTTCTCCAAGTGCTGGAAATTTAAAAATTTCAGTTATATTAAGCACAGATCCTATTAAAGGAAATATAGCGATAGAAATACCTAACATACAATACAATAAGAAGTGTGTACTAAAATATGCTTGTACAGATCTTCGTCCAACAATTTTCCTGAACTTTGTAGGCCAAGCATCTGGAATCCAGTATTTCAAGTCTCGTGAGAGTAAATAAAAGATTGCAGTCAGAATCAGTCCTAAAACACCTATTCCAGGGATAATTACAACCCAACTATTGCTTAAGGGATCAGAGGAACTATAATTCGAAGAAAATTCATTTCCAACCACTATACTAACTAGGACAACAAAAATAAAGACAAAAATGGCTGTGGAGTAAGTTTTTCCTCGTGACGTCGAATCAGTTAAACCAGCAAATAAAGTTCCACTACTCGTAAGGAGAATTGCAAAAAAGAACACAAGTCCCACGAGAGATAATGAGAATAAGATGGTTGAATTAATGAAAACAATGAATAGGATTGAAGTTATGGACGCTCCCAACATACCAATCATTATCCCTTTCTTAAGAAATTCAGGATGAGAATCAAGATAATGGCCAGTGAAATAAAGTACAAAAATGGCGAGGAGAAGGAGAATGCCGAGAATAATTATCCCAAAGCCCATAAAAGGATTATCCTCTGATTGTTCAACATAATCTAATATATCAAATGAATAGATTAATAGTAATGTTGCAGCTAGGCACCAAGTGAAAGTACTGGGTATTATAATTAGAAAAAATTGTTTTACATTCATATAGATCATATCCTGGGACGTTTAACTAATTTTGGAGGTGAATCTCTATTTCTAGGAGGGAATCTCGTTTTATTGCTATAAATATTTAATTAGGATAAAGAGATTAAATTCTTTATTCAGGTTTACCACAATATATCAAGGCAACAAATAAACCTTAAAAGGTTCTATCTTGACGAAACTCTTTTGGGAAATATCATATTTAATATAGACTATACTACGGAAGCCAAACAAATTGACAACAATTGACATTTTGAACTTACTCTCCGAACTTGTGGATATTGCAGGTCCTGTTGGACGAGAAGAGGCAGTTCAACATTTTTTAGCAAGTAAATGGGAAAAATTAAACTTTAAAACTGAAATTGATAAGATAGGAAACCTATACGGACGAATGAACGGGAAGGGCCCTCATTGGGCAATCGTGTCACATTCTGATACAATTGGGTTTATTGTACAACAGATCTTAGCGAATGGCTTCCTGAAAATGGCGTTCAATACTGCTGCGACCACTCCCGACGCGCGATTTCTTGCAGGATCCACTCTACGTTTTCTCACCAATAACTCAAAAAACATTCTAGGTTACTTCGGATTAAGAAGTGGTCATCTTGCAGGAATTGAGGGAAAGAAAAAAGCCGTTTTGTTTGATGATATGTTTGTAGACGTGGGAGTAAGTTCAATTAAGGAAGTTACTGATTTAGGAATAGATATTGGTACTCCAGCAGTTTTTTATTCATCTGTGCAACAAATTCAAAACAATATTGTTGGCCCTTCGATGGATAATCGTGTTGGATCGACCATTCAAACTATTCTTGCTCAAAATTTGAAACAAAACAATATTCAACCAAATTTAACGTTGATTTCGACCGTTCAAGAGGAAATCGGAATGAAAGGGGCAGCTGCTGCAGCTAATAGGGGAGACTTTGATGGAGTGATAAACTTAGATGTGGGGTTAACTGGAGATATTCCTCCTTCAAAGAATGATTACCTTTCAACTAAACTTGGTTCTGGACCGATTCTTGTTGTGAAAGACTTTTCAATTCACTATTCCCATTCACTCTTTACAATGATTGCTAAACTCGCAGCGCAAGAAAATCTTCCATTCCAGAGAGCCGTATTCAAAAACTACAACACTGATGGTATGTATTTCTTCATGAATGGACAACCAACAATTACTATTTCCGTACCATGTAGATACACTCACACGAACTTTGAAACAATTAAGGTATCTGATGTTCTACATACGATAAATCTCTTGGAAGCGGTGCTTTCAGCATCCTTGACCTAGAAAATACATTTACAGAAATGATCATGACAATAAATTTACTATAAATTACCTGCGTGTGCTCAAAGTGAATCAGAATAAAATAATTCTTGTAAAATTGGGTGGAAGCTTGATTACCTATAAACAAGACGAGGATCGAATTAAAGAGTATATACTGATTATTGAACGATTTCGATGTGGAGCGGCATCATTAGAAGACTTAACGGCATCAATATCCCATCTCCTGAATACAAGTACACTTAAGGAGATTTTTCGCACACTCAACATCTATATCAAAAGTAATTCTGCCGCTAAAGTTATCGTTATACACGGAGCAGGTTCTATTGGGCATTCTCTTGTTTTACATCTCCTGAAAACAGAAACAGATTTAGAGAATGTCTATCCCGTTATCAAACTTGCAGTTTCCATTCAGAACCAGTTAATTACAGGATTAGGCATCCAACTAGGTCTTAATGCGATTTCGCTTTCGTCTCATCAAATCATGCTCGGGTATCCCACTGATAAAACCTCATCTCCCCGAATGGATGCAGCGGATTTATCAACCCTAGAAACAATAGTCAGCAATACAGATTCTGTTCCTATATTTTTCGGAGATGTAGGACTTACTCAGGGAACGCATACGGAATTACTAGGTGAATGGAAAGTCTTCTCTGGGGATTTAGTACCAAACGCGCTTGCACGAAGTTTCTTAAATTTAGAAATTGAAAAAGTGATATTCTTAACGCAAGTCGAGGGAAAAATGACTGGTATTTACTCAAAAGATCCACGTTTGGCTGATTCCGAACTGATTACACGAATTGAGGTAGGATCTCGTGCAAATCGATATTTCAATTCCAATAATCACGAAATCCATTTTCAAAAGAATGCGAGTAAGTCAAAATATGATGTAACGGGAGCGATGGAAGAGAAATTAAGAAATTTGATAGACTTAGCTTATCAAAATATCACTAGCTGGGTTATTGGGTTTGAAGAATTTGATAAAGCTTTACGAGGAGAAGCAGTAGGAACTAGAGTACTGCCTGACAAAGAACTTGATACTAAAGTCGTTTTTCTAGGACGAGGAGATGCGTTTGGTTCAGGTGGATTCAAAAGTGCATCGATCTTTGTTGAACTTAAAAATAAAATTCTTTTACTAGATTGTGGGCCTCATACACTTCAGGCGCTAAAAGCATCTGGGAGAGATACTACTCAAGTTGATTGGATTGTGATCACCCACTTTCACGGAGATCATTTCGGAGGAATTCCTTATTTTTTACTAGAATCTACTTTTCAAGTACAAAGAAAGAAACCTTTGACAATATTTGGGCCTCCTGGAATTGAAAAAGCGGTAAATGATCTGTTCACGACATTGTATAAGCGAGAAGCATCTAAAGCGCGTCCATTCCCTATTGTATACCAAGAAATTACACCTGATCATTCCTTTGAAGATGATGAGATATCAATAAAAGCATTTTCTATGAATCACACACCAGAGGCACAAGGGTACAGGTTACATTGTAATTCCACTATTATTGCTTATACAGGCGATACAGGATGGACGGATAATTTGATCCCATTAATTTCTGACGCACAACTAGCAATTATAGAATGTAATTTCTACCAAAGTCAATTTGAAACTCATTTAAATTGGGAGGAGATCCTCAAAATATATCACCTAGCTGAGAAAACAGCGGTAATTCACTTGGGAGCTGAAATGGTTCCAGAAATAAATACCTTGATTGGAGAAAAAGGACTTTTGATTCCACTAGAAGGTCAAACTATAAGAATCTGAAACATCTATCACTTATTTTTTGGTTGGTTCGAGTTTCCAAACAATATTTTTTCTTTTTCCGTCACCTGATTGAACTACACTATAAGAAATTTTTCCATCCATTCGCATTTGGGTTAAAATCATGGGTATCCTATCGGCACAGTCTTGATTAAAGATACTTACACGATCAACAATTTCAGTAGTAGTAGCTTCATGGAGTTCAAGTAAAACGACCTCTATCCATTTTTCTGTTCCTGAGGTATCTGGGCCGTCCATTCTACTTAATTCTCCAATTTCTTTTCTTTCAGAGTAATAGATTATACATCTTATATTTTATCGTGATCCTTCTGTCAATACCTCGAAATGGTATTTAATACAGTTACCTTTTATTTGAAATAATTTATCAGAGGGAAATGAATACTATCCATCATACGATTTCATTAAGACTATATAATGAGAAAAAGGGTAAAAAGTACCAAATTACCGCTTTAGCTCCAATCAAGTAAGTGTATCAAACCTAAGTCAAATGATGTAATGATTTTTGGAAGGAAACGAATGGTGAAAAACGAAATTAAGCATGTATTAAAGATACTGTTACTTGGGGACGGGGCGGTCGGAAAAACTTCACTAATCTTAAGGTTTATTGAAAATAAATTTAAGGATGAGTATTCAGTAAGTTTAGGGGTTGATTTTCTCACTAAAACGATTACCTTTATTGATGAGGATGATATTAAACGAATAGTCTCCTTACAAGTTTGGGACATAGCTGGACAGGCAAGGCATGTATCATACTCCCATCTCTACTTAAAAGGAGCCTTGGGAGCATTTTATGTATTCGACCTGACGAGAAAAGAGACTCTTGAACAGATTCAGAATCGTTGGCAGCTTCAGGCCCTTAAAGCATCACCTAATCATTTGGGTATCCTTATAGGAAATAAAGCAGATTTAATCAAGGAAAGAGCAATATCCAAATCGCAGTTAAAAAAAATTGTCGATAGTATGCACGTTATTGAGATATTTGAAACCTCTGCAAAGACAGGTAGAAATGTCAACAAAGCATTCCAAAAATTAACAACAGAAATTCTCCGGGTCAAACCAAAAAAGTTCCTGTGAAGTGAAAATATGTCTCCATTAACTGAATTTAAAGCAGTAAAAGCTTTTTTCATCTTTGAGAAAGACCAGGGCACTACTTTATTCACACGATCCTATGAGCGAAGTTCAACTGCTCCTGATGCTCATCTTGTTGTTGCATTTTTAACCGCGATGTTTTCTTTTGCTAAAACTTCATCCTTGAGTGATCTGAAAGTAGTAGATATGACAGACATTCGATTTTCCTTCATAGAAAAAAATGGATTAATTTTTGCCGTTTTAGTTTCCCCCCTTGTCTCTCCACTTGATATCCAATTTAAATTATCTACAATTGCGAGTTTATTCTTTTCAGATTATGGAAATCAGTTAAGCTCGATTGATATTGTCGATACAGAAATGTTTTCTGATTTTAATGACTCTGTTGATGAAATTTTCGGGGGAGAGACTCGGCAAATGCTTAAATCATCAAAAAATGCCGCCTTGTTTTATTTAAAAAAATTAGTTTCCAAGGAAGAAACAGGAGCACGGGGTGCCATGATATTATCATTTACGGGAGATATTCTACTTGAGTACAAAATGGACCAACCCCGAATGGCAGCCGCGATTCGTATTTTGAATGTTGGTACGTATATGACGAACCTACGTTATTTGGTTGTAGCATCAGAATCAACTAATCTTGTTGCGTATAAAATAAGTGAAGGCCTACTACTTGCGGTCGATGGCCATCCTTCATTCGGACTTGAAGATTTAGTTGTCAATGTGTCCGAAACTGTGAAACAAATTAAAGAAATTATTCCTCATTAATTATGAATAATTTACCTTTCTTACTTCTTTCAAGAAAACCATAACAATAGATAATTGGATACCTTGTCTAAGCCGATAAGTATGCGGGAACTAGACAGAAGTTAGTGGATAACTTTTTATTCTTGCCCACCTGATAAATGACAATTAACCTACTACATAGTTGTCCAATCTTGCACAAGGAGAGAAATTCGTGAAGAAGAGAGTATTGCCTTTAACCACAATCTTCTTATTGTTTTTGACATATAATGCCATTGTTTTCGCAACAAATAGTGAAGAAACCACTATAATTGTAACAACACAAATTAGTCCAATTGGTCCAATTTTCGATTCAGATCTTGACTGGAAGGTAGCTGTTGGGGATAGTATGAGGTATACCTTCACAAAATTATTTGATCTTAACGATTATGATGAAGATGGAAGTCCTTATACGCAAAAAATTTCGTTTGTAGCAGAAAATGGTTCGGAGATAGAATTATCCATAAGAGAAGGCTCACAACTTCTCTGTGAGATTGTAACTCTCGATGAATATGCAACAATTCAGTTGACACTTGATGGTATAAAATCCGAACCTAGTGAGGGGGGTGGTAGTTTTGTTACTAAAACTACTGATAACAGGACATATTGGGAGGAATTTGCAAAGCAAGCAAATACTGAATTTCAAAATGTAACAGTGGAAGGTAATTTGGTAGTTTATCGGTCTGTTGACAACTGGGATGATAGAACCTATTATTCTATGTCTAAAATAAACTGGAGAACTGGTTGGTTCAGTTACATTTACCAGAAAGAGATGAATGGAACACACACCCTAACAGAAATGGAAGTATCTACTGAAGTTCCTGTACTTACTCCAGGATTCGAAATTTCCCCCTTGCCTGTATCGCTAGTGTTGTTTTCCATCTACATCTGGAGAAAAAGAAGAAAGGAGTAACCACCAAGCACCGATAGTATCGTAGTTTTTTGTTATTCTAATATAATGCGTTCTCTGAAGAACCATTGTTTCAGTTAATATTGGAGATTGAGAGTTTACTCCTCATCAGCTATTATGACCTTGATGAGCTTCTTTAGGGACATCTTCAACAAATTATTGAACTCATATGGTAAGATCAGTCCAGTCGGTCTCCAAGGCAAGAGACAAGTGGTGTATGTACATGAGACTGAAAGTCAAAATTCGTTTAGGCTTTTATTTTTTCTTTACTGCAGTGGTTTTTATCTCTGTTTTCTTACCTGAGGTTTCCCTCTTATTCATTATTGCCCAAAATGTAGAGAATTTTTGGTTGTGGATTGGAATTGCTCTTATTATGCCAGTAACTTACTTTTTATCCATAATCGTTTTTGGGATACTTCATTCACAGGTAATTTGCAAAGCTTTTCTTCCCCCAATAAAAGCTGGTTCCTATTCGCATGGTTCGGACATTGCATACCTTTATTCTGTTGCCATTGTTTCACCTAGTATCTTCAAAAGCATGCTAAAAGCCTTTAGTTTTGTACCCCACCTTTATTCATTGCTTATTGGAAAGTTTCTATCACTATATGGGCTAAAAACTGGAAAAAATGTGTATATTTCATCGGGAACAATTCTTGATTCCCATCTTGTGTCCATAGGTTCAGGGAGTTTAATTGGAATTCGATCAATTATATCAGCCCATTTAACGGAAAGTAACAACTTAATTCTATCACCTGTCACTATTGGGAAAAACGTTACTATTGGAGGTAATTCAATAATCACACCTGGAGCTACAATTGGAGATAATGTTATTATTGGAATTAATTCATTAGTGAAAAAGGATCAGGTTATTCCATCGAATACTATCTATGCTGGAACCCCTGCTGTATTTATTCGTGATAATATAACACAATAAGTAGAACTTTGTCAGTAGAATCAAAAATTATTGGAATTTCCAGAAATTAGTCAGAACTAGTTTGGAATTCGTAATCAAAAACCTCAAGAAATGTCATTAATTGTCGTAATACAGTAATTAGAATTAGATATAGGATTTTAAATTACACTTCTTCCGAACTATGAGTGTGTTCAGATGTCAGATGCGTCATTTTTCTTACAACCCCCATTTAGTGAATTTCCTTTCAATACTTTTCCTCAATTAATCGATAAATTAGAATATCTTGGTCGAGATGAAGAACAAACCCCCTATGAGATCTCCCCTGGAACTGATCTGTGTATCAGTGATACTTATTACTCGTTAGGCTTTTTAACTTATCTTGACTCTTATGGCAGAGTTCTTTCAGACGGTGGAAAATGGTTCCTTGACCCCAAAGGAAAGCCATTACCTGAAAAACCATACCGTTTTGCTTTAATATCTGATGCTATATTAATTCTTGAGGAACTATTTGATGGTGCGAAGAGTGCACAAGATCTTCATGAGAAAATATCTAATCTTTCAGAAGAAGAGATCACAAATTATCTGAAAATTTTTGCCTTGATTACTCAAAAAGGAAAAGTAATACAGGAAGCCAAAGGATGGGACGCATCCTATGTGCTTAAAGATTGGTAGCTCTTAATTTCCACTAATTCCTGACCAGCAATACTTACAAGAAAATCAGTTTCTTTGTAGTTGCGTAATCTTATTCTTTCTAATGAGAAGTAAACCTGATCAGAATAACAATTTAGGTGTTAGTATGGTTAATTTTGATTTAAATTCGTTAAAACAGACCCAACGTGAATTATCCGAAATTATTGGCGTTTCAGGACATGAAGCACCTGTTGTTGATTATATAAAAGCCCAAATTGAAGGATTAGTCGATAAAATGTGGGTTGACCCCTTGGGTTCATTACTGGTGGTAAAAAAAGGAGCGAATCCAACGGAGAAAATTTTGCTTGATGCACACATGGATGAAATTGGATTTATGATAAGCTATATTGAACCTAAAGGATTCTTACGTTTTGTCCCAATTGGCGGATGGGATAGTCGTATATTACTTGGCCAAGCCGTTAAAATTCTTGGAAAGGACAATAGAACATATGATGGCATAACTGGATCTAAACCTCCTCATTTAACTACACAGGAAGAACGTAAAATTGCTGTAAACATCTCGGATATGTACATCGACACAGGAATGTCAGCAGAGCAAATTGATAAAGCAGAAATTCATATTGGATCAGTAGGAACCCTATATGATCCGTTTGTCGAATTTCCAAACGATATGATTAGAGGAAAAGCTTTCGATGATAGAACAGGAGTAAATGTCCTAATTCAAATAATTAAAGAATTTTCAGAAATAAAACACGAGGATACACTTCTATTTAGTTTTACTATGGGAGAAGAAGTAGGAGGTAGAGGTGCAGGTCCTGCTGCTTTCTCTTTGGATCCAACATTAGCGATAGCAATCGAAAACACAACTGCTGCAGATGTACCAGGAATTCGTGATTCAGAATGTCCAGCATATATTGGAAAAGGGCCAGCAATCTCAGTTGCAGATCGATCAATGATCGCACATCCCAAAGTCAATAATCGATTAATTTTGAATGCAGAACATGAGAAAATTCCTTTTCATATGAAAAAACCGATCTTTGGGGGTACAAATGCTGGTATCATTCATAAATCACGGGCAGGTATTCCATCCTCGGTTGTTTCCGTACCTTGTCGTTATATTCACTCACCCACATCCTTATTATCATTAAATGACATTTACCATACAGTTCAATTAATCTCAGCATTTATTCGTAATCCTACGTCTTCTTGATTGCTGGAAATATTGGAAGTTTTGTTCAAGTAAGAATTTAATCAGATGCAAAGAATCATAAATAGGTGAGGTTAGAGATTTGGCAATGAATGGAGATTGTGGATATTGACTGAAGAATCAGTAATTTGGGATTTAAAAGATATCAAGAGTAAAGATCCTGATGTAAAATGGACTGCCGTTAATAACCTCAGTAAGTTCCTGAATAATAACCCTGAGAATTTCCGTTCTCGGATGATCATTAAATCATTTCTAACAATGATTAACGATCCGCATGCTGGTATACGGGAAACAATTTTTTCAACATTGATACAAAAACTTCAACCCCAGCAATTAGAAGGGTTAATAAAGCGTGGATTGGAAGATTCAAGTCCAAGTATTCGTTCGCTAAGTTTAGAATGGTTAAATTCCACGAATCACAGCTCTGTCACTTCACAAGCAGTATTAGCACTACAAGACCCGAGTGAGGCCGTCTGTAAAATAGCACTAGATATTGTCGTTGCACGGAATATCAAAGGTGTGGAACAGAGACTGTTAGAACTACTTAAGAAAGAAAAAGGTGGCCTACGGCGAACTGTTATTTACGCTCTAGGAAAGATACAGACTGCTGAAGCTATAGGTACTCTAATTGAAATAATGAGGAATCCTGATTTTGACGATTGGACCAGAAATCAAGCTAGCTCTGCATTAGAACATTTAGGAGGAAAAGAATTAGTAGTTCCTTTTATTGAAAATTTAACTGATGAAAATGATTATGTCCGTCAAACTGCTGCAGCCTTTCTAAAGAAAAATGAAAGTGATGTCACTTCGGTAATTTTAATGAACGCAAAATTGGATTATGTTGCACTAATTCAACACGCCACCTCAGTCACTAAACAGGATTTTAGTTTGACGGTAAAAACGCTCAAAACTCAAATGTCAGAAAGTATTCATTCATTAAATTTACAGCTTCAGGAACGTGAGAAATTTTCTCTGACTGATCTAACAGAAGAATGGGGAGCATCTATTATTGCTTCAAGAATAATTCTTGATGATTTCTTAGATCTGAGGCTTTTTCCACAACCTGAAGACGTTTATTATACTGAAAAGGGATTAAAGAGTATTTTAAAGGACAAATTTGCAGAAAAGAACTCTCTTGTACTTAAAGATGTTATACAGGTTCCCCCACTCGACAGAGTAGATCACGAGATTATTAAGGAATTATTAAGCACCATTGAGGATATTAAATGTGTTTCTTCAGATTTATATATTCTTGATCAAACTTTTATTGAAATATCAGAGAATTTTGGTATAAGTGGTCTATTACCTTTACAAAAAATTAGCACTGATTTACACCAATCTTTAGAAGTCGTTTCACGAGAATTTAAGGAAAATTTAGTTCCCAATGATAATGGCTGGTTAAATAATAAGGATGAATATCTAACCCTTAAGTTTATAAGTCAAAAATCACTGGAATTTCTTAACCAATACCATATAATTGATTTAAATCAATTTCTGGCGAGTTTAGGGAGTCCAAAAGTTGAATTCTCAATTTTGAGGAATATAATTGAACGACACTCGCAAGGTAAGTGGTTGGACGATATCCAAGTATATATTACTAGTGAGGAATTTAAAGAAATCGAAGAAAATTCTATTAGAATTGATGAAGAGCGAGTCAGTCATTTAATCTCAGCTATAAACATGAAATTTCCTAAATTTCTAGAAAATTTGCAGAAAGTACTGGAGATAGACACATATCAATCTTCAGAAGGTCAATTGATTTCATTAGAAAGTCTATATCCTCTAATTCATCAGGAAATTGAAGAAAAAAAATATATTATACTCGAAGAATTTCTGAAAGAGAATAGCCTAGAATCAAGTGTAAAATCTATGATTCTAGAATATCTAAATAAGAATTATCAAGGAAGAACTGATGAAAAGGTTGCTCATTTTTGCACAAACGAATTATTACGAGAAGTACAAAAAGAATTTCAGAATCAGACTAGGATTAATTATGATGTTCTTGGATTCAAACTTAATCTACCAATAAACATAATGCAAACTATTATTCTAAATATTCTGAAAATATCTGGAATCCATAATAATCTCGGAGAATTTATTACCCTTGAAGGAGTAAAAACCGAGTATACACAAATTATTGCTCATAAAGCAGAGTTTCCTATGGCAACTCTTCTAGAAATTCTCGAAGTTATTGATAATCAAAAAGCTGTCAGAATTATCGAAGATAAAATAAAATCAGATCCAGCGATTTATTTATCCGTAAATGGTAGACAAATCCGGACCCACCGTCGGGGTATTGAAATTGTTAATAGATTTCTAAAAAGATCCACCAACCTAACAAGAAGGAGTATTTCTTTTTCGGAAATTAGTCAAGAAACAGAAATTTCTCAACCTGACATAGAAACAATTCTCAATACTCTTGTAGACAAAAATCTAGTGCCTGGAAGAGTTGAAAAAAATAAGTACGTTCAATAATACCTATTTTGTGGACAAACAGGAAAATGAGCAATCCTCTAACCATAATTGTAGATCATCGAGAACCTGCAGAAATTAAAAAGAGATTAATTAAATTAGGTATGGAGATCAAGGAAGAACAGTTAGACATCGCCGATTATGTCTTATCTGATACAGTTGCCTGTGAACGTAAGACAGGAGCAGACTTAATCTCTTCAATTATGGATAATCGTCTTTTTGAACAGATAGATAGATTAATTGAAACATACGATCAACCAATATTAATTGTAGAGAATTTAGAAACGGCATTCGAACGTACTGAATGGAAAAAGCGAAAAAAACATGTTTTTGGAGCCTTAACTTATATATTTTTGAGAAGACAAGTACCAGTCGTACCTACTACTCGGAAGAGTGAAACGGCTATTCTTTTAAATCGAATCGCATCCTGGACGCAAGAAGAAAAATCTGACCCCTTGATTGCCAGAAAATCTCCAAAAAAACGGACACTTAGAGAAGATCAGCTATTCTTTCTTCAAGGATTGTACAATACTGGACAGAAAAAAGGAGAAATTTTACTCGATTCGTTTAAGAATAGTCCAGAAAAAGTATTAAATTCGATTCTCCAAACAGATGTAGTGTATACGAAAACAGGTAATCCTAAGGGACTCGAAGGACCAATGAAATCTCTAGAAGGATTTGGTCCAAAATATGTAATACAAAATCAACGTTTACTTCGATCCTCGGCGAAAGATGAAGCAAAAAAATAATCACTTTCATTCATTGTCAATGCCAACTACACTGAACTTGTTCATCAAAGGCACGCAAATCCGTTAAATCCTTATTTGCTTCACGAAGGAAATTTATAATACATTCCACTGGTTGAATCTTTGTACAAACAGTTATCCAGGCGCAATCCAATTCACAAAATGGAAAAGGCATTATTTCCAGCTTTTTTCTTATTCTATTCAGCTCTTCCATAAGGAGTCTGTGTGTTGAACTATGTGACTTACCTACTCTTCCAAAATCGAGCTTAAAATCGGAATTCATTTCACAGTCAGGTTCTTAGAAACATATAGGATTTATAAAAACTTCTATGACATTTATATAGGAATACACAGAGAGAGATCACTGATTATGACGAAAATGAACATTTCGGCTGCACACAGAATGATCATTTCATTTGGGCATTTCATAACTGTAGCTGAGATCTGGGAATGATTTGTTTCGTACTTCTTTGTTATACTCTTGGATTGCAGATAATATCTGATCCTTGAGATTAGCGTATCTTTTAACAAATTTAGCCTTGAAATCAAAATAACCAAGCATATCATAAGTTACCAGGACTTGTCCAGAGCAATAAGGGCCAGCACCAATCCCAATAGTGGGAATAGATATCGATTCAGTAATTTCTTTAGCAACTTCCCATGGAATAGCTTCTAATACTAATGAAAAAATTCCTGCTTCCTCTAAAGCACGAGCCTCTTCAACTAACTTCTTTGCCGTTTCTTCTGATCTACCTTGTACCTTAAACCCACCGAATTTATGAAAAGACTGAGGTGTTAAACCCAAATGGCCCATGACAGGAATTCCTGCATCCAATATTCCTTCAATCGCTGAAATACGTTCACTACCTCCTTCTAGTTTGATAGCTTCAGCACGTCCTAATTGCATCAGTTTTACCGAGTTTTTAATTGCTTCTTCACGTGAGACTTGAAACGTTCCAAAAGGAAGATCTCCAATCACCATGGCTGATTTGGCACCCCTAGCTACAGCTTGTGTATGTCGGATAGAATCTTCCAAAGTTACCTGTAGGGTGGTTTTTTGGCCGTAAACTACCATACCCATAGTATCGCCTACTAAAAGCATGTCAGTTTCAGCCTCATTAAGAATAGAGGCCATTACATAATCATACGCTGTAAGCATAGTAATTTTTTTTCCAGAATCATACATTTCCATTATATCTAATACTGTTTTCTTTTTCAAATCTTCACCTCATATTACTAATTTATCACTAGTCGCTAAAGTATTCAAACGCTCTGACATAAACTTTAAAGCATCTTGTAGAAGTTTTTCATTACTATAGTGTTTCAATCGCTCTTTCAGTTGATTTTTGGGGAGTTGAACGAATTCCTCGGCATATTTTATCATTTCAGGTACTGCTCTGATTAAATTATTCGTAATCGAAACGTTTGCTGTGAGCGATGTACGAGATATTGGATTAAGATCAACAGTTACAACCGATTTATTCATTCGCCTTAAAGCCTGAGTGCGATCTCCATCCTCTAATGGCACAAACACGCAATCTGAAATGGCAATACCCCTAGAATCTACTATACGTCTAAGATGAGAGATTTCTGCTATAGTTTCTTGATATTCTGGATCAAGTCCTAATATCAAACCAGCCCCTGCGTCTATTAATTTCTTTTTTATCGCCTGTTCTCTCTCCTGTGATCGATAAAATAGATTAATTTCAAGTGGAGCTTTTAGAATGTTGCTAAGATCTACAATTTCCTTCGGACATAGAGCTGCGACATTTCCGTTCACAGAAATTATGGGTTTACCCGCTGAAAGAAGATATAGTACAGCAAATTCTTCCTGTTTGAGGGCAAACTTTGGAGTATTCTCACCCAGGATATAATCAAAAGCCTCGCCTCTTCCATGAGCGATTAGTCCTGCCTCTGCAACAATTTTTTGATGCATCCCACTAATGATAGCATCTCGAACGGTCAACGATACATAACATGGGTGATCTTTTGGAATTTCATGATTTGACATTAACTTGTCCTCTTTATTGTTGTTGTACATATAGTTTCTGGATGAATTAGGTCAGGAGAGATATTCACCTCAGCCAGTTCGTCTTCTTCATGATAAAATAAGAATAAAGCATCGCCTAACATAATTTGGGCACCGATAACATTTGTAGGAAGATTGGTCAATATAGTTTGAAGTTGAGGAGACCACAATTGGACCCCACGAGTAAATTCTGATGTATAATGAACAAAATGATCGAATTCAGGTTCTTTAATTAAAGCCTCAATTAATTTCGAGCTAGTCCTATTGACCGATACTCGTCGTACTGGATCTGATAATATGGAGGAGGTGGAAATAGTTCCTAAGGATACAGTAGCAAATTTCCAATCATCTTCCTTACGCATAGCTATGGTCTTACCATATCCAGGAGCACCTTCCTTGGTTCGTATTTCTAACCCTCCTTGAAATAAACCAATCACATCACCCAAACCGGATTTTGTCAAGACTTCTGCTTTATGGGCAACTTGAAATAACTCAAGAGTGCTTAAGTCAAGCTCAAAATATTCATTTATGCAATAAGCTGTTCCCAAAGCTCCAGCAGCAGAGGCACCAAAACCACTCTTGGTAGGTACTTCGAAATTATGACTTATGAGAAAGTTTCTTTGATCTCTCTCGGGAACTAGTAAATTGATAATTTTAACTGTTACCATAGAATTCGATAATGCTTGTTGTTGCTCATTAAATAGTACAATTACTGAGGAGCTATCAGATTCCTGTATCGAAGTCGTTACTCCTCTTTGTATGGATATACCAGCCCCCCTTGATCCAATTTTTAATAATTCGCTAGATTGGTCTATTATTTCAAAAAGTCCAGTGAGATGGGCAGCTACCCAGAATTCAGACTTCATGGTTAGATTAACTCAAATCTAGTGATGATTTCTTTCGAGATGTCGGATCAAATCTGTAATTGCCGAATTAATAGGTGCGTTCAATCCATATGATCGACTTTCTCTTGCAATAAATCCGTTCATGAAATCGATCTCTGTGCGACGTCCTCGTTCAACATCCTGAAGCATACTGCACTTATTATCTTGAGTTTTATTGATCACTTCTTTAATAAAATCACGAGAAGCAGAAAAATCTTCATCTGGAAGAAGATGAGTTGCTAGCGCTATTCCTTCATCTAAGATTGCATTAAATATACGTACAAAAGATGGCCGCTTCAATATTTCACCATTCTTCGAATGAAGTATTGTACCCAGAGGGCAGATGGCAGCATTAGCAAGGAGTTTATACCACATTTTCAGCTGGATATTCTGAGTTTCCTTAATTTGAAAACCCGAAGAAGAAAGAATTTTTTCGACTTGACTACTAAATCCGTTTCCTTTACCTGAAACAATCCCAAAAGAAGTCTTACCGAATGCAACATGTTTTACAACAGCTGGTTGTATCAACTCTGCTGCTTCTGTAGTAACGGCTCGATAAATTGGATTTTCTGGTAAGACTTTTTTAAATATATCCTCATTTCCCATTCCATTCTGGATTAAAAAAATAGGAGTTTCAATATTTAAGCCGTTAGATAAAGATTCTGCTACTGTTTGATTATCGTAAGCTTTTGTAGTAACAAATATTGCATCAGAATTTTGTTTAGTCGGGTTGTATTCAGTTTTTGCTGGGAAATATGAAACAATATTGGTTCCCTGTTCTAGAATTGTGAGTCCTTTTTCTTGGATTTTTTTTATGTGAGCTTTTCGTCCTACAACATCGACATCAAATCCTGAGTAGGCAACTCTTCCTGCAAATAAAGAACCGATACTTCCTGCTCCAATAACAGATATATTCATTGTAAATCCTTCCTCCTATTGAACTCTACTGAAATTATATTTGCTAGCTCATGCCCGAGAGTTTGCTTTGACCCCTTTAATTCAAGAACTTCCTGCTGGTCTCTTACAATGAATAATTCATTAGTTTTGGACACAAATCCTTTATTTGCTTCTCCAACCCAATTTGCACACACAATATTCACTTTATTCTCTTCTAGAAACTGAGCTGCACGAGAAATCAGTTTTTTTTTACTAATACCAACTTCTGCCTTATAGGTAACAATAAAGAGAGACGGAAATTCGTTTCTTATTGTCTTCACAATCTTCATTGTAGGTTTTAACGAAATTGATAATTCATTCTGGCGGGACGGAATCTTTCCTTGTTGAAAGGTTGGTTGATAATCAGCTACAGCAGCTACAGAAATTAGCCCATCCACCTTTCCATTCGATAGTTGCTCTTTTACTTGCTGGTACATTTCGGAGGTAGATCTAACCACCGTTACTGAAGACGAAATAAGTTTCTGATCTATTGTATTTCCTTCTCCGAGGATGAATGAAACGTCTGCACCTAGCTTCTGCAATGCTTTTACAACATAAAGGGCTGACAATCCACTGGAAGGATTGGAAAGGAATCTAACATCATCAAAATACTCACGAGTTGCTCCACCCGTCACAATAAATTTAGTACCTTGTAACGGACGAGGAGCACTTAATAATGAAAATATCTGATCCATTAATCTCTCTAAGGGGGGAAATTTGTGTTTTTTCTCCTCTTCATCACTTGAGAGAAAGTGTACGTCTAAGTGCTTGAGATACTCCATGTTTTTCTGGGTTATAGGGTTGTCAAGTAATACATTATGGGCTGCAGGAACGATAAGGCACGGAATATTTGCTCCAATGCTGGCTAAAGCCGTTAAAGAAACTGGACCATCAGCAACCCCAGATGCAAGTTTAGAGATGGTATTAGCCGTGGCAGGACACAGTAAGTATAAATCTACCTTTTGTTCTGGATCCACGCTCCACTTAATATGTTCGGATAATCCTGAAATTTCAGTATAAGGAAGTTTGCCCATTGACCATGTCAAAGAATCGACAGTAACAAATCGTAAGGCATCTTCAGAAAGAACTACAATAGGTTCTCCAGAATGACGAAGAATTTCCCGCACTAAATGGGGGGTTTCGATTGCAGCGATCGAACCTGTAACGCCAATTAGGATACGCTTACCCTCTAAAAGCTTACCCTTGGTTCCATAAATTTCGGCGATGCTCATTATAAAAGGTTCCTAGCGTGTATTACATTTCCTTAGTGCTCTATTGATATTTTATCCTATTATTCTTTTAAGAATCAGGGTTATGCATGGAAAATTTGAATATACAGAATATACTTTCATTCTTTCACAAAGTATTTACAAATTAAACATCCAGAATACTCTGAGTGAAAACTGGTTTACGCAATCCTATCTCCAGATTAGAAATCATATTTTGAATAGCTGAAAAATGGTGAAAACTCATAAAGACATAATATTGACCGATCTGTACTAGGGAATAAGTAAGTTAATGCTATATTCTTAATAAAAGCACATGAGAAAGTATTAATGGCAATTCTTCAATTTATTTGGGAACCTATAATAACAGACCCTATTCAAGCTGTATTAGCAGTAGCTTTTTCCTTTTTTGTTGGAATAATCTCTTCTGCATTGGGTGTTGGTGGAGGTTTTATTACTACTCCATCTTTATTCATTATGGGTATTGATGAAGCTTACGCTGTTGGTACTGCACTATTCATGATAATTTTCACTGCATTATCTTCCACATTTGCATATTCTCGTCAGAAAGGATTAATTGAATTTCGATCTGGCTTTTTAATAGCGACTACAACGATAATAGGATCGGTTTCAGGTAGTATTACAAGCTCCATATTAGCGGTTGAAGATCCACAGCTATTCCGTATTGTTTTTGCCGTGTGTCTAATTCCTATAGCTATTAAAATGATTTTTTACCCAAAAGAAAGACGAACAAAACCATTTGCTGAAGAAGAAATTGAACACGATAATATAATATGGTATGGATTTGAAAAACGTGAGATATATTCAACAGCATTCGGTCTCATTGCAGGATTTTCGTCGGGATTATTAGGCATTGGTGGGGGAGTTGTAATGGTTCCTATACTTGTCACAGTTGGCAAAATACCTATGCATAAAGCAGTAGCAACTTCAATGTTCATTATGATCTTTACAAGTATCGCTGGAGCAGGAGTAAAATTCACCCAAGGACAAGCACATCCCGATTTAGCACTTTTTCTCGTTATAGGTATTGTTCTAGGAGCACAAATCGGTGCTAGACTTGTGAAACGAGTTAATACAATTCATTTACAGCGAGTATTCGGATTTATGATGATTATTGCTCTTATTTCCATAGTTCTCTAAGACTCACTATTCATTCACTTGGAATTATGTGAATAAACACTACACAAAGGGAATATAATCCAATTCTTGAAGTTTTAAAAGCCTATGAATATAAAGCTTGATTGTATTGATTATATGGGATCAGCATTAATCAGTCTGTAGTCAAGTGTATTAGACTGTGATAAGCTTTTCGAGTATCCAAACAAGTATAGTTAATTAAAACCATACAATTCTTCCAACGCTAGGTGCTAATGATGAAGGGTGACTCTATTCTAGTTGTAGATGATGAAGAGGATACTGTAGAATTAGCGAGAATGGTTTTAGAATTTGAGGGTTATCGTGTATTTTCCGCTAACAACGGACAAGAAGCAATAGATTTCCTAAAAACTCAAGATGAAAAACCGAACTTAGTTCTACTAGATGTCCTCATGCCGAAAATGGATGGATTAAAAGTGTGTAAATGGATTAAAGAAAATCCACACCTCAAAGAAATCCCAGTTCTCTTATTTACTGCTAAAGTTGGGAATAAGGATCGTATTGCAGGGGAAAAAGTTGGTGCAGATGCTTACATTGCTAAACCATTTAGTGCTGATGATCTACTAGGCTTAATTCAAACACATATTGATAAAACAAGATCATAATTTGAAATTTTTATAGATTATTCAATGCTTTCTAAGTAGAGGGCAGCAGAGGGAAATAACTTTGTTATTTGCTGATTAAATTCTGCGGTTCGGTTTTTCACATTAATTGACACTTGAATATTCCCATCATTATGGGTAAAAAAAAGATGGATCAATATATTTGGAGGGTGTTTTTCTTCTAAATATCGAAATGAGAACTTGTTAACTAATTGGTGATTTAAAATTTTCAAAAATTCTTCTTCAGTGAAACTTAGAAATATGGTGTTTGGGGTTTGTTGATGGCCGTCTAAAAGTTGAACATCATCAGGCAAAAACTCTAGGAATGAATCCAAAGTTGTCATTTAATCAACTCCGACTGTAAGAGTTCCAATTTTCTCAATTGAAGCTTGTAAAAAATCTCCACGATCAAACTTAGCAACTCCTTCTGGGGTGCCAGTTGCAATTATGTCCCCTGGTTCCAGTGTAAGAATGGTACTACAATATTCGATTATTTGGTCAATTTTATGGAGCATATCTCTTGTATTTCCATCCTGACGCACTTCATCATTCACCTTGAGCCTAATAGAAAGTGAATGTGGATTTGGAATTTCATCAGGTGTTACAATCATCGGTCCTATAGGACAAAATGTATCAAAACCCTTTGCGATAAACCAAGGATGGCCTTTTTCCTTTGCTTTCGACTGGATATCTCGTGCGGTGATATCCAATAGTATTGTATAACCAAAAACGTGTTTAAGAGCTTGTTCCTTAGAAATGTTCTTACCACCTTTTCCGATAACTATTGCCAATTCAACTTCATGATGGACTTCTTGTGTTTGCTGCGGAATGATAATCCTGTCACTTGGACCTATTACAGAGGAAGGTGGTTTTAAAAATAAAGGGGGGAATGGAGGTAGTTTTGCAGGATGGATACCCATTTCTAGAGCGTGAGCAGAATAATTCTTAGCCAGGCATACGATTTTTGGTGGAATAATTGGTAGCTGCAGGTCAGGGATATCGGTCAATGTTATGCTCCCCGTACTCTCAAATAGTGACGGATCAGTAATGAATGGAAATATACTGCCCATAGTTGGAAATTTCTTTATCTCATGGTTATTAGACGCTACCACCGATCCTTGACTCATTCCAATCTTCATTAAATTCCCTTCTCTTATTTTTCCGATGAATTAAAGAAAGTCTGCATACACTTTTCTGAGAATGAAAGACAGGAATTTAATCTTATCTCTCTAATATCTTTCATATCCAGATTAGATATTGTAATTTCCTCGTTTTTTCGGGAAAATAATACAAGAATTCAATTAAACAGGTTCTATATCTAGGGTATTGAATATGATTTTCTAAATGACTTATTGATTGAGGCTGAAAGATGAAAGTTCTTGTCACTGGGGGAGCTGGTTTTGTAGGAAGCCATCTGATAGAAGAGCTACTAGTTCAAGGTCACGAAGTTGTTTGTTTAGACAATTTTACCTCTGGAAAGAGAATAAATCTCGAACCCTTTAAAGAAAAGATCACACTTATTGAAGGGGATATATTAAATCTTAAGGATGTGCAAGCAGCTCTTGAAGATGTAGAATCAGTTTATCATTTAGCAGCTCAAATTTCTGTAACCCAATCTGTGCGCAATCCCCTCCATGATGCCTCAATAAATATCAATGGGTTCATCAATATATTAAATACGATCCTAGAAAGTTCAGTGAAACGGGTTGTATATGTTTCCACAGGGGGAGCAATTTATGGGGAACCTCTTCACATACCCGCGTCAGAAACAACTCCTGAAGAACCCATTTCTCCCTACGGGTTGAGTAAGTTGGTAGGTGAAAAATATCTGAAATGGTTCAACGCTACTCATGGCCTTTCATATGCGATTATTAGACCAGCCAATATCTATGGACCCAGACAAGATCCATTGGGAGAAGCAGGAGTAATTTCAATTTATTTAGGAAGAATGTTGAACAAAAAACCCCTGGAGATATTTGGTGATGGATCTGACACTCGAGATTATGTGTACGTCAAAGATATAGCAGCTATCTGTACAACCGCTATGGCCTCCAACGTCGATGATACTTACAATGCTGGAACAGGGATTCAAACAAGTTTGAATGAATTAGTAGAAATAATCGGAGAAGTCACTACACTTCCTATAAAGAAGGTGTTCAAACCTCCAAGACCAGGAGACGTCAAAAAAATTGCTTTAGATATCACTAAGGCAAAAAAAATTCTCAAATGGACACCACAGACAACATTTAACACAGGTATTCAAAATACATGGGATTGGTTCAAAAATACACACTAGCTTTCAATCAGGGTATTTATAAACGTCATTTTATCTTCCAACCATTCCTCATTGATTTCTGTTCCACCAAACCAAGTCCAGAAAGATGCAACTACCCATGGATCTAATTTCACGTCTAATCTTGGACTCTGTGCCACTAGAAAGAAGGCCTGCCAAAGTTCTCCGACTGCAGTTTCAAATAGTCGACTTGCTACGGAAACGGTTTTCCCGTTGTTTCTGATATCCATACTCTGGTTAAGTCGAAGCTCTGACTCATTTATTGATACAAAAGCTGATAAAATCCACATTTCACGATCAGTACGCAAATGTTGTTGGAATAACCGATCAGCTAGAAGCTCTAATTCTTGACGTGCATTAGATAACCTCGCAGGATTAAAGTGAGAAATCCGTAAGAGCTGGTTAAAAAAATCATATAGATTCAAATCAGCATTTCTTAAAGAATCAAGTAAAAAAGGGGCGGTTCCTAATCCAAACGCGTTTTGGTTCATTAAAGGAATACATATGGCTTCCTCCGCTGCTTTAATTAGCCAGATATATGCATCTGCAATCATATCTTCCTGAATTCGATTTTTTACTCGCCCTAAAAGCATCCTAGCTGTTTGCCTTTTCAAATCAATTACTTCTGGTTGCCATTCAACATGTTCAGCTTGAGATTTCCAGTCATCCAATTTCCCCCGAGGGTCGTATATTATGTCACTGGATTGTAAAAGTCTCATAACTGTTGCAACTTGCCAATAGGGAACATTTTTGCCCTTAAGGACGTCTTCGAAAAATCCTCGTGGGGATAGTGTTAGTTTTACTTCAATATCGGAGAAGTCCTCTAAGTCTGTTAAAGTAGTCTCTTTTAAATCACGAGTTTTTTCTCTAATAGCCCAAAAGACGATTCTCGAATCTAAATTGTCGTATTGATCATGGATTAAAAATCTTCCAAGTTCCTGATCCTCTGTTGTTATCCTTGTAAGTAAAATTTCGATAATTTGATTAATAATCTGCTGATCTACCAATAATTCATCTCCAAATCATTATGGACTACCTATAGGAATCCTCTTTCAATCACTTATTCGATTCCGAATTCTTTTAAAAAATCTCTTACCTTTATACTAATCGACAAATATAGGTGTATTCTATGTCCAAGGTCCATTTGAGTCAAATATTGTTATTCTTATTATGTTCCCCAATTACACTGATTGTCGGTCAATCATTTATTACTGAAACTGCATCTATTCCCGCTCAAGAGGCACTTCCCGAGAGGATAAAGGTAGATATAACATTAAATGTCTTAGTTGTCTTAATGGAGCTTTCTGACGATCCACACCATGAAACTCACACTGTTCAACATTTTACTGATTTATTTTTTTCTAATGAATCCTTTAGTATTCGTCAATATTATATAAATTCATCTTATGGCTCAGTGGATTTATCTGGAGATGTACTTGGATGGTTTCAGGCAGTAGAGCCTCTTTCTTATTATGGTGGGGGTACACGTATGCCTCCTGGTCAGGACACAAATCCAGATTTACTTGCAGGGGAAGCATATGAACAAGCCTTGGATGTTGGTAAAGACCCCCTAAGTTACGATTTATTTGTAGTAATTCATTCGGGAGATGGTCAAGAATACTCGGGAAATTCAAATGACATTTGGTCGCATCAATGGGGGGTATCCACAGACTCTGGTTGGGTAGCTTATTCTATGAACCATGAATATGTGGATTATAGCACTCCTTCTCATGAGCTAGGACATGCATTATATTTCCCAGATTTGTATGACTACAGAGATTACGAACATACCTTCGCTGGCGAATACGGTATGATGGGAAGAGGTAGTAGTCATTTTTCGATTTGGAATAAATATTATAGTAAGGTTTCTCTTGCATCTTCTGCTCAATTCCTTTCTGCGGATTATCGGCTACAAGTAACAAATTACACAACAGATACTTTGTCTACAATAACTCCCATCGGTGTAGAATCCCCTCAGGGAATAATGTGGCTTGAGATTGGATGGAATTCCTCAGGATATATTGATCCTAACCATGGGTCAGGGTGGACTATTACAGTTCGTGAAGATCTGGATTATGATAAGCTCTTACCCAAATTTGGAATGGTTGTAGCAGAAATTCAAGTAGGGCCGCGAACTTATACACAAGTCGAAGGTGAATATCCTCCATGGAATGTAATTGATGCCCACCCAGAAACAGAAGAAAATAAAGACGATGCTCCTTTTTCATCTTCATCGGGTGACATAGGAACATTTGTTTCGGGTGCAGGGTGGGCTGCCCAAATTTTGGAAACGTTTACGAATAAATCTTATCGTATTCGGATAACTAATGAGAGTAATATACCTATAATTAATTTAAATGAGCCCAATGAAGTAATCACTGGAAATTATGACCTACATTTTTCAGTTGACCATCTTAACTCATCAAGTATAACTTCAGCTGAGGTTTCTATCGATAATGGTCCTTGGGAATTAGCTACACCTGATCTTTCTCCAAATATGTACGTTTATTCATGGGATTCGACCCAAGAACGAGAGGGATCGCATATTATTCGTGCTCGAGCAGCTGATAACACAAGTTCTCCATATATTGGATACTCTTCATTCATTTCTGTAGAGATTGACAATCGGAATGGTTCGATTCTTGTTGTAGATGATGATTTAGGTCGTGATGCGGAAATAAGTGTATTAGAAGCGTTAGATACATTAGGATATGCGAATGAGTACGAAATCATGTGTACTTCTTCTTTTACTGATGCTGAAGTTACTGCTGAAGAATTAGCTCAATACAATACAATTATTTGGGTTGGAAATCCCGAAATTTCTCCAATAAGTAACTCTCACATTAATAACAATGAGTTCAAAGAGATAAAGAAATATTTTAACTCAGATCTTGGTGATGAACGATCTCCTGGTATTATCTTCATGTCTTCTTATACGATCTTTGATTTTAGTAATCAGGGAGCCGAGTTCCAAAATGAATACCGTGATATTTTCCAAGCGGAATCCATATTAAATTTTCGATCCCCTGCTTCCATGTTAGAAGGGTTACTGTTCTTAGAAGAACTACCTCAATTTACACTCGGAAATACCGATACACTTCGGGCAACCAGAGGTTCTGATGGAGAACTGGTTAATTTATTGATAGGTGCTACCCCCATCCTTATAGATATTGATCCTCAATTTTCTTCCTACAGTACAAAAGGATATGTTGTTGATAATGGACAATATAAATTAGTCAACTATCAATTTCAACCTGATATGGTTCCTGACGACATTCTACCCCAATTACTTAATTTATCTCTGAACTACCTATACATACCAGCCAATGGAACAGTTATTACCACAACCACAACGACCACACCTACAGTTATGGATCCTGTCCCAATTATAGGCTTTTTTGCCGTAAGTGGATTGGTAGCATCGGTTTTATTCGTAAAATTTAGACCAAGACCTCGTAAAGGAGAATCAATCTGGGTTAATCGGAAAAACTAAACAAGATTAGAGTCTCTTACATCGATTGATCCTCTGTAAGTACGGCCAGAATGATACCTATTCCAATGAATATTCCTCCCAATAATGTTGTGAATGGTAATCTTTCTGACAAAAATATAAATCCTAAAATTGATGCACCAGCTGCTTCTCCTAAAACCGTTAAAGATACAACCTGTGCAGAAAGTTTTTTCATAGAGTATGTATACAGAGCATGACCCAATAAACTCGGCCCTATGGCTAAAGCAAGAAACCAGGTCATATCAGATGAAGGAAATATCCAAACATTTTCTGAAAGGCCTAAAGAATAAAGAAATAGGAATATGGTGCAATAAGCGTTAACAAAGTATGTATAAGCAATATTAGAAACATTGAAACGACTTCGCATTTGTTTTCCGATAATGAAATAACAAGCAACCATTAGGGCACCAAATAAGGCTAAAAAAACCCCTTCTTGAAAGGAGCCGAGTAATTGACTAGAAACCTCACCAAACGCAATAAGTATAATTCCAAAAAAACATAGAATCAATCCAATCACTTGGGAAGAAGTAATCGTCTCACGGAAAAGAGCAAAGGAAAGAAAAATTACCCAGAGCGGAGACGAGTTTACAACGATTACCGATGCTGCTACAGAAGTATACTCTAAACTCTGAATCCAGGAGAAAAAATGAAGTGAAAGAAAAAAACCTGCTAAGATAAAGTATTTCATATGGCCGAAGCTTGAAACAGAACGAAATTGTCTTCTAATTTCTGCGGAGAGTAGTAAGGGTGAAAGTAAGAGCACTACCAAAAACAATCTCCAAAATGCGATGGTTATTGCCGTTGAAATGCTATATCGAATAAAGATTGAAGCTCCTGATACTGCTATTGTAGCAATAATTAAGGCAACATATTCGAATCTGATTGGAAATTTGCTCGTAATTTGTGAGATTTCTTTCATTGCACATTCTTTAGGAATAAACACTAATAACTCTTCTGGAGGACGAATCTTAAAGAGAATGGACGACTTATAGAGATAAATAGTCATGTCTAAAGAAAAAACTATACTTCCGCGAATAGGAGCACATAAATCTATAGCGAATGGAATAGATAGAGCAGTTGATCGAGGACTTGAAAGTACCTGCGAATGCCTTCAGATTTTTACTCGTCCACCTAGACGTTGGGAAGCAGGTAAATTCTCATTAGACAAAATTCGAGTTAAAAGCTTTCTAGATAAAGCCGAAAACGCCAAATATTTCGATACCGCGATCCATATGCCGTATCTTCCTAATTTGTCTTCCCCCGACGACGGCCTCTACAACAGATCGATCAAAGTTCTCCAGGAAGAGATCGTAAAATCGCACCTTTTACATTCCCCCTATGTCATTTCACACCTTGGAAGCCCGAAAAAGGAATCACGAGATTTTGCTGTTAAACGTACAGCTAAAGCTTTAGATCAAGCACTTGAATCACGAATAGCGCCTACAATGATTCTATTGGAAAATTCAACAGCAAAAAGAAGAGATTGGGGGAAAAATATTGAAGATATCACCAATGTCATAAATACCGTGAACCAACCGCAGTATGTAGGAATGTGCTTTGATACCGCACACGCTTTTGCCTCTGGTTATGAGATTTCGTCTCCTGAAATACTTCATGAGGTATTTGACAGTATTGACGAGCTGGTAGGGAAAAATAAAGTCCGAGTAATTCATCTCAATGATTCTAAGGGCCAATTAAATTCAGGAATCGATCATCATGAACACATTGGTCGGGGAAATATAGGCATTGATTGTTTTCGGGAATTAATGCAACATCCTAGATTTAATAATATTTCTATGATTCTTGAAACTCCCAAAGATGAAAAAATTGATGATAAAAAGAATCTCGATCTCCTTCGGAGTCTCAGAAAGAAATAAAATGTCTCAGCAAATGGTTTTGTTGAGGTAACTCTAACGTGAAAATATCTAATATCGATCTGAAGACTGCATACCGATTTTTATATCCACGATTCACAATTATCGTATCATCTGGAACGCTTTCTAATCCAAATGCCCTCACTATCGCTTGGTCTACCCCTCTTTCAGCAGATCCGCCATTACTTGGTGTTCTCATTGCAAATAAGAGGTATTCTCATGAAATAATAAAAGAAACCAAGTCTTTTGTTGTAAATATTCCCCATTACAATCTTGTTAAAGAAACCCATTTTGTTGGACAGATTTCTGGTCGTGAAGATCCAAAAAAAATTGAAAAGGCTGGTTTCACATTAGAGCCATCCAAAAAAATTGCCGCACCCCGCATAAAAGAGTGTAAAATTAATTTGGAATGCAAACTCGTTGATATAATCACCACAGGTGATCATGACATGTTTGTTGGTGAAATCATTGAAATAGCGGTTGATTCAACTATTCGTGATGAGTGGTCTTATGATCTATCAAAACATCAATCAATTTATTGGAGACAATCTAAATTTAGCAGTGATGCTTACCGATTAAATGTCGTGAATGAGGAAGATTTAACTTGAAACACACTTCCCCCAGCTTAATAGTGGAAAATCAAACAGTTTTCTTTGAATCCTCAGAAAATATGCGTGAAATCGAGTCAGATTCAGTGACTCTAATTGTCACTTCTCCTCCTTATTGGAATGTCAGAGATTACGGTTCTGAGCAGATAGGATTCGGACAGATCTATAAAGAATATGTTAATTCTTTAGATAAGGTTTGGAAAGAATGTGAACGAGTACTTCAGCCAAATGGTAAAATAGCTATTAATGTCCAACCGCTCCCAATAGATAGTAAAAATTCTGGATTTGGACGTCGAGTTATATTAAATTTAATGTATGACATTGAACGCTTTTTTCGAGAAAGTAATTTCTATTTATCTGGAATGCACTATTGGGATAAAGCACCTTATATTTCTAACGTATCTTGGGGTAGTTATCCTAAACCTACCAATATTGCCTCAAACACTAGTTTTGAACAAATCTTTGTGTTTGTAAAGGGGGGGAAGACACGCAAAGTTCCTCCCGAAACCATGCAAAAAAGTTTATTATCAAAAGATGAATGGAGACATTTCGCTGTTCGAGGAATCTGGGATGATATCTCCCCTGTAATTAAAATTGACTCTAAGGGTGTTAATAAATTTGGTCATTCTGCACCCTTTCCTGAAGAAATCCCCTATCGAATCATTAAAATGCATTCTGCTAAGAATGAAACGGTGCTCGATCCTTTTTTAGGTTCAGGAACAACCTTGAAGATTTGTCGCATTACTGGACGAAAGGGTATAGGATACGAAGTTAATGAGAACTATAGAGAGTTGATTAAAACAAGAATTCTCGAAGATTGGGAATTTCCTCCAATTGAAGCACAATATAAGACGATGGGAACGACCTTTTTCTATGAAACACTTCAATATGTTCATAACAGAATAGTAAGCGAACCTGCAATTTCTCTCAAAGAGATAATAAATGAACTTAATAGGAAGTTTCCGAAGAAATTTACCAAATCTTGGATATCACATCTTAACAGTCTAAATATGGAGTAGTGTCTGAAATTCTCGTTTAGACATGTTTATTCAATAAAAACTCATTTAATTCAGGTATTATTGATATAAAATAAGCTAATACTTGGTCATATCAATTTTTTACCTGCTTTTCCTGGTTAAGACGAAGATATTATAGTCCACTAATAATTAAAGTCAATTTGGCGAGTTGAAAATTCATTTTTCTTATTGAATTCTATGCATTGAGATAAGAACATCTAGTATGCTAACGAATTACTAAACACAACATCATATCATGAAGATCCTATACATGAAGGGTACGCAAACTAGGTAATGTTAGATACCAAAACAAAGGAATAACTTTATAAAGATAGGGAAATTCAAGTAATTGTCGAAAAAGAATCGACGTATTTTTGAGAAAAGGTGAAATAAATTATGGTAGGATTTGCAAGTGCTCGCGTAGAGAAGCTTATTCGTAATGCTGGTGCACGCCGTGTATCCGCAGACGCAATCAGTCGGCTTAACGAGGTTTTAACCGACTATGGTATGGAACTAGCCAAATACGCAGTCGAAATTGCTCGTCACTCTGGTCGTAAGACCGTTAAGGAAAATGATGTTAAATTAGCCGCAACCAAATAAGGTTTAGACTAATTATATTTCATAAAATCCTTCACCTCCCTTTTTTTTTCTTACTAATAACATAAGAAGTCTTCTTTAAACGGAAAGATCATCGAGCAACGAATAACTTTTAATTAAATTGTCAAGCAGATAAATTAGTTTTCAATCGCTCGCTCTTCACGAGTTACTGCTTTCAATTTTTCAGTTTGTAGTTGCTGAATTCGGTCTATTTCAGCTAATAGATTCCGAATACTGGTTGGTTTCGTAAAAAAACCAATAGCACCTGATTCCAGTGCCTCTTTCTCGACTCTCTTTTCAGCCGAGACGAATAAAACTTTAGCTTGAGGTGTTTTTTTTAATATCTCCTTCATTGCAACGAGTCCATCCAGAACTGGCATACGGTAGTCCATGATTATGATATCAGGTTTAATAGGTAGCTCTGAAAATTTCTCAATGGCTTCTTTTCCGTTACTGGCATTCCCAATGACATCATGACCTTCCATCATCAATAGCTTAGAATATATCATGAGGAGGTCTCTTTCATCATCTACCAAGAGAATGCGTGCCATTATTAGTCCTCAAATTGATAATATATAATGAATCTATACCCATTTTTTGACGAAAATGGTATTTAGGGAGATTTGTTTAGTAATTTTAATATTACGTTACCTCATTTATTAAACTCACTATATAATTTCGCAGTTCTTATTTGAAGAGCTGACAAGTCAAACTTCTGATTTGCCGATTTGATATACTATAAAGTAATTTCAACTTGTTTGTTCTGTTTCACCTAAAAATGTCAGGATTGGCATAAAAGAATCCATGTAATCAAGTGTAGTGATTGTGTGAGGAAGTGAAAGGAAGTTTCGATACTCTACATTAAACAGAATATCATTGTCACTCATTAAGGATATTAAATGAGTTTCAGCCACTTTAGCTTCCTCAAAAGAGCTAAAAACCGCCGTTACTATGACATCGAACCCAAATCTCATCAAAATAATTGGTGTTAGCACTTTATCAATAAGGCTTAGCGACATCTCAATAGTTGAGGCCTGAGATGAAATGATACAGTAGCGGCAAAGTAGAAGTATATTAAGCCCTAGTTTCTTAGTGTTGGGAAATAATCGGGGTACTATTACTCCTGAATCAACAAGTTTTTTCAACCACCTTGTAGTAGTCGTCCTTGGTCTTCCAGTTAGTTGAGATACTTCCCTTGGAGTTCGTCCTGGCGCTTCGAGAAAAGAATAGAGGATTTCTTGTCCTACTTGTGTTATTCTCAGTTGAGGATCTTGGGGGGGCAGAAAAATAGGTTTCTCTAGTTTTTCTTCTAAGCTTAAACCAAAAAGTCTGAATAATGATTTAGAATAATCTAGAAATCTTGGAAATTCTGATAATCGAATGGGAAAATGTAATTCTTGTTGGAAACTGAAATTTATTCCCAAATTCAATAGGTTGTTTTCTAGTTGATCTGATATTTCTTCAAATTTATTATAATTTTCATAACAGCTCAAAGTTAACGCCAAGTTACTCTCAACGGCTGAAAACAGAAGTCTATTGGAATTTTTTAGAATATCTAGAAAATTAACTGACTTTTTTTCATCAGATGAATCAGATACACCATAATAGGAAGATAGTTCCGATATGACTCGTATATTGAGGGTGATAAATTCTATGTTGAGATATGCCACATTAGGTAAATAAACGAGCGTATAGTACTTTTTGGCCTTTAGCCGTTTCTTTATGGTTGAGAATGTGGAACGTTTGATGCCAATTTTTAATGCAAGTTCGAAATCGGGAATTTCTGGATATTGGACAAGGTAGGCCATCACGAGTTGCTCTCGTTCACTTAATCCACCTACGAAATCTGATTCATTTTTCATACAGAATATCCATCCTATCAAATAGAATTCTTGATTACGGTATTTTTATTGAATGGCTTCAAGTTATACCTCTCTGAAGCTTTTAAATACTCCAAAAGTGGATTTAAAGAGCGATGAAAATCTTTAACAAATGATAAATTTCCTGTCGAGGTCACTATTTTGTCTTTTATTTGATTGGGGGTATTCGTAGTGTTACGAATGGTTTTTATAAAGGCATTCTCATCTTTACGGAAACTAGAATAATCTTTCGATACAGAATTTATCACTATTTCTCTGTGACTAATAAAGAGATTGAATGGGTGCATATTGTATTGCACACTTTCAATTAAACGTTTCCTATCTTTGTCATTAAGCCCTCGTATCGAAATAAAATATGCTACCTGTATTTTCATACCAAGCATAACTAAATTGGGCATGTATCGGGTAAAATAGAGTTCATTTCTTAGAAAAAATTGCACCCAGCGAGAAATTGTATTCCTAGGTTTACCAACAATTTCTGCTAGCTCAATTATCGATTTACTTGGGTAATTAATTAAATTATTGAAAATTTTCCACCCTACGGGAGATATTTGGTCAATTACATCTTCACTAGAACATAATAGAGGAGAAGTTGAGTGTTTCTCTTCAATCAGAATTCCCCAAACTGATGCCAGTTGTTTTCCGTATTCCATGAAATTTAACACCCCTTGTTCCGTAGCGGGACCTGTATATAGGTGGAAATTATGTGGATCGGACAGACCAGATTCATAACAAAAGCCGGCTAGTGTTTTATGTGCTAACGTCACATCAGTTAATGATTTACTAATTAGAAGCGAAAATCCACCATGAGTATCAATAATAGACGAAACAATGCTTGGAAAGTGTTGAATGCGTTCTTGTAGACTGGAAGGTTGATTATTCATCAATCTCGCAAGTATAACAGGATTCAGATGAAAGGACTCTAATGCGATTACTTCAGCTTTTAGTGATAGGAAATTTGGAATATTCACTGGTCGAATCGCTAATGAACTAATAAGTTCTTTTTTAATTGTTGAGAATGTTGAACGTTTTACTGATAGTTTTCGGGCAATTTCATAATCAGAATCTATGGGATACAAACATAAACCAACGATCACTCGCTTCTGATTCATCGTTAAGCTATGGGTACCAATCATCCTAAGATATTCCAAATTCAATATTTACTGTGAAAAATAATTGAATGATGTACTGATACACCCTACTTATAATATATTAGGTACAAAAAATAATAAATCTTGAAATGAAAAAGGGGAAGTGGGCACCAGCTCTCAACAACGAGTAGCTCCTTCTTCATCGTAATCCCAGGGCTTATTTACGAAACTACCTCTCTCTCCTCCATTTTTCCCTCTACAAGAAGAATTGTGAAAGCACTTTGTTCGCAGCCAGAACTAGTTGTCCTCAAACGGAAAATTTGCCTCTAGTACATCGTCTAAGGCCCAATTGCGAAGAATAGATCCAATTTGATCAGATATATACTTTTTCCCACATTATAATGCGGTCTTAACTAAGCCAGGCATTGATTTAACAACAGTTTCCAAAAATACCCCCTTTACGAACTTAAAAGATATTATTCTTATTAAAGAGATCGATGATGGCATAATATAACAAGTTTCAATCGAATTTTCCGTGTTAAAGCAACAAAAATGGTATTAATTCCCTAAAGTTATAAAATAGCAAGAATTTCATTAAAAGGACATGAAGTTCTCACTACATTTAGAAAATATTGGTCTGATCCGAATACAGCAAGTGATACGGCCATGATCGTATTTGTTGCCAAATTTGAGTAACAATATTTGTTGAAGAAATTACTAAAATAAATAGTTCGAAAGGGAGTATAATCAAAAATTAGGACATGAAATCAGATATGCGCATTTTTATTGAAGTCCCCATGAAGACTGGAGGAGAAAAAGAATTAATAAGTGTTAAAAAAGTCAATATGTCTAAACTGAGGGGGGTTATAAAGAGCATCATTCAGTAAAACGTTAGAAAGAAATTCAAAGAGTCTCAACACAGAGTCAGGATGATTGGCTGAACAACCTAAATTTAATTTCGTTGAGAATTTTTTCATATTTAATTCCTCTAAGGAATCACCAGTCTCTTTACCAGTAATCCAATGCTCTTTTGCCTCATAATCCCACTTCTCAATCTGACTGGGAGGATAATTTTCTCTAATCTCTTCAAGCTGTTCTTCCGTGTAGACATAGTCTGTAAATACACAATCTAAATCTAAAGCGACAAAGAATCGCTTGACTGATGAAGGTAGGTATTTATGCAAATAAAAACCATAAGCATAGGTACTTGGTTCTGTAAAGAATTTACTATAATAAAGTAGTAGAATAATTGAATCTTTATTTATGAGATTGGACAGTTCCGAGTCTTTAATCATTTTCTCTGTATGCCCTTTTTTTCGCATAAGAACATTGAAATAATCAATTCTACCAAGATGGTGCAAATAATACTCCGTGATATTTAATGTCGTTTTAATTAATCCTCTTTGTTTTAATTCTTGGATAAATTCATCAGATTTCACTAAATCTAAGAATTTTCTAAGTCGGTCAAAACTAGGAGAACCTTTATAGTTTTCTGTTTCGCTAATAGGGGAAAAAATAACGATATTTGTCTTATCTAAACCACTGTTACCCAACGAGTGCACCCTCACAATCATTATCTGATTGATAAAATACTCGGATATTTAAAATTACCCTAGAACTTTGTATTCATGTAGGACCATGAATTCGTTGACACATATAATTTACCAGTTACTACAATCCATTCTTCTCTCCATAACTGGACACCACATCGAGAGGATACCTACTAAGAGTCGAACAAGGGAAAAAACAGAAATGGAAAAAAATCTATTTCTCAAATTATATTAGATCTAGAGCATCTTTTAGTTGGTCTTTTTCTTTTTCTGAAAGGCCTTCCTTACTGGGTATTAATAAATCAGATTCTCCAGCTAAGGACATTGAAACTTGTAGAGATTTGTCGAGATAGTAAGTGGCTTTGTCTTCCATTTTTTTATACTTATACGCCGCTGAAATGATGTACAAACTAGTAGCAATACCCTTTACATAACCAATATCTTGTGTCACTGCCAAAGCTTCTTCGGTAAAATCAAAAGCTTTGATGAAATCTTTTCTCTCCATTGCGAGGACCCAAGCTAAATTTAACAATGCTTCAGCAGTACCTTTTTTGTACTTATGAACACGAGCATTTGCTAGTGAAGTGGCGGTAATTTCCAGGAACTTTTCAAAAGAATTGTTTTTCCAATGTAAAATACCCAAAGCATTCTGAACATCAATCTCAGGTTGAACAAAAGACAATTTCGCTGCTTCTTTCAGAGTCTCTTCTAAGAGCAAAATGGCTTTTGAATAAGCTCCTTCTTCTGCAAGGGAAACGGATTTTTGAAGGATCGCCTTAAATTTATCGATTACCTGAGGATCAAGGGTTTTCATTTTCTTGTTCATTTTGCTCACTTTGCGAACCTTGAGAAGCTACCAGTACAAAACTTCTGTATTCCTCTGCTACTCTATGAAAAATTTCTGAATTCGTTAATTAAATATTTTGATAGTTCACTACCTAAATAATATTTCCCATTGAAGTTATCTCTAACACTCAAACTTTCTATAGAATATAGATTTAGACTAGAGAATTACCACTGTAAAATGCTTGAAGTCGGAAGGAATTAAGAAAACTACTACCTAGAATGTGTTAAACAATGCGTTGTCTAGGAGATTATGTTCTAGGGGAATTTCTTGAAAGACCAAATAGATTTTTGGCTCGAGTACGCGAAATTCCGTCACAAACAGAACACTATGCTCATGTTCCGGATCCTGGACGTTTACGTGAGCTTTTAGTTCCATCCGTAGAGGTTCTTCTTGCGAGAAGTGATAATCAAAGAAGAAAAACTAAATTTTCTCTCGTTGGAGTGAAAGCTGGTTCCATATGGGTGAATATAGACTCACAACTGAGTAATCAGCTGTTCAAAGAGGATTATGCAAAAATTGAGCGGTATCGGGATTTTAAACTCTTGAAATCAGAGTTCACATTTCAAAAGTCACGTTTTGATTTTTTGATGGAAGATCATAGTAATTCCTCGGCACCTAAAAAGACCCTTATTGAAGTGAAAAGTGCAACACTCGTTAAGGATCATACTGCGATGTTTCCTGACGCACCAACGGCAAGAGGCGCACGACACGTGAAGGAATTAACGGAGGCACTATCTGTTGGTTATAACGCTGAAATTGTGTTTATAACAAAACGGAATGATGCCATTAATTTCACTCCCTATAGAGAAATGGATCCCAATTTTTATGAGGCATTAGTTATAGCGAAAAAAACTGGAGTAAAACTGTGTGCAGTTGTTTGTAATTATGATCCGATCGAATCACAAGAGCTCACTATTATCAAAGAAATACCTATTTTTGGAGTCTAATATAATATAAACAGTAATAAAGGTAACAAGTTCGATTTCTATTAAACTCTCATTATCTCTTCCGAAAAAGGGGAAAAATTAACCTCTGTGTCTGAAATTGACTTAAATCTCCAAGATTAAACCGAAAATTACTTTAATCTGAGCGTTTTACATATTTATAAGATCTTTCGAAACTCGCTGTGTTTGACGGTAACGAGAGTGTGGAAGCAAGTAATTGCCCATGTTGATTTAGATGCATTTTTTGCTAGTGTCCATCTGAAAATTCATCCTTTTCTAAAAAATTATCCGGTAATTATTGGCTCAGATCCCCAAGCAGGAAAAGGACGAGGTGTAGTCTCTACCTGTTCGTATGAGGCAAGAAAATTCGGACTCCATTCGGGCATGCCAATTTCAACCGCGTATCGACAATGTCCAGATGGAATATATATATGCTCGGGACGTGAGATATCGTTCACCAATTATCATAAAGAATCTAAGAAAGTAATGGCAATTTTAAAAGAATACACCCCAATTTTTCAAAGTTCAGGACTAGATGAAGCATATTTAGACTTAACACAAGTTTGGGAAGAGTATGGTGATACACCAAGAGCGGTTGCTCAAGATATTCAAAATAGGATTCAAAACAAGCTCTCATTACCAATTTCGGTGGGAATAGCTGAATCAAAATCCATAGCTAAGATCGGAAGTGACCTTAACAAACCTAATGGTATTGCAATTGTATCGAATACTGATATTCCCATCAAGCTTCATGCTTTGCCAGTAAGGAAAATTAATGGAGTGGGAAAAAAGACCGAACAAGTGCTTAATCGGAAAGGATTAAAGACAATAGGAGATATCGCAAACACTACTCGGGAGAAAATCTTTTTACTCTTAGGGGATTATGGCTTGCATTTACAGAAAGTCGTACATGGTGAGAATTATCGACCTGTTGGAAATTTTCGTGGGGAAAGAAAATCAATAAGCTCTGAGAGAACATTTCGAACAGACCAAAATGATTGGAAGGTTATTAACACCAAAGTAAAAGATATCACCTCTAAACTGGTTAGTAGACTTCAAGAATATCGTCTCTTGACTAAAACTGTTAGTATTAAAATCCGTTTCGAAGGTTACATTACTTATACTCGTAGTTCTAGCTTTACTAATTATCTTAATGATGAATCCGCTATCCTAGGGAAGACCAGATACTTATTGGATGAGTTTAGAAATTCACAAAAGAAAGTACGTTTAATTGGCGTGAGGGTTTCGAGTTTAAAGAAACAAGGCGGTCAAACGGTATTAACTCAATTTCTTTCTTAACTCAGACAAATACAATGTGTTTAATTGAAATTCAGCATAATCTAGCTCTACTTATTCAAGAACATTAAAAAAATTACAGCTGAAAGAGAACATAGTACAAATATTATTTTCTATAGAGGTCTCCCAAAATGGTTTATCGTTTATCAAAAATGCGTTTTAAGACAAAAGTGCTATTTTTCTGTGTGATCTGGATTTTTTCCGCAATGATAGCTACCGTAGGTGCGATGTTTATTACAACGGCAGCAATTCTTCCTAGTACTCCCTACAATATTGACGAAAGTCCACTGATTAGAGAGATTCGCCTAGATATGGGTAAATGGTATAGCTGGAATTATTTTAATGAAGAAACTGGGGACTGGTTCCAAAATGTAACAGTTTCAGAACAGGAAGGAAAATTACTTGTCTATACTTTGGGTGGAACCCGTATTCCTGACTTTAGGCCTTATCGACTCGAGGAGGTTAGGGCGAATGGATGGGTTACTTTCTTCCCAGAAGCAGAAATCCTTAACTTCTTTTATCATGACCCATCAACAAACAATTTCACAGTTTACGATGTCCATATTGGTTTTCGTGAAGCTATATGGGTTAATATGGAGACACATGAGTTAGTTCCCCATTATCAACCCCAAAAGTCATTTCCAATATTTCAGCGAGCCGAAGAAGGAGCCAGCACTGGAGCTGATCGTTCTGGGGAAATCATAGGAAATTATTATGAGGTTAGCAACAGACCAATTCTAGACTGGTTGAAACAGATAGTTATTGCAATTGGTGAAAATTTCATAAACGAGTTTCTCTTCGTAGGAAGTTTATTACTCATAACGGTAGCAATTGGAGGAGGTGCAAGTATCCTCACTGCATTTTTATTGATCATATTCCGTATTGTCAAGTTAATTGGAGGAAGATTTTGGACATATATGGTTCTTAAGATGCTTAATGGCAAGACAGGGAAATTAATTAATATTATCCCATTTTTTGACTTCGAAGGTGAAACTTATATTGAAGAAAGCTTTGTAAATGTCATTAATCTATCTGGTGTTCGATCTACTCTCGGAGAATTATATAAACAAAGAGCTTACGATATTTTATTCTTCCCCACGGCATTAGCAGCCATTTTAACTATATTATTTGTACAAAATTCTCCTTTTGAAGACAAAGTTACCGCCCTTGTTTGGAGTCCAATCTTATCTCCGTTTGTTCTACTAATTCTTCTCTTCTACATTCCAGTTATCTGGAGTTTTAACGAGGGAGGATTCAAACGAATTAAATCAAGTCCACAGGGGGATATTGTTGCGGTAAAACCTCTCGGAAAGATATTAAGAGATGGACTAGGCATTATTATTGGATTTTCTGGTATAATATCCCTTGGAGCGCTTGCAGTACAAGTCACAGAAAGTTTTGCTGGACAAGCTACCTCCACAGAGGGAATACAGGTTGCTGGGTTTTCATTAGATCTTTTTGGAATAGCTCTACTAGTTCTGTGGACAATAGGCCTCTTTTTGATTTTGCTTGCTTCAATACTAGTCGGTGCATCGTTAATAGCAGTATCATACCTGCAATCCACACATTTGAATACAATCAAAGAGCTTCGTGAACGATCAGAGAAAGATCAAGTGATAAGTAACTTTGGATCGCTATCAGCCAATTTTAAACCAAAAGGAATTGAAACCATTTACTCAACGGATGATGAATGAGGATTAACGGAGTTAATTATTGTTAATTTTCCCCCCATTCTCCCTTTTTTATCTAATTACGAGTATATAGACAATTTACGAATATCAAAATCATTCCCCTTGTAAGAATCTGCGATGGCCGAATGCAAGTCATATTAAAAGATGATGATTACAGCTACATAGGTTATAACTGTGGATAAGATACAACTTCGAGCATTCTATGAGGAATATGAAGCAATAGATGCTAATAATTACTCTCAAATCTTTGATTTAATCAGGAGAATCGCGAGTACTGTTCTAAAAAAATCACGAGCGGGTATTCTAATAGGTTTAGAGGATTTAGGTTTTCACCCACAAGGGTTTGTAGGAGGTTATCATCGCGTTGGTACGAATGAAATTTATCTTAACCGCAATGTATTGCAAATAATGAGAGAAGAAACACCAAAAGGCCACTATAAGGCTTATTTATTCCATTTACTCCTACACGAATATATCCACTCTATAGGATATACCGAGGAAGAAGATACTCAAAAAATGACACGATTTATATCTAGGACAATTTTTGGTACAAGACATCCTGTTTTCAAAATTGCGGCCTACGGACTGAATGCATTATTTCCCCATGAATTCTATGAGGGCCACTTCGAACCCGATGATCATTTACCAAGAAATATCGAATTTATTCAACTTCACCATCATGATAGTCGATTAACCTATATGTAATTCAGGAAACTACAATAAGTTAAAGTTAATCCTTTATTTTCTATTTGAGAATACTTTCCCTACCTAGATATTGATGGAGAGAGAACTTTTAAAATCGTAGCAAAACAGTCCATACTTAAGTTTACATTAATTATAGAATTGGTCAAAAGAAACATTTCAGAGAGGATTTTATGAAAAAAATTGGTGGATTAGCGAAAGGAGCTGCAAAAGGGGCCGTTAAAGAAGCAATGAGTACCGCATTACAAACAGCAGTAAAAGAAATAATTGTTGAAACTGGTGCAAAGGATATAGCAAAAGATCAGTTGTTAGAAGTAGGGAAAAAAGTTATGGGAGATAAATCAATCCCAAACAAGCAAAAATTACAGAAAGAAATACTCAAAACATTGATTAAGAAAGAATTAGGACTATAAGGAATAGCTCCCTTATTCTATCCAATCCTTCAACTTTTTTCACCTGTGGATTCTGTAATATCGCTAGATTTTTCGGGACTCGGAGTCCTCTCATCTGACTCAATGGGCAAATCTAGCGGATCTTTACTACATTTTCTTCTTTCTAGGCGGATTTTCAATGAGGTCAGCTCCAGAAATATGACGAGGACTATCATAATGACAATACGAGGCATCGCATAAAGATCACCTTGAATCCCTTGATAGCAGGAACCTAAGAATAAGCCAAGTATGAGAAGTCGACTGAAATTTCTGAAAAAAATAATTATAATTCCATCAGGTTTCTTTCGAACAAACTGGAACCATTCAATCACGACTAAAATGAAAATTTGAGCTGTAAGCGCTCCTAACAAATACCAACTCCAAATAGTAAATCCTCCAATCTGATACAAATCACCACTATTAATAGAAGCAAAAGAATAAGTTGGAATAGCATATGAACCATCCATACTTGTACCAGTAAGTAATATCAAAAGGAAGAGGAGAACCTCGTACACCGAGCCCAATAATAATACGAGTGCAATAACAAAGGCTTTTATGAAAGAAAATACGGGTGTGAGAATTATGTACAAAGCTGAAGCTAGGATACTAAGCATTTGATAGGAACCCCTCAAAATTTTATGCAGTTTTGAATCACTCACCTCTCTGGATGGATCCATGGAGGATTGAGACCTTTGCCTCTTAGGAACAGTCACAATTTCTGAATTAGAAGGAGAGTCCGGGATAAGAGTCTCTAGAATTTCGTGACGTGATGAAACCAAAGCAGGATCTTGACCCAAATATTGTAGCCCACTAACAATTGATCTTTTTACAGCTAAATGCCTTTGAAAACCAACCGTGGTTTCAAAGAACACGTATGTCAGAATAAGGAGGGGAGTAAAGATATACATACTAGAGTAGGAATAATTGTAAGTATATGCAGTAACCATCATTAAAGTTCGAATCCCAAGTATTCTACCAACCCAAAAACTCACAGTATTCAATTTATAGTTGGAATGAGAAACCCCAGCTTCTGAGAAGCTCAAGACGATCATAGCAATTAAAATTGCGCTCGTTATGAACAGATGAATATTTAGTGGACCTATTAATCTTGAGGTGAAAAAAGAATCTTGAAAAAATCCACTTTGCCACCCATATCCCCAAGGGAAAAGCAAGCTAAATAGTAAAAAAGGCCCCCCGATGGAAAGTACCAGCTTTTCATATCTGGAATAATATTGAAAATAATCACGCCAATTATGAAATATTTGTTTGAAGTCTGACAAAATTTTACCAGCATCAACTGAATGGGCAACTCTAATCAGGAATGGAGAAATAGTTCTTATCCAAAAATCAGTTTTTAATTGTCTTTCCAACAATATTTGTAGAACAATTAACAAGGGGAAAAATAGGGCAATTCTCCAAGGTAGGGGTAACAACGAGGCTTTAAAAATTAGAACAAGAAATCCTATTCTTGCGATGATAATTAAAAAATCGTCATCCAACTTTCGCAGAAAACCCTTGGATAATAAGCTTTGTTTCCATCTGTGAATCAGCCATCCTTCGAAGAAAAGGAAATTAAATACCCATAAGGCACCAATGGAGATATAACTATCGGTAAAATATTCTACGACATAAAGATAGTAGTGACTTGCACCAATATCTCCAAATGGTCTCGTTGCGACCATTATAATTAGCATTATAAAGGTAAAAGCAGAGATAACCCTATAGATTGCAAAAAGTTTATATTGTCGTAATTGCTCCAGATATTTACGAGTAGAGGAGGAGAATGTGGGGGAGTCTTTTGATTTAGAGCCACGAAAGGAAAGTGGTGGCTTCTTTACTGAAGCTTTTTTTGATCCATGTCCTGCCTTGGTCTTATCTAGGTGACTGGTCTGGTCATTTTTTGGTTCTAAATATTGGTCACATATTTCAGAGGGAGAACCACATTCTTCCATCGCTTCTAATACGTTCGAATGTGAAATGGTTTCCCCTGTGGCAAGCTCATTGCTTCGAATAAACATAAAATCATTGATTTCATTTAGTAGTGAGTCTATTTCATTTGGATGCATTTTACAGGTTGATTTCAAGTATTCTTCAACATTATCGATATACGAGCGGATTAACACCTTGGCATCGTTATTAATTTTCTTCATATAATTTACCTCTGTTCACGCTTAAAGGATTGAATTTCATTATACCAGCCTTGAATAGAATCATGGTAAGTAAAATACGTTTGAATCATTGATTCGATCATCAATTCACCAGCAGATGTAATAGTATAAATACGACGGGGCATACCTGGAGATTCTAAATCTTCTGCAATTATTGATGTAATTAAACCATCTTTTTCCATTCGATTGAGCATTGGATAAACAGTACCAGCCTTTAACGGAATATTAGATTCCCTAAGCATTTTAATCAACCCATAACCGTGTGCCTCTTCAGTACGTAATCGGATAAGCAATAAAATCATCAATTTTAGTAATCCACGGCGAAAATCACGTTCCCAATCTCGGATTATTTTGGGAGTATCTCTGGAATTCTCATCTGTGTTATCGGTATTCTCAGTTGACAGCTTTCATGCCCCGAGGACCTTTATTGCTCGAAATATCCTACTGTGAATCAGTTCAAAGAATCAATAGCTGAACTTGCACAGCTATATATATAGGTGTACCTACAGGAATCCGTTCTCCATTCTTCCCAGTCTACTCGTGCTCTTAACCGTTCTACCTTCTTATTTATGTTTATCTAGGCTCGAACGCGCTCCAAATCTACATAGTTCTACTTCTGGTATAAGATTCTCTTCTCGTCAAGTATAGATTTACCTATTTTCTCCAACTACCGACGTGCCTCAAAATACTTTTTTCTCTGATTTACTATTGACTCAAAAATTATTTTTTCCTCCATACCACTGGCGACTCCTCTTTTTACTTCCTCAAAATATCGATAATTGTTCAAATCGCGATCGTGAGCATTATAAAACATGATCCAAGTTTGGCTATTGATTATTGCTATTGGAATTTGATATTCTGATTCCCAATCCCATTTATGATACTCTCCTGAATGGGACATCCATACTAACTCGTGTAGCGATGACGGTCTATATTTCCATGTAAGGGCTAGTCCTTCTCGATAATTCTCGCCAAGACAATTACTAAGGTTAATCTCGTAGTCATCATCTACAATTACGGTAATATAGAACGTATTCTCTTCATTAACATACCACGAGACAACAGGATAGATATGGTCAATGTCAATATCTTCCATATAGTCCCACTTATTTATAATAACGGTTTCAATAAAAAGGCGTGGAATAACATACATATAATGTTCTTCTTTCAATTCCAATAATTGACCTAACTCAGTTTCGGTTTTCACGTTCATAATATCTTTATCGTATTGAATAAAAGTGTAAAGTGATCCTACTTTCTCGTAACCATCACGACTTTTTATATACATTCTGTTCATCCTTTACCTGAAGTGATAGATATTAGATAATCCAACTTTCATCTTATTTCTTAGATTTATTCTTTTTAAGACTTTCTTTCACCGTTTTATTGTTTCAAAACACAGAATACAAGGTGAGGACTCCATCACATTAAAAACATCGATCAGGTGAACCTTCGACTTATTGAAGTAGTTACGGTTGAAATTGTAGTAGTTGTTTTCCTTACTCTTATTTTTGGTTCAATCCAGATCTTTTTGATTGTAATAATTTCTCCGTTGCGTTCATCTTAGATATATATGGGTATGACAAAGTAGTGTCCGAAAACCAAGAACGAACCCAACTGTTTGAAGCAGATTTAGAGAAACCTTAGCCTTTTTTGAAGGTCCTCCCACGATCCTCCTCCAAATTTAAGCAGGTATTCAGTAAGTTTAACGAGAAGAGGTTCCTCATCCAGAATCCAGAGTAAAAGAGGAGACAGTTTTCCCCATTCAGATTCGTAATCGATACCAGGAAAAAAGCAATGAATAGTTAGATAGACAGCTGTATTATCAAAAGCCGCTCTAAAAGAAGTTCTTCTACCTGATTGTGGGGGACGATTCGATAAAATCTGCATGATATGATGGGACAGAGTGCGATCATCAGTTGCGGTCTCAAAGTAAAGGAGAGAAAATTCCTTGGCTAAGGTTTCCCCTTCCATGGTAGAGACCACAGGTTGGGGTGTACAGACTCCAATTAAGGCAATGGGCCGTTCATTTAAAGGAGTGGATGTTGGAAGAGTCTGAAATTTTTCTTTTAGGAGATTAAAGGATGGTCGATCACTTTTATCGAAAATAATTAGTACTCCGCCCACCTTTTGTAAAGCAGAATTAAGAGTGTCTCCAGAAAGGGATTTCAGACTTATCTGAAACAGGAGACTTACAATAAGATCTTTTATCTTAACTTTTTTTATTTCATTCTCAGAAATCCATGCTTCCCAATCCCGAAGTTTGATCCCCCTGCGATAGAGCTCTAGGAGGGGCCCCCAGTTCTCAGGAGTCAGCGGATTTCCTCGGACATATAGCACCTGCAGATGCTTGAGCTGAGTTAAGGTTGGCGGAAGAGATAACAATTTATTATCTTTCACGCGCAATGCGGACAGGTGGATAAGCGAATGTATCTCCTCTGGGAGCTGAGTCAATTGATTGGCATTCAGGTTTAAATTCCGAAGATTCGACAGAATTAACACAGGATAGGGGAATACCAAGAAACGATTCTTTTGCAAGTACAAGTTCCGAAGGTGATGAAGGTTTCTGATTGACTCAGGAAGAATGGTTAGGGAATTACTCGTGATTGAGAGTTTTTGAAGAGTTTGTAATCCTCCGAGGGTCGGGGGAAGCATTTTTAAGTGATTATTATCCAACGATAAATTTTGTAAATTGGGAAGAGTTCCGAGGGAGTCAGGAAGCGAGCTCAGCTGGTTATACCGACACCAAAACTCACGGAGCTGTGTCAATCCCCCTATAGTCTTCGGTAGAGTGGTTAAGTCGTTATGATCTAAATCCAACCGTGTTAATTGAGTCAGATTCCCGAATGAGTCAGGTAAAGATCTTAACTGACAACAAGTGAGTTTTAGACTTTTCAGGTGCGCAAGACTCCCGAAAGAGATTGGGAGAGTCTGAAGCTCCTGTTTTTCTATGAATAAGCCAACTAGATGTTGGTCTTTGATGTCTAGATGAATCATGCCCGAATTATATGGGGTATCCATCTGTCCTCCCAGGTCCAACAATGCATAAGCTTCGTGTTGTACCAAAACTGAGTACAGCCAATAATTTCTCTGATACTTTGCATCCAGTTGCAAACGGATACTGTCCTCTGCGGTTCCAGGATCTACATATCCCACAATCTCAAACCAGCCCGTAGAGCATAACACTCGAATTAATTCTTCCGCAACTGCAGTTTCGAGTTTAAAAAAGTCAAGAAACTCGTCAAATGTTAGTGATAACGTTCCCCCGGAATTATGAAATTCCCTCTGGATTTTTTGTAGTAGTTCCTGCCCACTCACCATAGGAGTCTCAGCTCTACCTCGCTAATCAAAAATTTTTTTGTTAGAGAACCTTATCATCGCTAATCTCGTCTCCCTTTAGCTCGCCTTATGAGACAGAATAACCGGGGTTCTCGTTGATATGCGCCTTCCGAGGTAATATTCAATGGTTCCCAGCCCTCTTCAGCATATTCATTGATTAACTTCTCAAATCGTTCAATGCTTTGTGGATTTTGTGTTTCGGGTTGAGTAAGTATCTTATATTCCCATTTTGACATTATTTCATTGACTTGTTTCATGATATTTTCCCCTCAATGTTGCCATTGCTCCTGAAAACACGTAACTGCTGATGATACAGATGCAACTCCCCATCCAACATCCAGCTCATAACGGCATCCACCACTTGAATTATCGAAGCAGTGTAAACTGATGTTTTGTAGTACACGATAATATTTTTCCAAATGTCTTGCTTTGTTCCCGATAACATGTACTCTTCTATAGTATGCTGAACTTCGAGTTGTATTTGCTTCGGTACTAAGTCCACTTTATACTGAAAGATGAATACACGCGCGTGGGGCTATTCTGCATTAGGTGATTCAGAGCTAAGTCAAAATAGTATTTCACTCTAGAGAGATTTTTTATTTACATAGAATCGAGGACGAAGACATATCCTTTAACGTTTGAAAATATATGGAGGGTTAATGCTCCTGTGAAACGGTCCAAAAATGAAGTAGCTTCCCCTAGGTCAAAAACCACTATTTTTCTGTGCCCCAGAGTAAACGTGTACCTCTCATAGTCGATAGTCGGAGCGTAATTTTCATATTTTTTTTGGCATCTGTTTGCGTTGCATAAATATCCTAATAGTGGATTTTCCTGAATTTGATAAACCCATTAGCAGTAATTTTGGTATCTTGTGTTTTTTCAATTCTTTTCCCATTCTTTCAGTTTTCCTCAGCTGAAGAAAGACCTATTTCATAATCCTGCTCTCAGTTTACGCCCCTCTTCGCGATCATAGTCCAAACAGAACCCACACAGTTCATCCGCATCGAGATCACGACAAAGGCAGCATAAAGTATTGACGAAGGACTCACAAATCCCCTGACATTCCGTACACGTCATGAGGGAAATGTCAACTCTATGGCGTTGAAAATTGTTTGGAGGGGAAATAGTCGGTAACCGAATGCCAGCAGGACGGCCTTGCTGGACGGTGCGCTGAATCAGCTGTCTCTCCTCCAGCACTTGCAGATATGCAGTAAATGTAGAACGTTCACGGGCACCTACGGCTAGTTCATCACATAAAAAGAGATATTGCCGACGAACTGCGGGACTAGTGACAATCTATGGAGAAGATTCCTCCACCACCTGGGCAATGCTTAGTAATACGAGCTGTTGATGAAAGCTAAGCTACTGAATCCGGAGTTCGGGGGAAATTCCCGCAAATTTATGCTGACTGCGATGAACGTGGACACGATTCACCTGAGGGTCGGCCTCAGTTTCTGCCAATTTCGCGGCACGCCAGAGGAGCTCAATCACCGAGTACGCATCCGAGGAGGATTGCGAAATTAACCGTAACGCAGGACCTTCGATGGTCGCCTGATTTAAACCCTGATGCGCTCGTTCACGGACGATCTGATACAATTACTGCTCGATATAGGGCGAGAGGGGGGTAAATTTACTCTCTTCTGAGGGGAGTACACTCTCGGCAAGCTGTTGTCCGCTCGCACGGGAATCTGTCACCAGAAGCAGATTAAGTTTCTTTAACCCCCGAGTAGCAGGGGATGAGGCATCGATTGCTTCTTGCGCAGGAGTTAGAAGACAGAGAAATTGTGTGAGTTCCTCGGTAGCTACTCTCTCTGCATCATTCAGAACAATCAGGTAGTTCCGGTTGTCCTGTTCCAACAGATCCAGAAGTTCCGATGTGAGACGTTCCCTCGAAAACGTGAATCACTCCAGTTTAGATCAAACAATTACAAGTATCCTTTGATTGCAGAATTCTAGCATTTGTTCTATGTTTTTCCTATATACTAGAAATTCAATTTATCCACAATTTCATATTTATTTGGAGGGTTTTAGATAACCGTTCAAGCTCGGTATCATTAGGTATCAATGAGTTCAATTTTCTCTCCCACAAGGAACCCCGCGAAGTCTACGTCGCTATCCTCCCAAAAAATCTCAGTGTCGAAAGTTTGGATGACTTTTTCCAAATAAAATAGATAATAATACCTGTCATATTTTAAGATCATCCGTTTTTCATGTGGAGAGAGATCCAGATATTTATTAATATCTGATGGGCCAATATTAAGAATATCCGACACTATTTTAATCTTGTTTGGAAATTTTGAGAAATGAAAAGCAATATTGTAAATCCTTGACTTTAGAATCATTTCGTCAGAAATTTCATTACTAAGGGAAGTATCCCTAAGTTTTAACCATTCTTTAAAAACTTCAGAGGGGAAGTACGGATCAAAATCCGAATCATATCCTATAAGAATATTTTTGCTTGTTCGGAAATATTTAGTCATATTATGGAATCTCAAATGAGCAATGATCCGCGCAATTTCACTTTTGAGATCCTCGAATTTTTGTTCTATAGTCAGCTCGTTTACTTTATTTATATCTGGAAATCGAAATGGGCTAATCACCTTATCATACCTTCTTTCTTTCGTCTTACTTTTGAAATGTGAGTGGACTCCCAAATAGATTGTTGCCAGGCTAAGATAGACAAAAGATAAAAAGAACAGCGTACTAGCTTCCACTCCAATATAAAATCCTAGAAATTCAGACCTGAAGAAAGTTATGGCAAACCAGATCCCAAATACATTTATTATCAATAAAATGAACGCCATTTCAGATACTTGGTTAACTCTCTTCATTATTCCTTCTTTCTCCTCCATCATGGTAGAAAGCCTTCTTAGCTTTAATTTATTCCAGTGTGTAACTATCAGTGCTAGTTCTTTTGGTATCACATCCTCAGAAAGACTTTCTGCTTCAATGTTTTCAACTAGCTTCTTAACTTCAACTTCAGTATTATCTTCCCTCTTTATTTTTATCAACGTAAATAGAACTTCGTATATTGCAGTAAAACCTAATGTTTTGCTAAGTTTTTCATCTTGATGTAGTTTAATTTTATCTGTAACACTTCCCCGAAAGAATTTTGTTTCATCATTTACTCTGTAAAAATATCTACCCCCGTACCAAATTCCTTTTGGACTCAGAGGGATATGGATTAGAATAAATGGGTTTATTATTCTTGGAAGATGAATGACCTCGATTTTTAAATTAAAGGGTGTTCCAAATGAGTCTGTGGCAATCTGATTGATCTTCTTGGTCCATTCTTTAATATCAGTGATTCCTTGCCATGGATCCGCATTTTTTTCTTCCACACCAAGAACTATCATACCAGAAGCAGAATTTGCCATAGCAGCCATTGTCTTTGCTAAATTTTTTGGTTTTATCCTCCCACTCTTGAAATCTAAATAACTAGTTTCCCCTCTCTTCATATAGTGCTCAAGTGCTTCCTGAATCTGTTCGTGTGTTAAAAATCCCAATAACCCTTTTTCTGGATATTCTCTCTCTCTTTTTGCCATGATGTTTATCTATAGGGTAACCATTTTTAAGATTTCCTTGCTTTATTTAGTCTATTATCTGGATTAATTCGCCTTCATTTGGAAGAGATGAATAAAACGAATATGTCATCTAAAAAAACACATAAATTATTCGTCTGTTCTGATTCTGAATTATTAAGCTTCCTCTCAACCTTTTCAAGTAAGAAAATTGGTAAGAATACTCTTGAGCTATTAATCCAGTTTGAAGAGAAATTCCAAGAAAACGAACTGTATCCTTTTTGTCCATTTCTCAGAGTTCCTACAACTAATGGCGAATCTAGTTGGATGTTCCTACCAGAATACTTTTTCACCTTTCTTAGTGAAGTATGGGATAATTTCACAGAATTAATCTTGAAGGATACACGTCAAAAGGGAGATATCTTTGAATCAGAATTGAGACAAATCTTCACAAACGCGGGATTCAATGTTTGGAAGAAGCACAAAATACAAAATTTGATGAATTACATTAAACGTGATGGAACTGGTGATATTGATTTAATTATTCAAGATGAATCGACCGTATTATGGATACAAGCGAAGTCAGTATATTATAATCGAAAATCATATCAGACTGTTCTGAGAAAGGGTAGGAAACAATTGGTTTCTGCATATGAAACGTTTAGGAGGAATCAAAAAACATTTTCGTATTAATAAAGTTGAAGTAAAGGGGGACCTAGAGAGTTATGGCTATTTTAGTAAAGCAGACTATCAGAAGTATATCGAAGGCATCACATCGTAAAGTTAGATGATTCTATCTTAATAACTATTGAATATAGCTAACCAAGATAGTTCACCTATAAATATCAAACATTAATAGAGAGGGAGAGAGAAACACAAAGTGAAACCACTAGATTATATTACAAAAAGAAAATAAAAAAAAATAATTTCGATAAAATAGTCTTTGTTGTTTTACCACCCCTTTGAAAACCTCTAGCCCAATAAAAAAGGGTATTTCTTTTATTTATTATTAATTTAGTGTCAATAGTGTCTTTCGATTAGAAAAATCCAAATCATCCGTATTCTGTTTGCTGAAAGAACTAAAAAAATAAAAGAATATTGGATTTGAGTGATTGTGGTTTTAGCGAATCTTCCATTGACCACTAAACTTAGTTTTATCTTTTAATCTTTGTTATCAATCGTTCAGTGGGATTCTTATTGATTAGAATTAATCTCCTCAATTGCTTGATTAGGAGTTAAGACCCTAATACTATATCTAGAAGAATTTCCATTTTCATCTGGATTAAGTTTTTCGATTAATCGCATATCTGCCGTGATCAATGTAGCTCTAGAGACATAAGCAAGTCTAATAAGATATTTGTCATCTTCAGGTAATTCACTTTCATCTACTAGATGATGTTCTTCGTCATTCCAAATCTGAAATTATGCCTTATTCGGGAACAACCTAAAAAGTAAACCAGTTAATATACTCGCATTTGATTTATTTCTTTCCTTTAATATTGAGATATGCTTGTAATAATGCTTCAGCAATTCATTGCTTACAAGTATCGAATCACACTGATATCCTATATCAATGAAGATTTTCAAAGCAATCGTGCTATCTTGATTTTGATGATCCACTAAATTAGAAGCATGCCTTAAGAGACATTCATCAAGTATGTAGTTTCTCCCTGTCATTTTCTTTCCCTTCTGGTTTAACACCAACTAGTACATCAATGTAACGCTTATATTGTTCTATATTTGCTTCAAAAAAATCAGGTAATCCTTCTTTTAATCGTCCATTTTTATCAAATTCTAATTCTTTTCCATAACAACCATTTCTGTCGTCCTTAAAGTGATAGAGAGCTAGTTCATGTTTCTTCAATTCTCCTAAACCGATCTTAGTTAATGCATGGTAGACTATGTGTTCACTATGAGTAGTGATAAGCAATCTTTTATTACAGTCAAGTGCTTCTCTAATGAAAACTTCGATTAGTTTTGATTGAGCACGAGGATGCAAATGTATCTCTGGTTCTTCTATAATAATTATGCTTTCAGGAGAAGCAAGAGCTAGTTGAGTTAACAAGAAAGCAAGCTGATTTAGCCCAAATCCTTCATTTAAAATTGATATATTAGGTATTTGTTCCCTTTTTTTTCTATCAACTTGCTTAACACTCTCTAGCGTAATTTTTTTCCCAGGAAATAATTTATCCTTTAAAGGCTTTTTTAAAATTTGATTACACCAAGAAGAAACAATTTCTAGAATCTCTGGTTTGTAAGCAAGAGTACTAATCCATTTTGAATTTATTATTTCAAATCTCTCATTAGAGGGAGTTAAAAGGTTTTCAACTGGGTTATCTTCAAGAAATTCAAAGGGTTTTAAAGTTCCCCTTATGGAAGGAACATACCACAAAGGAAATAGATCATCTTCAATTATACTAAATGATGATGATAATTCTCTCCTGGTTTGGTTTAATACCCGTCTCTCCTCACCGGATGAACTACTCGAAGTTATGTCAAATGGTTTTCCGAATTTTTTCGTTGGAGATATACTAATTCTTGTATTTTTACTGTAATGTAGTTGTTCGGGATTTACTTTAGCGTCACTTCCTTTTATGATACCATAAGGAGGTATCTTCAATTCTGCAAAGTAAGAAATTTTTCCGTTGCTTATTGTGATTTCTTCTTCGTACTGAAGCTTTTTCTTCCTTCCTTTCAATGTGAATTCAATAGGTATGGTTTGATCTCTGTTAAAAAATACATCTTCCAATTCACCAAATCTAATATTTTCCCCATCAATTACCAAGGTTTCTGATTCTAATGACTGTTTCAACAATAACATAGCTTGACCAATAGAAGATTTTCCAGACCCATTAGCACCTATGAGGATTGTAATCGGTTTTAATTCAATATTTGCTTCAACAATCCCTTTAAAATATTTAATACCAAGATATTCCAGCAAATCTATCTCTCCTTTTGCTTAAGTGTTTAGTTCAATTTAAATAAAATAAATCAATATATCAAAATAATGAATTACATCATATCTACAAATTTAATTACTAATTGTTTCTATCTTTTTTCAATATTAAAAATACTCGTCTAAGGTTGAATCACCTTTTTTTGTTTCTTCTTTCTTCTTTTTCTTTCTTCTTTCTTGTTTCCATCTTGCTGTAAGTTTACAATAGATCTGTGCCATCGATGATCGGTGACGATGAGTTTTGAAAGGAGCAATCAGCATTGAATACGAACTTATCAGAATGGTGTCATTGTAAACCTGATTTTCCGTTGGATCCCTTATTATGATCTGTTTTGATTTTAGAAACACTTCTAAACACTGTTTTAGGTGATTTGGTTTCGGAAATGGAGGAGAAGTTATACCAGTAGCCCCTTCTTCCACCATATTTTTGAATTTCTCATATAACGTTCGTAAAGTGAATTCAAATGGCTCTAAATCCCAAGCACCTTTTCGAAAAATTTTAGGAGTTAATAATAATTGTTGAATTCGCTCACAAGTATAAGGGATGTTTGCATTTCTTAGAAAAAGAGGCCAATGATAGTATGAAAGGATGATTTCAGGACCAATTACTTTTATTTGCATAAACATATTAGAAATATTTTTCTTCAACGTTTTTTCCTTCAAAAAGAAGTGATAACAATCAGAATTTGGATTAAATTCCCAGAGAAGGATTCCGAAATTTCTAGAAAAAAAAGAATTACATTCAGTATGTTTCGAAACGTATTCTTCTTTAAAATCTTGAAATGCACCATAATCTTTTTTAGGTAGGACAAATACAACGTTTTGTTCTAGAAACGGTAAAACAATACCATAGAGGTCATTATACAACAGTAAATCCTTGATTTGTTTCATACCATAATTCTCAGAAAATGAAGCCACTATCTCAATTATAACAGCAGTACGAGTATCTTTTGAAATATAAAGGAGATCTGGAGTCCTTATTCCGACCGTCTTTTTGTCATTCATAAATTGATAAATATTTGTTTCAATCCCTCGGAATTTAAAATCATTTTTCTTAATTATAGGAAGCATTTCTAAAATTATGCAGAAATAAACATTAATAGACTCGTTATAGATTTTATACTCCTTTTCGAGCTCTTCCCAAAGTTTACGTTTTCCCACCTATACCCCTCGCTTTTGAATTATGTTGAAACGGAAAGAGGTTTTATATGCCAGGGAGTCCCAACACAGGAGTGAATAGATTCGATTAAAGCGGTGAGAGATGTATTATCAAAGTTCTGGTCGGCAGAAATACGAATAATATTTCTTACAGCAATTAAAACAAACAAACTACCTGTTTTAGGATCAAAGACATTCAAATGAAGAAAAGGATTTCCTGAATGAATAGTGGTTGAAAGAAATCGTTCTTCAAGGTCTTTAGATAAAGAATCTATTATTTGATTGAATTCTTCCTTTATAAGAGGAGCTTCAAATTCCAGTTCTAATACCTTACCTTGTGGGGAACCCATTACAGAAAAAGTAATTGGTTGTATATCATATTTTGATTTGTTTTCATTTCTTTGAGCAGTAATGGCGTTGCTAAAAATTGTAAGAAAGTCGTTAATACTCCCTGTCATTATACCAATAGTTCCATCTTGAAAAATTCTTAATTTCAGAGGGGGAACGCCTATAGGAATTTCTAGAGATACATAACGCCATTTATTTCGTTTTTTATCAAACCCGTCGTAACTATGACTAATATGCGAGATATCGAATTCTTTATTGAGTACATCTTCAATTTTCATTAGAAGGGACTCCGTGAAAATTATTCGTCTCCAAAGGGGATGCATTAGTTTAAGTAAGCTTTTTTGGATGAAATTCCCCTCTGTTAATTCATTTGTTAAGAAAATGATTCCATTTTTGTTATCAATCAGATAGAGAATCGCAGAGGCATCAATTCTCTTCCCATATCTGCGTGCTCTATAAAAACGGAGTCTAATAAGATCCTCATCAAGTAAATCATAACGAATTTTAATACCGCGTTCTTCAACATCAATATTTTTGAGAAAAAACAATTTATTTTCAATGAAATCGTCTGTTAAATCGAGAAAGATAGTTTTTAAATGAAGTTTCCTTCTATCTGAAGTATAAACCATTTCAAGTTTTGAAAATAAATCCTCTTTATTTTTCACAGACCTAAATATTGCTTCTATCAATTTCAATCCTTCTAAAAAATGAGTTTCTTCAAAAGTTCAAATATATATCCAAATTCGTTTAGATTTCTAGTAATGTTATAGCTATTCTGATTTCTATTTAAAATTACCTATATTTAAATTCTCTTTTAAGATTACCATATATCCCTCATAATGTAACCTACGTGATCTTTGATGATGTAAAAGGAGATCTTTCACATTCAGTTCAGATTACTGTAGTGAGCAAAATCGAACAAAAATTCAATCTTCAAAAAGATGTAGTAATAATTGCAGGATTCATTCTGATTGTAGGTAGTATTTTATCAGTGATTGTAGTGTATATGTATTTTTACAACCAGGACAAATATACTTACGTGAGGAGTCAGTCGATTCCCATTCAATATTTTCTGTATACGGAATAGACTCATCAATATCTAAAACAAAGTCAAGTCCATCCACTTCCTTTAAAGCATAAATTAAATCGTATTCTCGGAAGAACTCGAGAATTAAATTTAAATCTGGTTGCAGTTCATTATATGAATGCAGTTTCATAAACTCGTCCTTTTATTTTCTTATTGATTCCTTAGAACGAATATATTGAAATATATTTTTTCCTAAGACTAATTAGAAATTCTGTGATCTGCAAAAGGAAGGTATTTTTCACAAAATATTAGTATTCTTTGAATCATATTAGTCTACCAATAGAAACATTTTTAATTTTAAGAGGGATTAAATACTCACATTTTTACTTTAGATTTCGTGTGGGGAATTAAAAGTAAAATTTAAAATTAAGAGAGAAGATAAAAATGAGTTCCGGAGAGGAATATCTAAAAAAATTATTAAGGAGTCAAGAACTCCCTAGAGGATTGATTAAAATACTTCAAGACACTCGTGATTATTTTGAGAGAATTATTGGCGAAGGAATAGGGATTCCTAATTTGCGATTTTATTACGCAGGATCGTATAAAAAAGAGACTATGATTAAAGAATCGTTTGATTTAGTGATATATTATCCTACTAATACCTGTTTTTTGGTTTCTGACTTGTTTATTCAATAAAAAGAATGTGAGGGTTCACCTTGGAATTTGACAAAGATCTATTACCTGAAAGTTTGTTTGAGAAAGCTTTAAATCAATTAGATGATAAAATATCAAAGAATGAGATTATAGAATTGGTAGATTTCTTTAACAAGGTTTATTATAAAGATGTGGATATAAAAAATGAATTAAAAACGTTTTTGGATAGATTCGTATGATTACAAAACTTGTTCTGAAAAATTGGATGAGTCATTTAGACACCGAATTGAAATTCTCTCCAGGTTTGAATCTCATCTTTGGTGAGAACGGTGTTGGTAAAACTGCTGTGATTCATGCAATTGATTTTGCTTTGTCTGGTTTCTCTCCAATCAAAGGAGTTAGCTTGAAGAATCTTGTTAAAATAGGCTCTGATGAAACTGTTGTAAAATTAGATTTTTTCACGTCGGGAAAACAACAACTTTTCAGAGTTAAAAGAAAAATCTATCGTGACCCAGATCGATCTCAAGATGCCTTCCTCTTCGATTTAAACTATCCAGATCGTCCTCTAGCAACAGGACGTGATGATGTTAATATGGAAATTAATGTTTTGTTAGGATTACAATCCGATTTATCTAAAGATTTAATTTTCTTTAAAGAAGGTGTGGTTGGTCTTTACCTGGTAAACACACCAAAAGAAAGAGAAAAACAATTTTATGACCTTTTAAATCTAGAAAAAATAGAGCAATTTAGGAAGATTGTTGTTTCTTCCACAAATGATGAAAGGGGAGAAAAAAATCGAATAGTTATTCGAATCAAAGAAATTGATGATCGTTTATTAAAGCTCGAAGTAAAAAATCTAGATTTATTATCTGAAAGGTTATTGGAGATAGAAAATAAGATAGATTCACTGAAAATTAGCAAAGATGAATTATGGACATCAGATAGCGTTGAAATAAATGAATTTACAAGGAAAAAAGAAATAGTACAGAATGAGATTGATAAATTAAAAGAATCTTTATTTAGAAAAGAGAGATCAAAAAAGTCACTTCTTTTGAATTATCGCTCTCTAAACGAAATGGAGACATTTGTAAAGACTCTTCCTGAGTTAAATACTTCTCTGAATGAATGTCAAGACAAAATAGACAAATATTATGATGAAAGGAGGATTGAACAGGCTAAAATGGATTTAATACGGAGCCAAAGGAATTTATTAGAATCGACTGAGATTCAAAAAGATCTAAGATGTCCCACATGCTGGAAACCTTTATCTAGAAATGAAATCTCTGATTTATTACTTGAATCAAAAAAAGAAATTAGTAATCTCCACATTTCTGCAAAAAAATTATCTGACAAAATAATACCTTTATCCTCGGAAATGAAGGAGATAAAAGATGAAATTGGCAGATTATTTGAAGCTAAGAGCAACATTCCACAACTTTCTATGTTGAAAGAAGAGATAGAAGTTACTCAAACACGTTTCAATGAGAAGACGGAAGAACTAAGAATTTTAAATGAAAAAATTACCTCAATATCAGATTTCGATAGATCAAAAAGAATAATTGATATTGATAATGAAATTAAATCCCTTTCAATTGAAAAAAGTAAGATTGAGAAAGAATTAAACGTTTTTGAACAGAAAGATGACGAAATGAAGTATTTAGAGAAATCGAGAAAGGGCTTACTAGACAAATTGGCCAGATGCGAGAAAAAATTAAGAATTCAATATTTTCTTCAAAAGGGGCTTGAATCAATTATTGGTAATTTTACAAGGAATCTTTTCAAACAGCTTATAGAGAATATACAACCAAGGTTAAGAGATCTTGTGGAGATTGAATTTGATGGTATATCAATAGATCCAAAAGATAACATTCTAGTGCTTTATCGCGACCAAGAGAGATTAGATTTTCGACACTTAAGTAGTGGTCAGAAATTGCTAGTGTATCTTGCTTTTCGGCTTGCACTTATCGAGATCTTCGGTAGTGTAGACTTCTCAATTGTTGATGAACCCTCTGAGCATTTAGATTCCTATCATTGTAAAACTCTTCGGGACGAGTTCTTCAAACTTTCACAGTCCGATTTCATACCTTTTAGACAAGCTGTAATTGCTGCGAATGATTCTAGATTTTCTGGACCATTAGGAGAGGATATTGATTATCCCTGGCAAGTTGTTTATCAATTTAAACTTGATAATGGCAATACTAAAACTAAATCAATTCATAAGAAAAAGAAATTAAAAACAAGAGATGAACTAATACGAGATATAACAACGCTTACACTTGACGTTAAAGGAATACCTGAATATATTAAAAATCAAGTTAAGACTAACATTGCAGAAGGGAAAACTCCTAGTTTAAAATTTTTATCTGGTTCAGTATTAGAGATCATGTTTCAAAGATTATTGGTAGAAAATAATATTGAGTTTAAAGAAATAAGGGAATTCGGTCCATTTTCTTGTGATTTTATTATAAATATTGAAAATCAACTTTTTGGAGTCATTATTCAGGGTTCTTCTGAAGATGTAAATGAATTGGAAATGAATTTGGATGAAATTCTCCAAATACTTGAAAATGCTAAGAGTTTTGGATTAGAAGGAGTATTATTTGTAGTTTATGTTCATACAGAAGGATTATGGAAATTCTCTCAATTAAAAAGTACTGATTTATCAAAATTAAAGGATTCGAGAGAACAAATTGGGTTAAAAAGCATGAATGAGATATTTAGAATTAATAAGAATGCAGCTACTAGTACTTAAGGTGATTTTTTGAACTATCAGAAAGTCCTTGATCAAATCAAAGGATTATCAATAGTTTTAGATGAAAATGCTCTCTTTTTCCTACTGAAGGGTAAAATATTATCAGTACTCTGGAATAAGTTTGATGATCTAGGTATAAAGTTAAAGATGACAAAAAATAGTCTTGAAAGAATTAACTTATTAGAGGGACGTGATCCTAAATCTGAAGAATCATTTATTAATGATGAATTCATGGCAGAGTTTCAAGATCTTAAACAGTACATTAATTTAAATGGCATCCAAACTCCAGAGGTGGAGCTAACAGGTGTGAATAGTTGGTTTAATGTTCTAAATATGAATAGTGAGGAGCCAATCCTCTGGGAACCCTTAGCACTAATTTCTAGAATAAATAATGTTGGAGAGAAATTCTTCCTTGTTAGTGATAATCCATACTTGAATGAAATTCTTGTTCAGGTCAAAATAAAGGAGTTTATTCAAACAGAATTTCTAATGTTTTCTTCTTATGAGTTTGTACTTCTATTTTTCACAATTTGTACCTTTTCGCATGAACAATTGATTAAATTTCAATTGATATATTATAAAAACATAATAATAACTACTAATGAAACAGAAGAGTATAGACGTCGGGAACTTGAAAAATTCATTCAAGAGGAAACTCCTAGAGCTTTGGATAACAAACCTCATTTTCATGATCCAATGTTAAATAATCTAGAGATCCATGATCTTATAAAAAACTGTAATGAAATTAATTTAGAACGATATAAAATTATTGGTAATTATGTACGATTTGATGAATCAAGCAGGAACAAAATCATCGAGTTGGTAGAAAGGGTGGGTCAAAATCTTCAGTCAAATAAGATTAATTATAAAAATTTTATAATATGGGCTCCTCCAGGAACGGGCAAAACCTTTCTAATAAGAGAAATAGCAAATGAATATTTATCAGGAGAAAATTCATTTGATGAAATAAATCTAAAAGATTTCACTAATGAAGAAGAATTAATAGAAAGGCTTTCATTAATTATTGAAGAATCAAATCAAGTTCAGAAAATTGTTCTTTTTGATGAGATTGATTCACATCTAGATAGTACCTGGGTATTTGAGGTTATACTAAACTTTTGTGATAGAGTATGTCAGTCTATTTTTTCTCCTTTGATCTTTTTTGCAGGTAGTTCAAATGGTAATATAGAAAATTTCATTAGATATTCGATAGCTTCAAGACCGAAAGGTAGCGATGTAACAGATAGAGTTTTCACTGAAAATCGATTTTCTATTCCTGAATTTACAAATGAGGATCGTTTTGCACTATTTGTTTCTAAAATTCTTAAGAATAATGAATCGAGATTAAGACCTATAAGATATATCGAAAAAGCTGTCTTGATATGTCTTTTACGTGATCCAAAATACTTTACTGCAAGACAATTAACAGAATGCATAAATAGATGTTTAGATTATATAGGAGAATATGATCTAAGATTAACGTTCGAAAAACATATACTTACCTTAGGTTATCCATCATTTAGGGTTTTTTTTTACGAATACCATAATGATGATGAAATTTTCGGAAAATTTATCGAAATTAGATAGAAGTAGATAGCAATCTATGAATTTTTAAGATAAGAAAAATCAGTAGTCAGACCTTTTTATAGTTTTGAACAGATTTTTTATTTTTTCCAAAAAATTGTTATCATAGCATTTTCATAAAACTCTTATTATGAGCTGTATCATGTGAGAATTTATAAAGATCTACTGGTGTTAATCCAGCCTTTGACGTCATTCTTTTGCAGATTATTCATAAACAATGAGGAAAAAAGATTGATAAATTTCTCCAGCCAAATAAACTTTTCAATTCTCCGAGAAATGATATTCTAATGTTCCAGATTTTATATTATGGTCACTAAGAATACGTTCCTTCAACTCAGAAGCATTTTTGTTGAATACATGATGAAGATAGACCGTTCCCCCTTGAATTATAATTATTAAACTTATTAGGGTTAATATTAATGCTAGATTTAAATATAAATGAAAATTCATTATTATTTCCTCTAAATTGAAGATTGATGAAATAATTGCCAGGATTACTGGTGATGTAAAGAAACTTCTAATATTTGCTCTGAAAAGATTTGTTTCCTCAATTTGCTTGATTTCTTTTGAGGTTCCCTGTGTTACTAAACCGAGCTCATATAAAATTAACTTCTTTCTGAAATATGTAAACAAAAATGCATTAGCATAAATACAGATTAATATGAAACTAAATATTAATGCAACATTTTGCCTATTTGTACTATCTATGGAGGAGTTTTCAGCGAATACAGAAAATACGACATATACAGAACTTACAACTGAAATGAGATATATTGTTAACCGAGATAAATACTGATAGAAATTCACTCTTGTTGGTTTCCCATCTATCTGAAATATTTTCTTTCCTTCAAATTCTTTATTACATAATTATTCAATCTCGTTTCCAAATGATCTATACTTTACGAGATAGAATAATTTCATTGCTAAAAATGAGAGGGAATAAAAAACCAGAGACCCTGATATTAGAAACATAATATAAATCAAGAAAGAACTTAAAATATCAGTCTTCACGCATCACCTCTGGGAAAAGCCACGAGAGGGAAAATCTCATCGCGTAATAGACGAAGAAATCTTCGAGCGGTGAATTGTAAAGAATCTACTTGTTTAATGACAAAATAATCAGGATTA
>NJBF01000085.1 GCA_003144275.1 Candidatus Heimdallarchaeota archaeon B3_Heim
TCCTTCATCGACAACTGTTTGTGCTAGTAATGCTACAAACATTTTACCATGTAACCATGCTCTGCATGACTCTTCATCTTTTTTTGGCAAATGTCCCAGGCCTAAAATACTTTTAAGTCGTTTGAAAGCAATTTCTACTTGCCATCTAAATCTGTATAATTCTAAAATTTGTTTTGCATGGATTTCTTTTGGCAAGGAAGTAGCCAAAATGAAATATTTACAATATTCAAGCGTATCAGGTTTTAATTTATATTGCCCTTTGCTTGCTCTTCTCTTAGCTTTTTTTATAGAGTTCTCTATTTGTTGCTTGCTTTTTTTAATAACACATAATCGCAATTTTTGTCTTAACCCACCTTTTGTAACTCCTTCAACGGTCCATTCTCTAATTTGTCTGTATTCTAAACTTTTAAATTCTTTTATCATGTTGAATTCCATTCCATTTTTGTATATTGTAAAAGCATCTTTCTTTAACCTGGAAATAAAATCCCCTCCATTATCTTTTACATATACAAATCCTGACAACCTACCATAAGCACGATCCCCAAGCAATAAATCTCCTTTCTCAATTTTAAAATTACGGAAACTTTCACCCTTTTTTGGTTTTGTTATGATAAACTGTTCACATTGCAATCCAAACAAATTAATATTATAATGCAATCGCCAGTTTGAACCGGTGCTACCTGGTTCAGTTATAATGGAAGCATCAATACTTTTTACTCGATAATTCTTCAACCAATTTGGAGGTATAATTTCAATTCCTTTGTTTTTTAATAATTCTACTGACATCCATCTGAACCATTCTGATGATCCTTTTAATCTTTTTAATAAGGCAACATCTGAAATGTCACATAATTTGCCTTGCTTAGCCCGAGCAATTGTTTCTCGTAATGAACACCCATCAGCAAGATGGATTAACAAAACCCTTATAAGGTATTTTACAGACTTGATATTCCTGGATCGCTTGAAAGCACCGAGTTTTTTAGCTTCAACAATCCATCCTTTTGGGAAAAATCTCATGAGGACTTTCCAGTCTTCATTAAAATAATTATTTGTTTCCATGGCTTAAATATAAATATATTTAGCCATATATGCAACTTTTTAAGTTAGCGCTTATGGGGCGGAGCCCCGGGGAACCTGACGTCCATATTCCCCAGGCTGAAAGCCTGGAACAAAATTCAATCCCATAAATATTTTTCATTGTATTCAATATTATATTCTTCCAGGAAATTTCGTAACTCATCCTGAAAACTTATTCTCTTATGATACTCCTTCTGCTTCAAGATGTAATTCTTTACAACCTCAACTTTTGAGGCACTTACAGAAAAACCTCGGAATAATTCAAATTATAATAAAACACCTTAAAAGAATTGATTTTTTCATACTTCATCAACATCTTTGGCATTTTATATTAAAAAGTTATTTTTTTACTATGTATGTTTGGAAAAAACTAGAATATTTATCGAAATAACAATAAATAAATATAAACTCGTTTGACACGTGAAACTTTAATTGACATTTTGAATGTCTTTATTTAAAATACTCTTCCAATGTGAATGTATCCTTTACTCTGATACCTTTGGGGGTATCCTTAAGGTTACAGCACTCATGAAAAATATCATGTTCGAAAAACAAAATATAACCGTTCTCAAAAGCTTCCTTTAAAAAGCTTTCTTTTTCCTCCATTACCATTAATGGTCTGGTATCATAACCCATAATCCAGGGAACAGGGATGTGAACTGTTGAAGGTATCAGATCTGCTGTAAATACAATGGTTTTGTTGTTGTATCTTATAAAAGGGATTATTTGTCCTTCCGTATGCCCGTTAAATAACCTGACACTAAATCCTGGATATAATTCCTTGTTTTCTTCAATAAAAAATAATTGACCGCTTTCTTCCATTGGAAGCATGTTCTCTTTCAAATACGAAGCCGCTTCCCTTCTATTCGGGTTCATGGCCCATGCCCACTGCTGCCGGCTTACCCAATATTTTGCATTCGGGAAAGTGAGCTCAAATCCGGTTTTTTCATGGTTAAATTTCACGCCTCCACCACAATGATCAAAATGAAGATGAGTTAACACAATATCGGTAATATCCCCTGGAGTGTATCCGTGTCTGTCAAGCGCTCCATCAAGTCCATATCCTCCGTTCAGGTAAAGATGACTGAAAAATTTATCGTCCTGTTTATCACCGCAACCATTATCCACCAGTATTTTCCTGTCCCCTGTATCAACTAAAACAGATCGCAAAGCCCAGTTGCAGAGATTATTCTCATCAGCCGGATATTGCTTTTTCCACAAAACTTTCGGTACAACTCCAAACATAGCTCCACCATCAAGCTTGAAATTGGAAATGTGAATTGAATGTACTTTCATTATCACTGTTAATATTTAAGGTAACTAATCAATGTGTTGATTTATGAAATAATCGCAAAGATATAAGATAATACAGGTATTATACTAACTTTTATCACCTGTGGGGAATCAATCGAAGCGAAAATCCTAAAGTATTCACAAAGTGTTCAAGAGGCTATCTTTCTAAATATCAATCCTTTGCGTCCCGATAGCTATCGGGATTTGCGTAATCTTTGCGGTCTCTGCGAGAACTTCTTTATAGTACTTTTGAGACAGCCCCTTAGTCATTTTTTACTAATTTTACGAAGGGATCAATATGGGAAAAATATGGAGAACATTGGAACTGAAACATTAATCTTTGCTTTCGGATTAACTCTGTTTGCAGGATTATCAACCGGAATAGGAAGTGCTATTGCTTTTTTTGCCAGAACGACCAATATAAAATTTATTTCCATTTTTCTCGGCTTTTCGGCGGGTGTAATGATCTATGTTTCGATGGTTGAAATTTTTGTTAAAGCAAAAAGTGCACTGGTTATGGAGCTGGGAGTTGTTGGTGGGAACTGGGCAACCGTAGGTGCATTTTTTAGCGGAATTTTCATTATTGGAATAATTGACCGGTTTATTCCTTCCGCGGAGAACCCACATGAAATAAAAAGAGTGGAAGATATGGCATCTCCGGATTCCGCAGGTAGAAACCACAAATTAATGAGAATGGGGTTATTTACCGCTCTTGCGATTGCCATTCATAACTTTCCGGAAGGATTGGCAACTTTCACAGCTGCCCTTACCGACCCAGGTTTGGGTATTGCTATCGCTGTGGCAATTGCCATTCATAATATTCCTGAAGGAATAGCTGTTGCCGTTCCCATTTTTTACGCAACCGGAAGCAGGAAAAAAGCATTTTTACATTCATTTCTGTCTGGTTTGGCAGAACCGTTGGGTGCATTGATAGGCTACCTCATCTTAATGCCATTCATGAATGAGATCGTATTTGGATTATTGTTTGGAGCAGTGGCAGGTATTATGGTATTTATTTCAATTGATGAACTCTTACCCACTGCAGAAGCATATGGGGAGCATCATTTATCAATATACGGACTAATCGCGGGTATGGCTGTAATGGCCTTAAGTCTTTTGCTTTTTGTCTAAACCTATCGGAATTTACTCTCCTCCGGCTCTGTGGAATATATTCGATTTCACAGGGTCATATGGTAAATTCGCGAAGCTATGTTCCCGGCACCAAGATGACTTTAACATTGGGAATTACATGGATAGTAATTATATTTACGGCCCGGTAAGACCTATAACGATCTATTTTGTAGTTAAACTGACTAACATTTAAATATCCAATTATAATGATACGAAAGCAACTTTTAATTTTAATCTTTTTCTTCGGTTTACTGGCTGTTTCAAAAAGCCAGGATTATACTAATGGCATCGGCCTCAGGGGCGGATTACCATATGGAATAACGGTTAAACATTTTTTAAGTGACAAGAATGCCGTTGAAGGAATATTATCCACCCGCTGGGGAGGATTCCGGATAACGGCTTTGTACGAAATTCACGAACCTACCAAACAATACCCTGGTCTTAAGTGGTTTTATGGTGTGGGAGCCCATGCGGGTTTTTGGGATAGCCGAAGTCCGTTTGTTAACGATCCGGATAGCCAGGCTATCCTTGGAATCGATGGAATTCTGGGTTTGGAATACACCTTTGATGAAATCCCGCTGAACCTCGGAATTGACTGGATCCCAAGTTTTAATCTTATCGGCCATAGCGGATGGGGTAATTGGTTAATTGGGATTTCTGCAAGGTATGTCTTCTAATAATATTTTCGTTGGCTGGAAATAAAAATATTATACCTTTGCAATCCGAAGTTTGGGAAGGTAAATTGGTCCGTTCGTCTAGGGGTTAGGACGCCAGGTTTTCATCCTGGTAACAGGGGTTCGATTCCCCTACGGACTACAAAACATAGCTTAAGCTATTGATATTCAGCTGATTATTTTTTAGTGTTGTCAGATTCGTTGGTAAATGATAGGAAAATAGTGTTTTTACTATACATTCAAATCATTTTGTAAAATTGTCCGGGTCGGACTTACGGAAATATTTCTTACCTGACCTGAAAACAGTGTTTGGGTATACATTAAAGGTAATTATAGTTATTTTTTTTCCATTTATCTGGGCATTCTAAAGTATAATCATCACTAATCTTTATTTTATTTTCAAAGAGAGAATTTTTAAATGACTTCTCTCTTCCTTTTAAAAGGATTACTTTATTTGCTTTGCCTTTAATATCATAAGAAAAAGTATTTGGTGGGAAAAAAGCAATTATTTTATGTTGAGGTTTTATCTCTTTTATTACTTCTATTGGCGGGGATAAATCTCCATCAGCACAAAAAAGAAATGAAATATCCCATTTATTTAAAATAACATCTCTAATCATATGACAAGCAATTGAAACATCTGTTTTCTTTTCCTCCCAATATGTAATTTTTACAGATTCTTTTTTCTCACCTATTTTTACACGTTTCCATCTATGTCTTTTTCTAAAATCGCCTAATATGAGTTCAAATTTCGGATTAAGTAAATTTGCTTGAAAAAACAAATCTTGCCTTTCGGCTTTATCTTTATCATATTGAACAGCAGAAAAGTATTTTACTGTGTTTTGATCCCTAGAAAGTGTCCGGATAAAACAAGAATCACTGTCCGGAATGGTCAGGAATCGGTGTCCGGTTTGGGCAAGAATATGCACAAATCTACTTTTCATTAATTTCAATCAATTTAATCAATCCGCACCAACCTATCTTTATTTTGTTTTTGAGAGATGGCCAAAACTGCCAAACAGAGCAGAAAACCTTTATATGCTTTGAAAAATTTTTCAATTTTTGCTTGCGATTTGGCTTTTGGGAATTGCAAGTATGCATGAAAAATACTGAACTAATTGACTGGAGCGATTTGTTGGGTATTGAATTTCTTCGCGAGTGCATCATATAAACAGTCAAAAAATGTATGCATCTCTTGTGTGCTGTTTTCTACAAAACCCTTGTTCAAAACGATTCTCTCGTGTTTGTCAATATCCAATACGGTAATGTCTTTGATGAAATTTTTAATTGTGTCTGTATCTTTACGATTCTTTAGAGAACCTTCAACATGAACGATGCAGTTTCTTATAAGATTAAGATTTTGGGATAAGTTAATGTAATACTTGCATTTGGACGTGTCAATTCCTACTTGGTTCTCAAGGTATTCCACTCCTCGTGCGATCACACCTGGGGTGTTGTCTTTGAAATCTTTTGAAATAGAAAATATCCGACGAGCAGTTCGACAAAGTCCAATTATATTGGCCTCTACCATACTCATTAGACTAGCGAACAGCGCATACCGCTGAAGACGAGGAAAGTCAGTTTCGACCTGAAAGATGTCTTCTGCATAAAATTCGGCCAAGAGCGAAGCCTCGTTCTCATCATTCACGGAACTAAGTTTCTTGGCAGCATCTGATTCTCTCCGCTTTCGCTCAGTTTGCAGAGCATTTTCAATAAAGCGTGCCAATTCCTCGAATCTTTCTCGGTCGCAAGATGCTTTCTCGCGTCTCGCGCATAGAAGTACTTTGGCTCCAATGGTCCTCATTTTTTTAATTAATAATTTACAAACTATTAACAAGCTGAAGAAGTAGTAACAATTTTTACCGCACTTTCCTTTTGCTTAACTTCAATGTCTATTTTAACAATAATACTGGATCAAAAACTTTATCTGTCTCTCCAAATACCATCTCAAATGCTTTATAGTCGTTATTAGAAAGAAAACAGTTATTACTTTCAATAAGCTTCCCATTATTTATATATGAATATATGCTTATATTTTTTGCGATCTCATTTAATTTTTTGTCCCAAACTCTATCTATTTTTGGGTCAATTGAATAATCACAGTATAACATTACATATGTGGCAATATCGTGAAGCACTGCGACTCAGTATATATGTTCTAATACTTTGGCCATTTCTTCATTTTTTTTCTCTTTCCTTAAGTTCTGTATCAAAGCTCGGCATTTCTTTCTTTCTTCTCTTAAAGCCCCTAAAGGAATTAATTGAATACTTGCATAATCAAAGTCAGGTTCAAACTCAATCTCACCAGACCAACGTTTTGCTTTACTCATTAATTCTTGAACATTGATTGACTTGTTTTGGACTTGTTCCAATATACTCAAAGCATAATTAAGGTCGCGAACTTGCTTTTTCTCAATAAGTATGGAGGCAAGTGCAATATTGGCTTCTTCATTATTTGGGTCAATCTTTAAAGCTTCATTTAATATGAAAATAGCCCTTTTTAATGGAGTTGTTTTATCTTGATTTTTTCTACGATACCATATGGAGAAAAGCTCCCATCCTTTGCCTGTAAGAGTAAACAACTTTGGACTTGAATACTTTTTAGCATTCTGCTCAAATATTAAAAGATCTTCTTGCATTTTCTTTTCCCATATAGGCCAGTCATCGGTCATTGAGTAGCTTGCATATATCCCGGTACCCATTAAGACACTCTCAGCATAATTAATAAGGTCTGTTTCACTTAATGAATCAATCTTTTTCTTTAAGCCTAAAATATTGCCAATAATACTGTTCATTCTGTTTAAATTATATATGACACAATTCAATAATAATCATTCCTGTTTCAAGTTATAAATTAATTATCACCCGGATTGTTGTTTTCGCCTTGTGCATAACGGGAGTGTATGAAAAGTTGCCGACTTCGAAGCGATTCCTTATTAAGATACACTGACCTTGAGACGGGCTAAAACGCCTAAATTTACTGCTATCACGGCAATTTTTTATACACATTGTTGTAAGCTGGCTGTTATTTATCCTTATCAATTTTATTTAGTTTTATATCAATGTCCCAAAAGATTTTTTTGTCTCCTTTAAAATCAAATGTTTTATTATCCTTAACCAGAAATCCAGATAATTTATCTTCATTAAAGGCTAAATAATCAGCTTGAAATAACAAATATTCATAAACCTTTAGCAAACTTATATGCTTTCGTTTTCCTTTCAAAAAATTAACGCATATATCAAA
>NJBF01000086.1 GCA_003144275.1 Candidatus Heimdallarchaeota archaeon B3_Heim
TTAGTAGTTTCCAATAGTAAGAAGCGTAGTTATTGCATTATTACAGTTAATATTAATTCCTTCAACGTAGAAAAGGTAAATTATTAGTTTGTATGAAAAGTAATAGTTTTTTTTTACGGTTATTAGCATCATATTGACTGCTAATTTGACTTATTCGAATGATACCATTTCTGTAGAAGAAAAATCGTGGTATATTCCTGATTATGCGAAATTACAATTCGCAGGGAATATTGGGTTTTTATCATTAGGTTTTGGTTATGAATTATTTAGTAAACATTTGCAATCGGATATTTTATATGGTTATGTTCCGTATTCCATAGGCGGAGCAACCATTCATACAATTTCACAAAAAAATACATTTGTGTTGTATAATCACAAAAGAAATGGGTATATTATTTCACCAATAGCTGGTTTTTCGACAAATTTTGAAACAGGAAATAATTCATTTCTAATACTTCCGGATAAATACCCCAAAGGATATTATGTAACTAATGCGATACATTTTACTTTTTTTATTGGTGGGAAAATACATAAGACACTAACAAAACAGTCAAAAATAAAAGGATTTGATTTTTATATTGAATTAGGAACGGTTGATACGTATTTATGGTATAAAATTTTCTCTAAAGAAATTAAAATGAAAGACATATCGAGTTTTGCTATAGGAATAAATACTTTTTTCTAAACCTGAAATATTTTAATAATTATAATTCTCTTTTTGTTTATTATTGTTTTTTGTTAACCTGCCAAACAACCTAATCTGTTTGCAGAGTAAGGAACTCAAATTTTTCATTTCATACCTGACTTATCGATTCCATAAGGTGTATACCAAATGCCCTTTTCCATAGTTTCGTTTAAAATTTCCAAATTTTTACCTGGCCTGCTTAATTTTGGATGATATAAATGGAATTGTATGGCCAGGTGCTTTACCATTTTAACCTTTACTCCATTTAACCTGAGGCGGTATTCAAGATCAGTGTCTTCACCAACGGCAGGTGCTTCATACCTTTCATCGAAACTATTAATTGCCAGAAGATCGGATTTATGAATGGAAAAATTGCAACCGAGTATTCCTCGGTCTTTTTTGTTAATTCTTTTTCTAATAGCCCGGCTTCGAAAATAAAATCCGTTTTCAATACGGTCCCCCCTTCCCATAATACTTTCCCAAATCATAAGTGGGAATAATTTTGTTTCCAAAAATCCCTTTTGTACTTTAATGTATGTTAACCGGTCACTTACTGTTTTCGAAAGGTTAACCCTCCTTCCGGCCAAAACCGTATTAGCCTGTTTATTCTTTAAATGTTCAAAGATAAATGCTTTATGGGGGATACAGTCACCGTCTATAAAAATAAGATAATCACTAGAGCTTCGTTGAATAGAGAGATTGAGGATCCTGTTTTTTCGCCAACCTTTATCTTCGTGCCAAACATGGTTTATGTTTAATCCGGAGATGCTGATATAATGTTTAATTTGTTGAACGATTTTGCCATTTGACCCGTCATCGGCAATAATGATTTCAAAGTTTTTATGAATTTGTCTCTCAAGGCCGGCAAAAACCAATTCAAGAAAGGGGAATTGATTATAAAATGAAATAATCAGTGTAGCCTCTGGTTTAGGCATTTGGTGGAGTTAAAGGATACGTTTCTGAAGATATGGCAAAAAAACGATTAAAAAACCACACACATGTTGAGTCGATGAGTCCGGGACTTTTCCATAACTTATCGATGGATTGCTCTGTTGAGCGTTCCGTTCAATAAAAAAAGAAAAAAAATTACCGGGCAAACCTACCCAAGTTCGCTAATTCGTTCCAGCTTTTTCAGGTCGAGAATTTTTATCTTCCTTCCGTCAAGGGCAATAACCTTTTCACTGGCAAACGTCGAAAGCGTACGGATAGCATTTGACGTTGTCATATTTGATAAATTGGCTATGTCCTCGCGGGAAAGGTAAACTTTAATGGTTGATCCATCCTCCTCAAATCCGTAAGTCTTGTTAAGAAAAAGAAGTGATTCAGCCAGTCGTCCACGAATGTGCTTTTGGGTTAACGTGACAGTGCGGCTATTGGAGAAACCTAATTCGGTTGCCATGGTTTTAATCAAACGAAGAGTGAGCTCTGCATTTCCTTTCATGATCCTGAATATACTATCCTTATTCAGGATACAAACCGTTGAATCTTCAATGGCAATAGCTGAAGCAATATAATTCTCTTCAGCGAACAATGCTCTGTAGCCAATAAAGCCAATAGGCTTAGCCATTCTGACGATTTGTTCTCTTCCTCCGATTCCTTCTTTGAAAATTTTTACCTTACCTCTGGATAAACAAATTAATCCGGGCGGTTTTCCCCCTTCTTTGTAAATAATCTCCCCCTTTTTGTAATAAGAAGTTGTATGATTCTCGTGCAGAATTTCTTTTTCCTTTTCTGAAAGAGCGCTGAAAACCGAATCACTGTTCTCAAGGCAATTCTCGCAATAAGCGTTTCGATATTGCATTATTTATCAATCTAAAATATGTTAAGCAGCATGTAAAATTATAAAATTCTTCAGAATATTAAAGGAAAATCTTGAATTACTGAAAATTCTAATTGTAGAAATATTATTTTGGGAGGTGGCCGGCACTAATATTTTGCAACCAATGGAATTCTACGGCCCGCACCAAAGGCTTTTGAAGAAATTCTAAGGATAGGTGGGGCCTGGTATCGTTTATATTCATTGGTGTTCACCATAAATATGACTCTTTCAACGGTGTTACCATCGAATCCTTTTGCAATAATCTCTTCTGAAGAGAGCTGTAGCTCAATGAAATAATATAATATCTTGTCAAGTATCTCATAGTCAGGAAGAGAGTCGGTGTCTTTCTGATTAGGCCTAAGTTCAGCTGAAGGGGGTTTTTTAATTGTGTTTCGAGGGATAATTTCTTTGTCCCGGTTTATATATTCAGCCAGCTTATAAACATCTGTTTTATAAACATCGCCCAATAGGGATAATCCTCCGCACATATCCCCGTATAAAGTTCCGTATCCTACTGCTGCTTCACTTTTATTTGATGTATTGAGTAAAATATGGCCAAATTTATTTGAGAAAGCCATTAAAAATATGGCTCTGATCCTGGCCTGTATGTTTTCTTCCGTAATGTCGGGAGGGTAATCCCGGAAGTAAACACGAAGAGAATCATTAAAATTTTCAACGATCGATTGAATGGATATTATTTCATATTGAACATTAAGATTGTCTGCCAGGGTTTTGGCGTCGGTTACAGAATGTTCCGTTGAAAATTTTGAGGGAAGGAGGAGTGCGTAAACATTTTTATTTCCAAGGGCATGTACTGCCAGCACCAAACTTACAGCCGAATCTATTCCTCCCGATAAGCCTAAAATGGCTGTTTGAAACTTCATTTTCAGGAAATAATCCCGGAGCCCCATAACTAAGGCATCATTGATCCTTTTATATATATCTGCTGAAGCAGAATGGTTTGAAGATATTTCCTCCATGACATCCCCGAAATCATAAATTCTGAAATCTTCTTTGAAATGATGTAGAAGATCATGAATTTCCCCTTTTTGATTAACCACCATTGAGCCTCCTTCAAAAATCAGTTCAGTCTGGGCCCCCACTTGATTTACATAAAATACCGGAACAGCATATTTCCTGGCTTTGCTGACAATTATTTCTTTCTTTGCCCATTCCCGGGTATATGAAAAGGGAGAAGCGGCAATATTGATAATCAGGTCAGGTTGATGAGGTTTAAGCATTTCCATGGGGGAGATCGTGTACAATCTTGTTTTTTCGAATTCGTTATCGAAAGGTTGCTCATCCCACAGATCTTCGCAAATGGTAAGAGCTATTTTCTTCCCCTTATAATGAATGATCCTGAATTCGGTATTGGATTCGAAATAACGGTATTCATCAAATATATCATAGGTTGGAAGCAGGGTTTTGTGGATAACATCCAGTACCTTACCATTGGAAAGAAAATAAGCAGAATTATATAAATTTTTTCCGGAAGGATTGGGATTGATGGTTGGACTGCCTACTATTGCAGCGATACCATTACAAACCCCAGCCAATTCATCTAACGATTTTTTACATTGGTTAATGAAAACTTTTTGCTCTAATAAATCCAAAGGGGGATATCCACAAATCGATAACTCTGAAAAAACCACAAGATCAACGTCAGCCCTTATTGCTTTCAGGATGGCTTCACGAATAGCCGTAACATTATTCTTAAAGTCACCAATGTGATAATTTAGCTGTGCCAGAGCGATCTTCATCCAATCATTTGATAAAAAAAAATATTAAAAGATGATACCCAAATTCAAAGCAACGTTATTCATTACAACCTTGTCAGATGGTTGATTATCATGATCTGTAGTTACATCAAGAAAACCATTTGTATAGTATAGCCCTAAACATATTGCTGTACTTCCGCCCAAAGAGTATTCAGCACCCATGCCAATGTAATAACCAAGATTAAAAATATTCACTTCGTCTTTTATTGAACTGTTTGTAATATCACTTTGGAGTACGTCACCAGTCGCCTTTATAAGCACTTGTGGATACAACCCAAGGTTTCCATAATAGGTTAAATATCCGATTTCATTGGTTTTTAATTTAAGTCCAAATGGAACAGAGACATATTGAAGTTTGTAAGTGATTGTGCTACCCTCGTTTAGCATTTTTGTAATGTTCTGAGCAGTAAATGAAATCGAATCGGCATATTTTAATTTTCCGCCAAGGTGTTGGATTGAAATTCCCGAAAAAAAAGCATAATTCTCCGTGAAGTATTTTTCAAAACTCAAACCAACTTTAAAACCCATTCTGGTACCGGCATTTTCAACATCGGTTATATCAGGTTTCATCCACGCGATATTGGGATCGAGGAAAATCCCGAATCGTATTCCCTGGCTTAAACTTGTTGAGTGTTGAATGAAAAAAAAGAAGATAGTTACAAAAAAAGTAAAAATGAATTTATGCAATTTAACAGAAAGATTACATGCTTTTGTGAGATTATAAACTTTCATCTTTCAGATTTATTTATTGATGTAGCAAATTAAAAAAATAAAAAATTTCCTTTACAGATGTAAATATAAAAAATGTTACCGGAAATAATATCGGAAAGAACAGATAACTGATAAAACATGCAAGACTTTAAGAATTTATACCAAATCCTTTCGTTAAAGAATAAATGTTTTGTAACTAATCAGGATAGACAATAAATTGTTCGGATAATTTTATTTTCTTTTTTTTGAGTAGTTGATTAATAGTAATATGTAACTTTGATTATTTGAAAAAGATGAATAGAATATTGTTGCTCCTTTTTATTGCCGGGTTACTATTAAATGGTTGCACTCGAAACCGTTTAAAAGTAAATATTTCCCGGATACATTTGGAGATTGAAATATTACGCTTCGAGCAGGATCTTTTTAATATTGACCTAATGAGAATAAGTGATGAAATTCCGGAATTGAAAGAAAAATACGGAGATTTTTTCACATTGTTCAATCATGTTATAAATATTGGACAGCCGGATTTATCTGCATACCCGGAATATCTAAAGGCATTTATCACGGATCCGGTTAATAACCAGGTATATGACAAAACAATGAAAGTCTATCCTGATGTGGATGAAATAAAAGAAAAACTAACCAATGCTTTTAAACATTATCGATATTATTTCCCTGAAAAAGTTACGCCTGATGTCTATACTTTTATTTCAGGATTTAATAATTCATTGATCATTGACAGCACCATTTTGGGAATTGGGCTTGACCGGTATCTGGGAAGTGATTGTCTGTTTTATCAACGCCTGGGGCTGACCCAATATGCCAGATCCGTAATGATTAAAGAGAAAATTGTATCGGACTGTATGTATGCATGGGCATCGACTGAATGGAAATTTGAAGAGGAATTTCAGGGAATGACACCTGGTAATAACGTGTTGAATAATATGATATACCAGGGTAAGTTACATTATTTTGTAAAAGCCATGATGCCTGGGGAGAAAGATGAAATCATTATGGGATTTTCACCTGAGGAGCTTCATTGGTGTGAAATGAACGAACAGAGAATATGGGAGTATCTTATTGAGCATAAATTGTTGTTTAGCACTGATTATATGGTAATAAACAAACTTATTAATGCCGCTCCCTTTACTACCTATTTTACAAGGGAATCACCAGCCCGCGCTGCTGTATGGACCGGTCTACAGATCGTTGAAAAGTATATGAGGAATTTTCCTGAAGTCACACTAACCGATTTAATGGCAGATACTGACTATAAGAATATTCTATCACTTTCAAAATACAACCCTTAGAGGGGTATGTAATAATTTCTGATTTATTCATTTTTTTTCATCTACAACACAGACAGCCATTAATTAGTGTCTGTCAATAAACTCTATATTTTATTCATAAATAAATTACAAATCTCAAATAATAAATAATTTACCCCGTGAAATAATGCTCCGCATTAAATCTCCGATTTATTTCACGGGGCAGGTAATATTCAAATTCGAAATCTCAAATTCCAAACTGTTTGAATATTAATATTTTGGTTATTGTGTTTTATTTGAATTTTGGAGTTTGTAATTTGTTATTTCAAGAAAAAAATTCATAATTTAACTTTTATGGACGAGCACTAATTAGGATTTGTTGAGAGATTAAGATGTAGGTATCCAATAAAAAAGTACACGGATTGTGTACTTTTTTATTAGGAAAGAATGCTATCGTTTTCTATTCAGGATGGATGGCCTCTACAGGACAAACATCTACACAGGCGCCGCAATCATTGCAGAGTTCAGGATCTATGGTATAAATATCACCCTCCGAAATTGCTTCAACCGGGCATTCATCAAGACAAGAACCACATGCGGTGCATTCATCATTAATTACGTATGCCATTTTTTTAAAATTTTAATTAATACTTGTTTTTTTACGGCTACAAAAATATATTCAATTTTTAATAAAAAAAATAAATATCAAATTAATTGTATAATTTTAGAAAAGAAACAGCCAGCCATGCCAGATTCCCCATGCCATGAAAAATAGCTTCTTCATCTATATCGAATGTTGGAGTATGCAATGAAGAGATA
>NJBF01000043.1:0-27290 GCA_003144275.1 Candidatus Heimdallarchaeota archaeon B3_Heim
TTTCGTGGCGGAAAGCGAGGTAGTTTGATTTTGGTCATGATAACTGCTAATCACTTTTCTCCACATTTAAGTCTTTCCCCTTCGAGATTTCATGACATTCACCTTCTCCCATAGTTACGAAGTACTGTTACGTTTGAAGACATTGGATAATTAAAGAACTTTATTTCCTTCCTATAAAGAATAGATGTGAAGCTGAACCATACTGATTGATTCGATTTTTAATCCTCACTCCTTCCAGTAAAAGCTCTTTTACAAAAGAATTGTTTTCAAGAATTCCATTATCAAGTCCTTTCTGCAATTTATCAAGGTTTTTATCAACCTCTTTTAATGCAAGGTTAATAATACTGGTGTTATTCGGATTATCACACTTGTATTTGTCATCACAGAGTATACAGTTTACAGAATGAGTAGATTCGGTAATAAATTCAGGGTTAAGTTTTAATTGCGATGCAAACAGTTTAATTTCTTTTTTTGTCAACGTTTTATTATGAGGGATACCAAGTAAAGAATCGATTTTTGCACCCCAATGATGACACAAAATATCGGATTTCTGAGCCTCAGACTGGGGTTCGTCACGGAACATTTCCTGAAGAATGAAGTAGCCATTAGGTCTTAATACTCTTTCCATTTCAACCAGTACTTTCTCAATGGATGTTAAATGATGTAACGAGTGGGATATAGAGACTGTATCAAAGGAAGAATCGTCAAATTCGAGTAATTCAGCATTCATTTCAAGAAATTGGACAGGGTTGTCGGAAAAACGTGTATCATCCCATTTTTCTCTTGAGATATCAATTCCAATGAAAGAATCATAATCTAGTAATAAATCTATCAGAGTTCGAATAAAACTTCCACCTTGAGTCGCAACATCAAGTATTTTCCCTCCAGCGATAGATTCTAATTGTTTTTTTATATCAGGGGCTCTAGAATTTGCCAAATCTCTTGGTAAATGTTCCAAGATACGAAACTCCGTAGAAAATAATTTAATTCGAAGTTCTCTGTAAAATCACTTCCTTAAAATCTATACTATGATGGCAAAGTTTCCCTTCTAAAAGAAATCTTTTTACCAATACAGAAATCTTCAAACTTAAATAAATCAAAATTAATTGAAAATGTCTTGGGTTAATCAATGGCTAATAAACAGCAGGACGAATCAATAATAGAATGGTTACTCAAAGGAGATCCATCCATTCGATGGCAAACAATGAAAGATCTAGGTAAGTCTCCAAAAAGAGAAATTTTTAAGGAACGATCCAAAATAGAGCAAGAAGGGTGGGGAAAAATGCTTATGGATTTCCAAGATCCTGCTGGAACATGGGGTAATAACTATTATACTCCAAAATGGACTTCTACAACATATACCTTACTACTCTTACGAAGATTGGGAATAAATCCTCTGAATGAACGATGCAAACTTGGATGTAATTTATTACTGACTAATGGCCTTTTAAATGATGGAGGGATAAATTATTCTAAAACAAAGAAGAAAAGAAGTGAAACCTGTATTACAGGCCTCGTTTTTGGCATCCTTTCGTATTTTAAACTAAAGGATGAAAGGATGGAGATGATTCTCGCCTATTTAATCAAAAATCAAATGGAAGATGGAGGATGGAATTGTAGGTTTCCTCGTGGAGCGACCCATGCATCATTCCATACAACTCTCATGGTCTTAGAAGCATTATATGAGTATCAAGAATCATTCTCCAATAAAAATTCTAAAGAAATACTTAGAATGCGACAACGGGCACAAGAATTTCTCTTACTCCATGAGCTTTACAAATCTCATCGGACTGGTGAGACGGTAAGCACGAAGATGACGATGTTATCTTTCCCACCGAGATGGCACTATACTGTGATCGCAGCGTTGGACTATTTTCAGAAAATTAACCATGAGAAAGATGAGCGTTTCTCCGATGCAATTAAGATTTTGACTAAAAAAGAGAAAAAAGGAAAATGGCCCCTTCAGTCCCCAATAAAAGGAAAAATCTGGTTTGATATGGAACCCGTTCGCTTTCCAAGTCGATGGAATACCTTAAGAGCCCTTAGAATTTTACAATGGTGGAATCAAGAAAGACAAAGAATCTAGTAAATCTTTTTTTACTACGAACCATTCTTCTTGAATTTCCTAGTTCACACTTTTCCTTTGAATAATCTCAACTTCAAGTTCATTATCAGTGAAGATCTTATCTTATAGCTTTTTGCCCTCTTCCTAATTAACTTAAGTTAGGAAATTTGATCAGAATTTGATTCGTAATGAATGAGAGAGAATTCCAGGAAATGAAGGAATGGAAAATTAAGGGCTTTTCAGAGGAAATAAAAGAAAAATTAGATTCGAAATTAATGGAAGACCGATATAGCTACTGGTTCCGGTATAGAAGCATTCCATGGTATAGAAAACGGAGAATAAAAGGATCTTACCCTGAAAAACTAATCAAAATGGCCTTAAACGAGCTTCAACTGGTAGCGAAGGTACGGAGAGGGAATAAAGGAGCATATATTTCTTCTTATTGGCTGATAGAATCTAAGTCTGGTATTTTGGATTGATATAAACTGAGATTTGATTCATTTTTTTAATTCTCGCAAGACATTTTGAACAAGATCTGTAAAAATCTTCGGGATAATTTTTCCTCCGAACTTAGCAGAAGCTTCATAGAAATCAGAACCTTGAGATCTTGCATAACGCTGCCCATCTTGAGTAGGAATTGCCTTTTGTCCAGCTAAATCAGTTTTATTGCCAACAATGAAAATTATCTTGTCATCTCCAGCAACTCCTCGGTATTCTTTTAACCAACGATCAAGATCCTTTAATGTTTCGGGGCGGGTTATATCATAGACGCCTATACACCCTAAAGAACCCTCAAAATACGTTTTACGTAAACTCCCGAATTTTTCTTCTCCTGCGGTATCCATAAATACAATTCTAATCGGTTTAGCATCAATGATTAAACCTCGTTTGACAGTAATGTCAACCCCAAGAGTAGGTAAATAATCTTCAGAAAAAGTGTTCTCAGTATATCTTCTGATCAGAGAAGTCTTTCCAACTGAATATGTTCCAACAGAGTTTAGCTTGATTATAACCTCATTCGACAATAGTGATTTACCCATTTGTTTTGATATTATTTTCAGTTAAAAGCAATTCGAATAATCTTTTCTCTCGATTAACAATAGATAAGGGCTACATAATGGCTATCAGGCTTTTAGGCTACACTATCTATATAAAATATGATATAATTTTTACTAAAAAGTGGGAAAACAGATACAATATAATGTATTTTGTTTGAAAATAGATTCTATAGACAAGAAATTGTGAAGTGAGGTCACTCATGAAACTAAGTCCTTCTCAAGAAACAAAAGTAAAGCGATTTATTCCAAAACATTCAGGCTCATCAGCATTCTGGTGGGTACTTCAAAGGGTCTCAGGATTTCTCGTATTCCTATTTGTATTTTTCCATATGGTAGTGAATCATTATCTAACCTTATGGCCAGGTATGGAGTCACGTCCTGAGTTAGAAGACGGGATTGCCTCGTTCTCCGCTGTACAGTGGAAAATGCAAAACCCGTTGTATTTCTGGATATCCATTTTATTTGTGGTATTTCTTATGTTGCACATGTTAAATGGATTTAGGATGGTAGTACTTGATGTAGCAACAGGTCATTCATTTCGAAAGATATTTGGTATCTTGTTACTACTTATTGGAGTGTTAGCGGTAATATACGCTTTTACACTTAATTCAACAATCTTATCTCTCGGGTGATAAAAGTGTCAGAAACTGAAAATATTGTGCATCAGTCACAAGTAGAAACAGATAGTCACGGTTCCAAATTTTACAGGTGGTTTAAGCCCTTCTCTCGAGGCATAGGAATGTATTCTTGGTTAGCTCAACGATTAACGGGACTACTCCTTATAATGTACGTTTTCATCCACTTTGGGATTATTGGAACAATGTTATTAGACACATTCCTTGGGTTTGAAACCCCAGGTTTACTGTATAATAGTATCACCGCAGCAATGGGGTCGTCTCTTGTTGCAGGTATGGGTTTTCCTGAAGTAGTGGAAAGTATGCTTCGTTTTTCCTACATTATCGATGCGGGATTAATAGCCGCATTAGTTTATCACGGTTATAATGGAATCAGAGTAGTTCTGTTCGATTTAGGAATTGGAATTCGTAAACAAAAGCAGATTTTCTGGATACTCTTGATACTTGGTATAATCTCTTACATATTAGCCATGTATCTTATTATGATCGTTCCAGAAATTGTGTTAGCTGGAGAGTGAAAAGACAATGATAAAAAGACATTCAGTATTAGTGGTCGGTTCTGGTCTATCAGGTATGCGCGCAGGGATCGCTGCTAAAGAAAGTGGGGTAGATGTTGCTGTAATATCTATCTGTCAACCAGTAAGAAGTCATAGTGTAGCTGCACAAGGAGGAATCAATGCACCATTAGGGAATGCGCCTGAATCAAAAGATGATTCAGTCGAACGACATGCGTTTGATACAGTGAAGGGATCGGATTATCTGGCTGATCAATCAGCAGTCCTTAAAATGATTGGTTTAGCTAAAGAAACTATCTATGAGCTTGAACATTGGGGGTGCCCATTTTCACGATTCGAGGACGGTAAGATCGGCCAACGCCCATTTGGAGGCGCTGGATATCCTCGTACTTGTTTTGCTGCCGATAGAACAGGTCATTCTGTAATTCATGTTCTTTGGGAAAGATCTGTGAAATTAGGGGTTCCTGTTTACGAAGATCGATTCGTAGTCCGGATTGCTACCAAAGATAAAAAAGTTACAGGTCTGATAGCTCTGAATTTTGTAACTGGTGAGCTTGAAATGTGGGAATGTGACTCTATTGTTTTTGCTATTGGTGGAGCTGGCCAGATTTATGGAGCCACATCAAACGCTCTAAATTGTACAGGCTTTGGAATAGCGGTAGCTGCATGGGCAGGTGTTGCCATGAAGGATATGGAATTTATTCAATTTCATCCAACTTCTCTATATGGTAACAATGTTCTTATCAGTGAAGCTGCACGTGGAGAAGGTGGTTATCTCCGAAACAATAAAGGTGAACGCTTCATGGAGAAGTATGCACCTGGAAAGATGGAATTAGCGCCTAGAGATATAGTCTCGCGTTCAATATATCAAGAAGTATTAGAAGGTCGAGGTTATGGAACAAAAGAGAATGGTTATGTCCATCTTGATTTAACGCATCTACCTGAGTCACAAATCCTTGAAAGGCTTCCTCAAATTCGCGAACTTGCTCTCCGGTTCTCAGGTCAAGACATGGTGAAAGATCCGATCCCAGTTCAGCCAGGATTTCATTATCTTATGGGAGGAATCCATGTAGATGAAAACTGCGCAAGTCAAGAGTTAGCTGGCTTTTACGCGACTGGGGAAGGCGCCTGTATTTCTGTTCATGGTGCCAATCGGCTTGGTGGCAATTCTCTTTTGGGATGTGCTGTTTTTGGCAAAGTTGCAGGCTTAGAGGCAGCTAAATATGTGAAAGAGTCTCCACCAGTTTTTGATGCCCAATATTCCATTTTTGATGAGTATAAAAAACAACAAGAAGAAATAGATTATTGGTACAGTGGTGAAGGTAAGAATGATCCCTTTGAGATCATGGAAGAAATGCGAGATATAATGAAGTTAAATGTCTTTGTTTATCGTGAAGAAGCTGATCTCCAGAAAGCCTTAGATAGTATAAGAGCACTGAAAAAGAAGTTCAATGAAGGAGTCTATCTTAAATCGAAAGTTAGGCAATACAATAGAGAATTAGAATGGGTATTTGCTCTTAAAGGAATGCTTGATGAATCTGAAGCCATATGCATGGGAGCTCTTGCTAGAAAAGAATGTAGAGGTAGCCATTGGCGTCTTGACCATATGAAGAGAGATGATGATAATTTCTTGAAACATAGTCTAGTAAACTTCGAAAATGGTGAAGGAAAGCTAAGCTATCAAGATGTCATTATCACGAAGTGGCAACCAGAGGAGCGTAAGTACTGAGGTGATATCATGAGTTCAACAAAAGAAACTAAAACCTTAACCTTTAAGATTAAACGTTTTAATCCTGTTGTGGATGATGAACCTTATTGGGATACGTATGAATTGGATTGCGATGATGGAACAACGGTTCTAATAGCGATTCAGGAGCTTATAGCAAAGCAGGATGGCTCTATTGCGATGCGTTATAATTGTCGTGCTGGTGTATGCGGCAGCTGTGCCCTTCTTGTGAACAATAAGTATATGTTGGCGTGTGAAACTCTGGTTTTACAACTAAACAAGAAAGTCATCAAGCTAGAACCACTTCCTTCATACCCAGTGATCAAAGATCTCGTAGTAGATATGTCCCAATTCTATGAAAAACTGTTAGCAATTGATCCGTATCTTAAACGAGATCACTCAAAGGATCCTGAAACTGAAATCTTGCAAATTCCTGAAGATTTCCATATTATCGAAGAAGCAACTAAGTGTATTCTGTGCGGTGCGTGTCATTCATCATGTGTTTCGGTATGGACGGATACTAATTATTTAGGTCCTGGAGCTCTTCTCAAAGCATTCCGTTTCACAAATGATACAAGAGATGAGGACCGAAGAGAACGGTTGAAACGAGTTACAAGTGAAGATGGCGTTTATCGTTGTCATACTGCTTTTAATTGCGTTGAAGCCTGTCCAAAGGAACTCAATCCTACAGAAGCGATTCAGACCTTGAAGCGTCAATCTGCAAAACAAACTTTGAAATTTTGGTCGAGAAGTTGACCAAAATCAACTTTTTTCTTCAGTACTAGTAATTCTAGTACTCTTTTCTTTTATCCTAATTTTTCTATAGTCTGAAAAAATTGGGTTAATAATAAAAAGACATAATCTCGATTAACGGACATTCCTGAGTTGACACTATGAGTTCATTTTCTACAAAAAGATTTCTCATTCCATTTTTCATTGGTAGTTTAGGTTTTTTAACTATTCTTCTCTCGGAATTTATCGCGTTTGATCAAGGAGAGAAGATTGTAGAACTCACCTGGCTTGCAAGTTTATTTGTTGTGATTTCCACCTTGATCGTCCGATTTTACTCGCTTGATGGAAGCCGTGTGAATCAAATTATTAAAGAAACGAATCCATTGAAAAGCTCTGAGTTGAGACCCCAGCGCTACTTAAATTGGATGGTAATCGCAATGATTGTTGGTCTTATTGCAACGGTGACGATCGCCTCTGATTTTATTTATGGAATGCTTGCCTATTTAGTGATGCAACTCTGCCTGATAATCTCTTACTCTGGAATTATATCTATTAAACCATCGGAGTTTCGAACAGTTTCAAGATTGTTTCATAAGATAGTATTTTTTATTGTCGCGTGGGTGATTCTTATCCCCACGATTTATATCATATTAATTTTTAGTGGAACGGATTCTCTTATTGTAATCCCATATGTTTTTACTATCGGAACAATGACTTGTATTTCTTGTTTGGTTTAGTTTATGATCGACGATCGCGTCTCTTTCGTTGGCTGATGGTCTTTGCTACAGGTCTGTTTGTATTTTCTGATACCTTAATCGGAAATAGCAGATATGGAACTATCGAGATCAATCTTAATTATCTGATTGATATCACCTATGTTCTCAATATATTCTTATTATCGCATGCTATTTTGTTTTTACGGAATGAATTAGGTATGACTCCTTATAAGACTGCTTAAGATAGAAGTACAAAGGATATACAGGAATTAGGGGTTAAACATGGGAAAAATTTATAATATCGCATATATTCTTGAATATTTGTATGATATCTTTTTTTTGTTAAAGATATGGTATAAGGTAATATTGCTCAGAGTAAGAATCTATTATCTTTTCACCCTGAATTTCTGATTTCCAATAGAAAGTAAAGGTAGTCCTTTACTTTACAATGCGTATTTCGATTCTTTGATGGAAAAATCAGAAGCAGACGGTAATCGTATAATTAAATGAATTTATACGAAGAATTTACCATTTGAATTTTATTTAAAATTCGAAAAAGTACTTTAAATTGTAAAAAGAGTCATTTAACATGAGATCTAAGGAAATTGATGCAAATTGTATCGCTATCCTAGGAGCTGGAAATGGTGGTCATGCTTTTGCTGCTTATGCAAAATCAAAAGGATATAAGGTTAAGATATGGAATAGATCCATTTCAGTTATTGATGCCATAAAGAAAAATGGAATCACCTCATCAGGTGTACTTGAAGGTCATTTCAATACCGATCTAGCTACACCCTCGATCCAGAAAGCTATCGAAGAAAGTAAGTTAATAATGCTTGTGACAACGGCCGATGCACATAAAGAAATAGCTGTACAGATCGCTCCTTATTTAACAAACGATCAAGTTGTAGTTTTAAATCCAGGGAGAACAGGGGGTGCATTTGAAGTGAGTAACACCATTAAACAGCATAATGGCCCATTTAAACCACAGGTGATTGAAGCTCAATCCTTACTATTCGTTTCACGATGTACCAAACCTAGCCATGTAACAATTGCAGGAATTAAAAGAAGAGTACCAGTTTCTGCTTTCCCATCATTTTATAACGAAGAAGCTATTCCTGCATTGAAAGAAGTAAGTAGCAATTTTTGTGAAACCGAATCTGTATTAAATACCTCATTTGATAATATAGGAGCTATATTTCATCCAGCACCCTTGTTATTGAATGTAGCCAGATGTGAAGATCCCTATGTCAAATATAGACATTATATTGATGGAGTGTCACCATCTGTTGCTTGTTTCTTAGAGAAAATGGACAATGAAAGAGTTGCAGTTGCAGGAGCTTATGGTGTTCACGCCATTTCACTGAAAAAATGGTTAAATTTAGTTTATGGGAGTACAGGAGAAAATTTGTTTGAAATTGTTCAGAATACAAAGGAGTATCAAAATGTTATCGCACCATCTAACCTCGATGTCCGCTATATTTTTGAAGATATTCCCACTGGGTTAGTACCTATTTCGAGTTTTGGGGAAGCTGCAGGTGTACCAACACCCCATATTGACATGATAATTAACTTGGCTACATCTATGTGTAATAAGGACTATAAGAGCCATGGTAGAACAATAGAGTCAATGGAACTAGATAAAATTCCCAGTTACCTGTTAAAAGAGTATGTGACTCTTGGAGATGAATTTTACATCGAAATAATGAATCAGGAGAGTGTATTAGAAGAATGAAGCATAAGAAGCATATATTATGTGCTACACTCGGATCTTGTGTCCATATTGCTGGAATATTTAATTTTATGCAGATTTCTCAAGAACAGGGTTATAAAACAACATTCTTACGCCCTCCAAACACAATTGAAAATATCATAAAGGAAATAAAAAGAATAGATCCAGATATTGTCGCATTGAGCTATCGTTTGACACCAAAGGTAGCAGTTGAGATTGTGAGTAAGCTTATAGATAAAATCACTCCCAAGATGAGGGAAAAGGAGTGGATTTTTGGTGGAACAAGTCCAGTATGTAAAAGTATTGAGCCCATGGGTCTATTTAACCATTTCTTTACAGGCCAATCGTCAGAAATAGATGTTATAGAATATTTAAGAAATTCCCGATTTCCATCTAAAGAAGAAAAAGTTTATGCAACTAATTTACTTGACCGTTTGAAAGCTTATTACCCTTATCCATTGATCAGAGCCCATTTTGGAGTACCCTCTGTTGAAGTAACCTTTAAAGGTATCAAAACTATAGCACTTGCAAAGGTTATTGATATTCTTTCAATAGGTCCTGATCAAAACTTCCAAGAACACTTTTTTTGCCCAGAGGAAATGAAAGTATTAGAACAGGGGGCAGGAGGAGTTGCAATACGTTCTAAAGAAGATTTAATCAATTTTTACGAGGCATCAAAAAATGGAAATTTTCCATTATTACGTTGTTATTCAGGTACAAGAAATCTAATACAAATGGCCGAGTTACTTAAAAATACCATTAATAACGTTTGGGGTGCCACACCCCTTTTTTGGTATTCAGAACTGGATGGCCGAAGTAGTAGAACATTACAAAGTGCAATCAAAGAAAATCAAGAAAATATGATTTGGCACGCTAGACAAAACCTACCATTTGAATCAAATGAATCCCATCATTGGAGTTTAAGGTCTGCACCAGACGTAATTGCTGTTACGGCTGCTTTCTTGGGCGCATATAATGCGAAAAAAGCTGGAATACAACATTACATTTCCCAGATGATGTTCGATACCCCTCTTGGAATTTCTCCTCGCTTTGATTTAGCGAAAATGATAGCTAAGACTGAATTAATTGAGGGATTACATGATAAGAATTTCAAAACGTATCGTCAAGTTCGCTCAGGGCTTCTAAGTTTTCCTGAAGATTTAGATCTTTCGAAAGGTCAGTTAGCGTCCTCTATTCAAATCGCAATGTTTATGAGACCGCATATTGTACATGTGGTTAGCTATTGTGAAGCTGATCATGCTGCTACGCCAGAGGATATTATAGAAAGCGCAAAAATTACACGGAAAATTATCTTAAATTCAATAAGAGGATTACCATATGTTCATTTTGATACAAAGCTTGAAGAATATAAGTCTAGACTTATTTCAGAGACTTATCATATTCTTCAGGCAGTTCAGAATATCTCAGAAGAATCAAATATGGATCCATTAAGTCACCCTCTAACATTAGCAAATGCGGTTAAAATAGGAATATTTGATGCGCCGCATTTAAAGGGGTTAAAGGCTGCATGTGGAGAAATTCAAACTTCTGTAATCGATGGGAAGTGTATAACCATTGATCCTCATACAGATTTAATTTTATCTGAATTCGACAGATTAAATCGAATCTTGGAGAAAAATGGCTTCCCTCTGCTAAAGAATGAATTGAAACACCAGAATACAACTCAAATCCAGAGGAAATTATTCACTTCTCCCTTTAATTAATTCTTTATTGTCTGTCTTTCAAATTGGAGCATTAAATATATCGAAGCGTGAATAATGACCTGAGTAATCAAAATTCTGTCTTTCTTCAATTGCTTTCATAAAATCGACATCAGCATAAACAATTCCTTCTGTACCAACTAGTGGGTCACTTACAAAGTTCCCTTTTGGATCCGCTATAACCGTTCCCCCATTTTGCCAAATTTTTCCCTTTTTCTCCTCTAAATTAAGATATTTCTTAACTGGGAACTCTTTATCAGATAAATTTAGAAGATCCTCTGTTCTCAACAGGCCAGATGCTGATATTACCCAATAACGTCCTTCTAAAGCAAGGAACCGTGTAATTTCTCTTGTCAGGCCATCACTCCCTGGCCAAACAGCTACGTGTAATAACTCATTTTGTTTATGAAGCGAAGCACGTGCATAAGGAATCCAATTCTCCCAGCAGTTTAAGCCACCGATTTTATATCCATGAAAAAGTACTGTTTTAAGTCCTAGTCCGTCACCATCCGCCCAAATAAGTCTTTCTTCATAAGTAGGTTTAATCTTCCGATGTCGATTGATTAACTCACCATTTTCATCGATCGTAATCAATGTACAGTATGTCGAACCACTAGATTTTTCAGCAATTCCTCCCATCATCATGATTTTTAATTCCTTAGCTAACTTTCGCATTTCTAAAATGACTTCTGAACCACCTGATAAATCGAGTGCTTCACGCCAATATGTACTGTACGTTTTTTTCTGATCGGAGTTGTCCCATTTTGCTCCTCCAGTCTGGGATGGCCAAAATGGATAACCAGGGATTAATGTTTCCCCCCATGTCACCAATTTGGCATCATTATCCCGAGCTTCCCTAATATAATCGGATAATTTCTCCCATGTCTTTTGACTATTTAATACGATAGGAGCAATTTGAATTCCTGCAACACGAACCATTGGATATTCCTCATACTTCATCTGTGAACAGAGATTAACAAAATTGACATTTTACTTAATATCACTTGTAGACTTAAAATATTTAAATGCTACATGACTAAAAAGAATTTATCGTAATCAATGATTAACTAGGATGGGTCTAGTATTGAAGAAATGCCCGAAATGTGAAAATGAGTTTCCAGATGACTATTTGTTCTGCCCGAAATGTGGTGGTAAGTTTTCAAGTCACGATTTAGCTGGTTTTGAGGAGATTGATGATTCAAATCTGATGGTTGCGGGGTACGACTTACACAAGTCCTACTTAATGGGTAAAAATGCTGTTAATGCTCTGCGAGGAGTTGACTTGAAAGTTAAGATTGGAGATTTTATCTCTATTATGGGACCATCAGGGTCAGGAAAGAGTACTCTGATGCACTTACTTGGTGGATTAGATAAACCATCAAGAGGTCACATTGTTATACGCCAACCAACTGGTTTACCCGAAAAAAAAGGATCACTTCAAGATATTTCCAACCTGTCAAAAGAAGCACTTTCAGAAATTCGCTTACATATTTCTGGATTCGTTTTCCAGCAGTTTTACCTATTACCGACATTATCTGCAGCAGAGAATATTAGCATCCCCCTCATTTTTTCTGGGAATAAATCAAGTCTTGTGAAGCAAAGAACCGATCAATTACTTGAATTGGTTGGTTTATCTATGAGAGGCCATCATCTTCCTTCAGAGTTATCAGGGGGTGAGCAACAAAGAGTTGCCATTGCTAGAGCGCTAGCAAATGATCCTCCCCTAATTTTGGCTGATGAGCCAACAGGTGATCTTGACTCACGTACTGGACACATGATAATGGAGATGTTAAAGAACCTCAACGAAATGGGTAAGACCATTGTTATGGTTACTCATGACCAAAGTGTGGCTGGCTTTGCACGAACTAAATATGAAATGATGGATGGGAAATTTATCAATAAAAACCAAGGAGAAATGAGGTAGCCCAGTATGAATCTCAGAATTCAAACAAAACAACAAAGCGGCTGGTTGCTAAAATTCATTTTTCGAGATTTTAAGAAGCATAAATTGAGAAACCTAATTGCTATACTATCAATTGGGTTAAGTATTGGAATTCTTGTAGCAATGAACGCTACAGTTGACACCTTGGGAAATACCTACGTAGATCTAGTAATTCATACAACCCCTGATTATGATTTTGAGATCAGACCAACTAAAGAAGCAACAATTCAAAACTATTCACGACTCATATCCTCTATAAAAGAGATTAATGAGATTGAAGAGGTTACACCAAGATTTATCTCCCCTTCTAACATGATACTCTCCTATGAGCTGGAAAATGATACTAGATATGACTTAATACAACTTCCTGCTACTCTAATTGGTTTGAACATAAGCAAAGAAAATGAACTCGGAATTGGTTCCTTTGACCCAAGAATTGACAACGCCATTGGAGTAAACAAATGCCTTCTTGTGGGAAACTTTGGTGAAAACGTCAGAACAGCATTAAATGATAACCTTTCGGTTAATTACTTCTATCTCAGGTTAAATAATCCCATTACAGGGGTAATTAGTGAGATAAAACTAGAGATTGAATCGGTTGTACAAAATCAACAACGTTTACCCGATGCCTTCAACCAAATCGTAGTTGATCTATCACTTATTGAATCATGGCTTAACATAGAGGAGATTTGTACAACACTTATTGGGAAATTTAAAGACCCTGTGTATTCAGTAATGGATCCTGAGGGATCTGTTGCTAAAGCTAAAGATTTAGCAATAACTATCCAGTCAAAAATTGGTATTGAAGAATATTCGGTTTCACTCCCTAAAGCTCTGGCAATTGAAAGTGCAGATTTCACAGGATTTAGGCTATTGCTAAATTTTATTGGGATTTTGATACTCCTCTTAGCCACAATTCTTATTTATTCCCTAAATACAGTTTCTATCCAAGAAAAAAACCAAGAATATGCAATGTTAAGAACAATTGGTATCAAAGACCGTAAATTACTCCTGATGTTATTTGTAACCCAATTGGTTAATGTTTTTTTTGGAATAATAGTTGGAATAGTATTAGGCTATGTTCTTAGCTTAGTGATAACTAACCTTCTGTTATCCAATATACCCAACCTCTCAATGACCATTTCCACCAGCACCCTAACCTTTTCGGTGTTTGTGGGAAGTGTAGCTGGAATATTATCTGCTATTAAACCTAGTGTAAACTTGATCAACAGAAATATTACCACGAGTCTGGAAGTAGGTCGTGTGCTCAATCAAGAATATTCCATTCAAAGGGAAAGAAGTGTCTCAAAAAGCATGGGATTATTAGGGTTTGCTATAGCCAGTATGGGATCAGTATTCTTTATTATTCTCCCACTTTTGGAATTTCTAGATAATCCACTCTATACACAAATTCTATTCTTAAGCTTATTATTATCATTCCTCATTGGATCTGTACTCCTAACCGTTGGAGTTTTGTCCCCTATTTGTGAAATGGTACTTGTAAGGATAATGATTGCTTTTAAATACACCCGTAAGATAGGTATCATGACTAAAACTTTCTTATTGAAAAATCAACGTAGAAATTCACTAACTGCCACTATTTTCGCCCTTAGTATGGCTTTCATTCTGTATCTTTCAATGTCCAATAGTTTCCAGGGTCATATGATGGTTGAAAATTTAAGACATTATTATGGGTCAGACTTAGTTGTTCAGTCATCTGGAGTACAAGATGCTTATGTTGACCCATCTGTCGTGACATTTCTTGAAAGTCACAATAATGTATCTTCAGTATCTTATGTGACTACTGGAAGTATTTTTTCATTAATAGGTTGCCAAGCAACTCTTGGTGATCTAGCATTATTCGATGCACTTACCCCGAGTGGTATTTATGGTATTTCTGATTCCAATTTCGACCAAAGTCTTTACAGAAAACCTATCATCCAACAACCTGCAAACCAAAATGCATGGGATCTTCTAACAAATAATAATACAGTAATCATTTCAAGAAGTATCGCAAATCAGCTGAAAATGGATGTTGGTGACTTTATAAGACTCAAAATTTCCAGTTATATAAGCAAAAATCATCAATTGTATGGTAAGGATTTAAATCTATCTATTGTTGGGATAGTAGACCGTGTTAATGGTTTTCCTGATGTTCATATCGCTAAGAGGTACTCTGGTTCTTCAGCTATCTTTCTCGGAAATTTTACCTGGAATCAGGTAATGCTTGGGAAAAGCATCAACAATTCAGATCAAATAACTGCTGAAAAGAGTATAGACCGAGTATTTGTAAAAGCAAAATTTTGGTGGACAAGGACAACTTTTCTGGAGACCATACAAAGTGATCTCTTTTTAGAATTTGGGACATCAATTGTCACCGTGAGAATTGACCTTTTATTAGAAAATCTCGATACGCAACTAGAACAGCAACGAGATCAGCTTGCCATTATTCTATCATTATCGCTGATAATTGCTTTCTTTTCCATTTTTTCTAGCACTCAAACAAGTATTTTAGAATCAATGAGAGAAATTGGTGTAATTAAAGCTGTTGGATTGAAGCAAAGAACAATTACTGTAATTTTTATTTCACAGGCTGTAATTTTAACTGTCGTTTCGACGATTCTAGGTGGTCTAGTAGGTTACATTCTTGCCTTACTTTCGCACCTGCAGTCAGCGATTCAGACAGAATTCCCCATAGCACTTATCCCTGTGGATGCAATTATATACCAAGTGTATGCAATATCCATTGTTTTAGCGATAATTGGTACTTATATTCCAGTTCGATCACTCAAAAACAAAGAACCATCGGAAATCTTACGAACATTATAAACTGAATTCAGTCAAGATTTCAACGACGGCAAAGAATCTTTCAGCCCACATCCTATAGTAGGAATTATAGACCTATAGAAATTTGGATAAAAGCTTTAATCAACATTTATTACCTTTAGGAAGTGCTTGATATTGCTTAAGGTTTCTTTATAGTTATTAGCTCCTTTGGAGGTCACATTGACTAATACTCGTGGTCCTTTTCTTGTTATTACATCTCGTTGAGTAATATATTCTGCTTTTTCCAATCGTCCCAGATGGGTCGGAATAGATCCCCAAGTAAGACTACATTTTTTTCTTAACTGGCCTTGAGTCATCGGACCGATCGCAATTAATAGACTCATAATCATCAAACGTTTGGGATGAAAGATTAATGGATCAGCCTTTTTTACCCCATTAATCACCTCACTCACGTTTTTACAACCTTCTTCTCTGCTAAGTATATAGAATATGATGTACTTAAAGAAGCTAGAATTAATGCTAATGCAGGAGAAAGATAGTTGTTTTCTGGCAAATCAGGTATTACAGCAAGACAGATAAAGAGAAATGGGGTTGCAATTAGGAGAAAAATTGAAAATAGGAGAACTGGTTGAGAAAATAATTCTTGTTTGTTATAATGAAACCGTTCCGTTGTCACTCCTATGATCAGGTTTGCTAAACCTAAGAGAGGAAACCAAAGAATTTGAGGGGAAATGACTGTTCCCATGAATGTATTCACAAGATAACCCAGAAGAAAGACTAAAATATAGGATATTCCCCAAATCGGAGCCTCGTATTTCATGGGTTCAACTCGCTTGAGGATATGGTGAAAAATTTTCAGATGGATACCCACAGCTAGCAATGTTAAGGCAAACCATCCCAGAATGAGCGGCCAAATGGTAGTAATCACCATTTGCAACAAGGTAATACTCCCTGTAAGTAATACCATTAAGACCAAATTCCCCAATGAAAAAGCAAGTGTATAGCGATAAATAGAGAGATTTAGCGCTGCTTCCATAAGCTCAGTTGATTTCCAAACAATTTCCTCATCCAAATCTATTAAATTTTCTTTCATTGCTTTCATGTTCCTTTTTGATTTATTTTTTGATTGTTTTCTTTATCTATTCATAAACTAATGTTTTACGCTGGAAAAGTAATATTCCACCATATAGGGAGACGATTGTTGCTAAGACAATTATGATAATTGCTCCCCATAGGGGAATAACTGTAAACTCGGCAGAGAAGAGGTTTAAACTATGATAACGAAATGAATCTGTCAGTATATTGTCACCAAGCATAACCACTTGCTGAAATATTTGATTCACCCAGAAAGGAGGAAAGAAATACACGATAGGGCTATCGAAAGGAATGAAGATACCACTTAAGAACAACACTGGCATTACATAACACATAGAAATCCCAGTGGCAGCATCAGCTGTTTTTGCATAGGCAGAAATCACAATTCCTACCCCTAATGTCGATATTCCAAAGATAAAGATGATAAATAGCCCGATGATTAATAAGAGCACTTTCTGTTCGTGAAACCTTACACCAAGGAGGCCATAGCCAAGAAATACCATTAATAATAGCTGAATAGCTAGGAACACTGATTCACTCAGTAAAGTTCCTATGAAGATCTTTGTCCTCCCAATGGGAGTCGTATCGAGTCTCATCAATGTACCCCGATGTTTTTCACTTGTCAAGGACACCGCTGCATTTATTGTACCAAAAGATGCAGCATAGATCAAGACTGATGAAAACGCGAGGTCAAATACGTTATATCCACCTGGAACTTCGATTGAATTAAACACAAACAGGAATATAAACGTAAATAGTATAGGAAAACCAAATGCATATAAATACGTTTGGTAACTTCTAAATTTAATTTTAAGGTTTTTTACCGCAATAGCGATAATTTGTTGTAATTCTATTTTCATTGATTTAACCTCCGACGTGCTAGGATTAAGAATACATCCTCCAGTGTCGATTGGCGAAGATTAAGTTCTTTAATTTCACCCAAATCTGAATAGATTTCTTGATGTAATATTTTAACCAAATTTTTTATTCCCCCAGCAAAAAAAATACTAATTTTCAGATCATTGTCGTTAACAATGTTTTTGACAAAATCCAGAGACTCAATCTGTTTAATTAACTCTTGAATTATCATTTTTTGATCGGATACGATTTCCAATGTGTTTTCTTCGCAAAATCTTTCCTTGAGTGACTCTGATGTGCCATCGGCTATTATTTTTCCTTCATCTAATATTAAAACCCGATCACTTAGAGTTTCTGCTTCATTCATATCATGTGTTGTCAAAATAATGGTCTGATGATTGTTTTTGAGCTCACGAAGCAGTTCCCAAACAGTATGTTGGGATTGGGGATCAAGTCCTGCTGTAACTTCATCTAGAAATAGTACCTCTGTGTCCATGATTAGATTAATTGCTAGATTTAATCGCCTTTTCATCCCTCCAGAAAAGTTTTTTACTCTATCTGTTCTTTCAATGAGTCCTAGTCTATCTAAGATTACTTTTGCTTCTCTTTCTAATTTTTTTTTTGTTTTCCTTGCATTATACCGAAAAATACAAGATTTTCCAATGCTGTGAGTTCTTCATAGAATACTAGTTCTTGTGGAGCAAAGCTAATGCATTTTCTGACCTCAGCTTGCTCTTTGACAATATCATATCCATTAACAAAAGCGGTACCTTCATCAGGCTTTAGTAAGGTAGTTAACATTTTAAGAATTGTTGATTTACCAGCACCATTGGGTCCTAATAGACACACTATTTCACCTTTGTTTACGTGAAGATTGATGTGATCAACAACAACCGTCTTATCATATAATTTTGTTAAATTTTCAGTTTTAAGCGCGATTGACAATTTTTTCACCAGTTATATTTTTTTCAAATTTTTCGTCAAGAACGCAGTAAATTTCGAATTAAATATACCCGGAGGAGACTTTGAAAATCAAAGTGCGGATGTTTGGAAACAATGATTTTAAGTTGGACAAATTCAATTATTACCACTATCTCTCATAATCTTAAAAGTCATCAAATATATATTGAGGAACTCTTCTTGACTAAAAAGCAATTACAACCCCATATTAAGGTAAATGAAGTTGATAAAATTTGTTTTATCGCTGGAAATCCTGACAGGATTCCCCTTATAGCTTCTCACTTAAAAAATTCCAAAAAAATCGCAGAACATCGTGGTCTTATAGCTTACAAGGGATTTACACCATCAAAAAATATCCCCATAACGGTACTGACAACAGGTATGGGATGTCCTAGTACAGCTATCGTTTTAGAGGAAGCTTATCGTGCAGGTGGAAGAACCTTTATCAGAATTGGATCTACAGGTTCACTGTTACCAGGAAAACAACATGGGATTGGGTCACTCTATATTCCTTATGCTGCAATACGTGACGATGGAACTTCACCCAAATTTGCCTCAATGAAAGTTCCTGCAGTTGCATCTCCTAGTATTTATCAAGCATTATGTCACGCTGCTGACAACCTGCATATTAAATATGAAACAGGATTAGTTTGGTCCTCTGATATCTATTATCCCGATGATCAAAACCAATATAAAGAGTGGAGTAAGTTTGGGGGAACCTGTGTCGAAATGGAATCATCATTGTTATACATTTTTGGTCTCAAAAAACAGGTTCAAACAGGTACCATTCTTACTTCGGATGGGAATCTGAATGATGCTGATAGTATATATACAGGGTCGGTTGAGGAGAATCTACAGAAGTTCGAAACTGGCGTTGTCAACACTATTAAATGCGCGATTTCTGCAGTTGAGATACTCGATTAGTAGCATTTAGATCATAGACCATGCATGGCTCTTGACAGGTGTAACCCGTGATGAACTCAAAAGAGAGGGTCCTATTAGCTCTAAAACATCAGGAACCAGATTATGTGCCCCTTTTTGAAGCTTGGATTGAGAGTGAAATCATGGAACAGTTCAATGGAGATCCTTACTCAACTAGAATACGACTTGGGATGGATTGTCTCCCACTTGGAAATCATCCCTCCAATACTAATGCCTATAAGAATGGTATAGATGAGTGGGGTCGAATTTTCAAAGATGGTCAATACAGTGGCGGATTACTCAAAACATTTCGTGATTTAGAACAATATACTGCTCCCCTATCCCATGCAGCGGATTGGTTTCCTGCAAAGGAAGTAAGGAAAATTAGAGATCAGTATCAAGAAGAATATGCTCTATTTTATGCTTGGCATGATTGTTCACTCGGATTATCCTACTTATCTATGGGTATGGAAAATTTCTTTTTGGCTTGTTACAATGAGATTGAACTCGTTAAAGCAGTGATCGACAGAAGTACTTTGTGGACAATTGCTCTTGTTGAAGAAGCAGTCAATAATGAGGTGGATTTCATAGTTTTAGGGGACGATGCAGCAGATAATAGTCGGCCCATGATTTCTCCTCAAATGTTTCAGGAGTTAATCCTTCCAGAATACAAAAAAATTGTTAAAAACTGTTCAGTTCCTATTATTTGGCACAGTGATGGAAATATTGAATCTTTACTCCCTTTTATTATTGATGCGGGATTCTCAGGGGTCCATTCACTGGAATCAAAAGCTGGTATTAACTAACAGAAAATCAAACAGAAGTATGGAGCGAAACTTGTGCTTGCGGGGAATGTTGATACTACTCACATTTTATGTCAAGAAGATCTAACTCTTGTCAGAGAAGAGGTTGAACGTACTATACACCAAGGAGCACCTGGTGGCGGATTCCTTTTTTCCTCCAGTAATAGTCTCTATCCTGGGCATAATATCCAATCGATTACAGAAATGTATCGATACGCCCGTGAGATTGGTAAATATCCAATAGTAGAGAACAGAAGAAAACAGGGGTAACACAGACCTAGGCGTTTGTTTAAAATAAATATACCAGAAAAAATAGTAAATGTGTGGTTTGTTTGTAAATGGTTGATAATAGAACTAATTCTCCAGAAGTGAAACTAAAGCAGAAGATTGAGGACCTTTTTTCTTCGAAAATTGATCCTATACATCATTTAAAACAGTTAGATTATCCTAAGAAAGCTGGTACAGCTGGAGATAAAAAAGCTGCTAATTATATTGCTTCTACCTTAAAAAATTTCCGTTATGAACCGATCAGCCAAGGATTTCATTATTTAAAGTCAAATAGGAACTCTAGTCTAAGATTTCCTTTAATTATTTTAATCTGGGGACTGCTCAGTTTACTAAATATTCTATATTTTACCAACAACAAAATGTTGGGTCTGATAACTCTATCATTACCCTTAGTAATAATTATCGTATTATTCCGATTTGAAGCACTTATGAAATTCTTTTTCAGACGAAGAGCGAAAAAATTAGAGGAATTAGAATCGAAAATAAGGAATAATAAATTGACTGAAGGTGAAAAAACACGCTTGATTACCAGTCAAAATGTTTTTACCGATATCGGTAATCCCAATGCGCCTCATCAAATTCTATTTACTGCTCATTTTGATTCAATTTCTTCTAAACTTCCTATGAAATTTTCTAAAATAATAGGAAAATTGGGTTTTGTTTCCTTTTTTCTCTTTTCTATACTATACGCGATTAATTTCATAGGTATGTTCTATTTTGAATGGGATTTTATGGAGTTTTTGACCCCAGTTTTTGTGATTCTATTAATAACAGCTCTAATACTTTTGGAACTTCTGCTAATCTCACGTAGTTTTAGAGGTAATGAATCACATGGTATTATCGATGATGGAAGCGGTGTAGCTATCTTATTAGAGCTCGCTAAGTTTTTAAAAATGCAGAATATGACTGATTATAGATTTACATTTGGGTTTTTTAGTGCTGAGGAAGCAGGCCTCATAGGATCATCGTATTACCATCGAAATTCACAATTAGATAAAAATACTCACGTAATTTCTGTCGATATGATTGGAGAAAACCCACCATTAAAATACATTAAGGGAATCAACCCTCTCATAAAAACGTCTATGAATCGTGATTTCAACACACGTATAGCTTCGATTGCAAAGCAGTTAGATATTGAGCTAAAAGAATCTAGTTTTTTTTATCCAGGGTCTGACTTTGCACATTGGTTATACGATGGTCATCCCACTAATTGGTTGATTAATGGGAGTAAACTTATTCATTCTCGACACGATAATCTAGCCAACTTGAATAAACCTTTGGTCATAGATGCACTAAAGATACTAATAGCTTATTTTACCTTGAAAATGGCTCCATAACATGAAAAAATAATCTTAGGTGTTACCAATGCTAAACAACTCTTATCTTCAGATTCAACTTTTAGCAAGCGAGGTAGATAATGCTGGAATGAATATCTTAGATTTTATTAAGAGCCCTCTTCGAGAAAAAGCGATTATAATCCAAGGTGAGTCAATTTTTGCAGATGAAGAACTCGCTTCAAATATAACAAACACTCAATGCTCATTAATCTTTTTATCTCGACATAGGGCTAAAAGTTTACGTCCCAGTTTAACGCTTCATCCTATTGGCAATTTTTCACAAGCAGAATTTGGCGGAAAAGATCGTACCCTGATCAATTGTAACACTTATCTACAGAAACAGTTGTTTTTAAACATAATCAATTTGCATTCCTCAGGAAAGTATGATTTAAAGTATGAATATGAAACGAGTGTTGAGGTTACTCATCATGGACCATACACGCCAAATTCTATCACATATATTGAGGTTGGATCCTCAATGGAGCAATGGAACGATTTAGAAGCCTGTCGACTCATAGCTGAAACTGTGAATATGACGGATTTCGATAACCTCTACGGCCAGAAGACATGGATTTCCAGTATTGGGTTCGGAGGAAATCACTATCCTCAAAAATTTACCAAACAAATGTGTGAATCAGATTATGCGATTGGCCATATGTGTGCAAAATACGCAATTCCTTATCTAACGCAAGAATTAGTCGAGCAAATGATCCAAAAAACATTCCCAACCCCAAAAATCGCGCTATTTGATAAAAAAAGTATGAAACGGAAACAACTAATCCGATCATGGCTTTCTGAATATGATCTGGAAGTAATCCAAATTTAAACAGCACTCTTTATTGGAATCCTAATATGCGGTCTTACTAAATCCAGCATAAGAATTTAAAGTAAGTTTTACTCTGGCACTATCAGTCGTATATTCAGGAGATAGTGTTGAAATGAAGCTTGTTTTTCCTACTCTTCCCCCTGGAGGATTAGAGTCTATTATTAATCCTCATTTTGGAAAATGTGAATCAGTAACTTTTGTAACTGTAGAAAACAAAGAAATTAAGGAAACCAATGTCGTTACTCCGCAGGGTCAACACTCTTGTGCTGCTCTCCCTACTCTGTTTGCTCAGAATGGAGCCGAGGTTTGCATCGTAGGAGGTATCGGTGGACGTCCCTATATGATCTTACAGGAATATGGTATTAAAACATACCGTGTCAATGCAGAGTTAATCAATAAACCTATCAAAGACGTAATCTCCTTCTTCCTCACTAATCAGCTTTCCGAGCTTGAGAATGCATCATGTCAAGACCAATAGTGGAATTTTCAGGAGTTGATTAATTTTTGACTTATGATATTCGGTTAAAAGTCATCAAACAAAAAGGAACTTGTGCTGCAGGTCACAAAGTAGGAGATGAGATACTTATTTCTTATAAAGACAACAAAATTGAGGGAATGTTATGCTTACATTCCTTAAATTCGATTCTGCCTAAGGTGTTTGCATTGGCGTACGGAGCTGAATTCCCATGGTTAGAAGATCCTGATGTTAGTACTCATGCTTGTCCTGACGCATGGAACCCTATGGTATACGAGATAATAAGAATAAAACGTTAGTTTGATCCAATTGAAGAAATCATTCGTCTCTTTGTGATATAAAATTCTAGGACTTGGTTAACAATAAATCTATTTCCCCCATACTGCTACAAAATTTCTTGCTTCGTGAGCATACTCCATAATCTCCTTTTCGTTATGATACAACTTCTTATTAAGCATACGCTCAATTAATGTTTCTAAGTGCGTTAATTCTATTCTTTCTCTCATGGAGGGTTTTTGATCAAAGATTCTCTTCCAATCTTCAAATTGATTTACAAGTAAATCTTGTTCAATAGCAATTGTTTTCAATAGTTTGATTAAGTTTTTCTCCTTTGCTATCTTTTCTGCTTCGTTTAACAATTCTTGGGCTGATTCTATATTTAATTCCATCAAAGCTAGCTTAAACTGCAATAAGTAGGTTTCTGTAAGTAACCAATAAGAATTATTTTCTTTACTAATGGATTGTAGCTTTTCAGAAAGTATTTTCACTTCTTTCAGAACAGTTTCATCGTGAGTTGTTTTTAATTCGAATAATAATAATTCACTCTGGTTTAGTAAAGCTGAAATCGTTAATTCATACCATACAATTTCTTCTTTTGCTATTTCTTGAAATATTGCCAATGCCTGCATTTTATCAGATAATCTCTTGTTATTTTTTAGAACTATGGCTTTGGATAAACGATATTTCTGTGTGATCAGTGGAATGTCTTTTCGTCTTTTGTATATTTCCTGGAACTCATCTAAATAGCTTGAAATAGTTTCAGGGGAAAGATTACCAACAAAATTTCTCATTATAACATAAAGGATTTCAGCTATTCCCCAATCCTGTTCTAAATTTCTATAAATATCTAAAGCTCTTTTAAAACATTCGGAAGCTGATGATAAATCTTCTTTTTCAACATAAACTTCTCCTATATTACCGAGGTTTATAGCAATAGCTTTTTTGTTATCATGAGCCTCATTTAAGGCTAGACTTTGTTGATAATACTCTAACCCCTGATTTATCTCCCCTTTGTATACTAATGCTATTCCTATATTATTTAAGGTGTTCTCTTTCAAAGTAAAAGGTAGAGTTTCTTTTAAAGCTAGACATTTGTGATAATAGTTTATTGATTGATCCAACTCCCCCAAACTAAGATAAACTCCCCCAATCGTGTAGTAAGAGTACGCACGAAGCAACATATGGTTTAATTCTTCTCCAGTATTCCTGATTTCCACGAAATAATCAAGAGCACGATGCAATTCCCCCTTAGCAACATATACTGAACCGATCAATTTGAGCGCAAATCCTGATTCCAGTTTCATACCTAATTCTTTATATAAGGACAAACTCTTCTCCCCATATTCGAGTGCTTTATCGATCTCCCCTTGATTTTTTTTGATTTGAGCTTGAAGATTATATAAGGCTGCTTTTCTTCTTTTTATTTTATTAGATTGCGCTTTTGGAACATTGTTAATCATTCCTTCAGCTAATTCAATCAAATCATTACACCCCTCACTTTTATGAGATGCCAGTAAAGAGAAACTTTTTCTAACAATTGAATCTATCATGAGCAGTGGTTTTTCTAGAATTTTGCTTTTCTGGTATGAATGATGAGCTATGTCAAAAGCCTGGTTGTACTCTCCCATTAAGTCAAGAATCTCACTTTTGCGAAGTAATAATAGAATAGTATCTGTATCAGATAATCCTGGTTTTTTCCCCGTTTCTTCGACTTTCAGAAGTGCTTTTTTGTACTGACCCTCATATATAAAAATCATTATTTGCTTTAATTCTTCTTCTATACTCATTAAAGTGTTATCTCCTGTATTAAAGAAAAGTAAATAGGCTACTTCCGCGATGTTAATGTACAGATCTTTTCGTTTTTTGAATTTTATTCGTAGTTGTTTCTCATAATGAAGAATTTAATGAATGTTACTAGAAACATCTATCTGTTCACAAAAATTAAAAAATTACCTTTAAAAATTTAACTAAACGAATCTAAACGAAAAAATACAACACCCACGTCCTTAGTTTCAGAGGTCTTTAAATACGATTAAGTTAAAGGGAATATTTTCTGAATGTAATTAATAATAACCGATTCCTCTTTATCAGAAAGAAGTTTTCCCGTATTGATATTCTCCTTGATTGAAGTCCATATATCGTCTGCTGATTCGAGTGAAGAAATTAAAGCCTTCATTTTTTTTATGGCAGAATAGGATTCCCCCTTGAAAACATAGGCGAATGTAAGAAAGAGATACGAATGAAAGATTAACCTGTACTCACCCAATTTCACTCGTTCAATAGAACTGGAAAACACCTCGTTACTAAATGATTCGATAGCTGAGAGAAAACCTCCAACTAATTGACTCTTAAAATTACCTTCAGGATTAAAATGATGAGTAAATAATGTCATCCCACCTTCAGTTATGATTAACAGCATCTCAGGTTTTTCTGGGACAACTCTTGATACAGCGGCAATATTTTGCGTTGTCATCCGATCTAATAAATTCTCTACTTTTTCAATTTCAATTTCATTACGTATCTCAAGATTACCAGTTTCGATATCAAATGTATTTATCTGATCCATTATGGCATCATATTCTCGTGAAATTGCGATCGCTAATTTCTGTAATCCTTTCTCTTCAGCGATAGTTTGGGCTTGATCAATGAGTCGTTTTGCTAGCGGAATATCATCAAGCAGCAGGGCAATTTCTGACTTCAAAAGATATCCTTCAGAGAGAAGGGAATGGGAGTTCTGTTCTTCAGCAATGACAAGGAATCTATCAGATAGCTCTTCTAACTCCTTTAGAACAGTTGTATCTGCGGAAATCTTGTATTCAAACAATAATATATCACATAAATTGATGATAGCGTCCGCTGTAACTTCTAGTGCTCGAACTTTCTCATTGGCTACATTCTCTAATAATTCCTGTGCTTTAGCTTTATCTCTTAAACGATTACTCTTCTTTAAGATTAATGCTTCAGAGACACGAAACATCTGACTCATAAGTGTTAATTGATAACGATTTGACGATTTTTCTAGTCTTTCAATGTACGCTTTAGTATTCGTGAGAGAATTGGTATCCAGAGTAAGTTTAATGACATGATAAAGACTCCACGAGCATGCCAAATAATCATTGATATCGTCACTCACGTTAATACTCTGCGTGTAATAACCACATGCTGTATCAAAATCGCTTTTTGCTTGGTTGACAAAACCTATATTGGATAAAGTCCATATCAAGATCCACGGAAATTGTTTCTCTCGCGATAAAGTCAAACTACGATTCAATGATTCCAATGCAAGATCCAACTCCCCTCTAGTATGATGATTCCAACCAATATTGTTTAAGGTCAGAGATAAATTTTCCATGTTTCCTAGACGTTCTGAGCTAAACATACTCCGTTGTAGAAATCCTAGCCCTCGATCAAGTTCACCTAGCCAAGTGTATAAATTTCCTAAAAAATTCAGAGCAACTGCTATTCCTTGCTTGTCATTAATTGATTCAAAGATGGTTAAACTATCCAATATTTGTTTTAAACCTTCTTTTGTTTCACTGAGATAATTATAGTTTAATATTCCTATTCTAAGGGTTAGGCATGCAACTTCTCTCTGAAAATTCAATTGTTGGAAGATTTTACGACTCTTCTCAAGATACTGAATCTCCTCAGGAATTTTTCCCATAATACCATATAAAGAACCTATTGTCTTTAATGCCCTAGCTACCCCATCTATATAATTCATGTCTTGAAACATTTTCAAACTATCAGTTAATACACTAAGTGCTGGATTTACCTATCTTTTTGTCATTAATATTATCCCTTTAAATATTAAAA
>NJBF01000043.1:27300-27749 GCA_003144275.1 Candidatus Heimdallarchaeota archaeon B3_Heim
GTTTTACCTCTTGTTTTGTCATTAATATTATTCCTTTAAATATGAAAAACCACGCTGTTCTCATAGAATTATCTAAATTGTCCCTGCCACCCAAAATTTCAATTTGTTTATCATATAAACTAATTAGGTTTTCGTATTCAGGTAAATATTCTGGTAAAATTTCCATATACACTGTTGGGTGACGTATTGCCTCTGATCCACTGAAATTTCCGAGAGCTCGATGGGACTCAGCTTTGAGGATGAAAACATCACAGATTATGGAGGGCTCTTCAGTTTCCTTTGCAGAAGTTATAATTGTTTCCGCAAGCTGATGAGCGTCTTCAGCTGCATTATTTAGTAATAACAGATAAATCTTTAAAAGTACCAAAGTTTTAAACTTAGTCTTGGTTTTATCACTAGTTGATAGCATTTCTTCTAGCTGGTTTAGTGCGTGCCTAATGTTCCCTTGA
>NJBF01000009.1:0-7642 GCA_003144275.1 Candidatus Heimdallarchaeota archaeon B3_Heim
TTTGCACAGGTACATAAATCCATAAAAATGGGCCGGGGTTTCATCTGCATACGGATAGTCAATTGTGGTTGAGGGTGTTTTTTGGTGCGCATTCCCACTCTTTTAGGGAGCTTCCCCTCTTATAAGTTTGTAACCGAGAGAGAGCGGTGAAAATGACGAATATGACGAAAATCAACGCTTCTGTTTTTCGAAAAGTAATAAGTTGTCGGACAAATTCAACCATGGGCTTGTATCAAAAGAACTGAACTCATAGGAATAGTAATAGGTCTTTTTGAAGCTTTTCCAGCCAATACGACAAATAATTGATCATCTTCAGAATCAATTCTTTCTATATGTGCTTTTTGCCCTCTATAGGGTCCATCAACAATTTTAATTAAATCGTTGACATGGAGACCCTTTTCAAGAGTTTTTTTGATATGTGCAAACGTTTTTATTCCAAATCGCAAATGAATGCGGAAATTCAAACGTCTCTCTGGTATTCCCATGAAAATTTGTTTTTGTAATCCACGGAGGATCGATAAATCAGATAATGAGTCAGTTAAAGCCCGGATTGTCGGGTATTCAGAGATTTGACTCTCTATTGTATCTAGATCAACAGAATTAGCATTATTGGATGCTGAGTATACCATGTTTAAATTCTTTGTATCAGAAATTTGTGCCTGATCGACATACGTTTGAAAAGAAAAGCGAGATGTTAGTAATGGTGGAATTATTCGATCTAGAGAACTAAACAAATGGATAAGTGACAATGGAGATCGGGGATTATGGCTTTCCAAAATTAAACGTTTTCTGCACAATAGTAATTCAACAAGTTTTGATGGTATTGGTAAAGGCTCAATACTCTCAAAATCATCATACTGAAGAAGACGATTTCCTGCTACCGCTAAGCTATTATTAAATAATGGTGAAATAAAATATAAGGCTGATTTTTCGTTATAGAGGGAATTATCAATAATTAATGTATGCGTCTTTATTGCTTTTCTACCAAATTGATCAGTACCATCATCAAAAGTAAATCTCAAACCAATTTTTCCTGAACTATGCAGAAATTTTGTCAAATATACCTCATTGAATTTGCTGGGAGGTTTTTTGGGTATATATTGCGATAAATCTTGGATCTGACTTTTTGTAATCGTCGCAGCTACAACATCCAAACCCTTTGGGGGATTATTCCTCACAATTACCTGATGAATGCTAGTCATAGACAGTCCAGTTCATTAATGCTACTTTAATACAAAGCTTGTTTACACTTCTCAAATATATAATCAATTTTTTCGTAAGGAGAGTCTTGAACACTAATATATACTCGTTCAAATACAGCAAAAGGAAATGTCATCTTGAAATCCTTGATGACAGTTTCAAAATTGTCTAAAAATTTGCTAGCTTGGGTTTCATCATAGTTTATTGTATCTATCTTATTGACTACGAAGACGAACAAGGTTTTCTTTTTTCGTGCTTTCTTATCGGCTTTATCTGGATCCAAACTTAAACTATCAAGGAAATAATTAAATGAATCTTCCATAGCAACACGTTGAGCTTCCACAGGTTGAGAAGGATCAAGCATAAAGAGAATTCCATCAGTTTTATATCTACGCATGGCTTCACGCCATTTTCGTCTTAATTTAAAGTCACCAGGATTATCTACAGCAATAATATTGTATTTACGATAACGTTCTAATGAAATTTTTGATTGTTTGGCCGCAGATAAAAGAACCATTTTTTTTTTCTCAATAACAATATCCATCGTCTTTTCAGTGGCTGCGGAGTCCTCGCCCTTTAATCTTTTTATCAGACTAGTCTTCCCAACGCCAGTGTGCCCTAAAATAGTCAATCTAATGTCTCTATCTAGTACCATGAGTAGCCACCCTATAGTAAAGGGCAGAAGAACTCATTAAAAAGTAAGTTCCTCTGCCATAATCGTGATGAAAGCTACTAATAAGACTAACCTTATTGATTAAATTACGGCTCTCAAATCAGGGAATATGGAAGACAAAAAGAAAGAATTGTACAATGGTATGAATTCGCTAATTTACTTAGAAATAACCTTTCACACAATTATTAGACAAGAGATATAGCTAGAGAAAAATTAAACTCTTTTTAGCTAATATAAACAAGATAGTTAAAATCATAAAAAGAAGGCTTTAACATTGCAAAATCAAAGGCATTCAAAAGATATTATTCTTAAGTAACAATGGACTAATAATTCAGGGAATATGAAAGCGAAATACATGATCGGGGTACAATAACTCTCATTAATCAAAAATTTATGCCTTAATACAAAAATTAGGCTGACTCTAGCGAATTTACTCAAGGAAATTTGGTGAAAAAGGCAATTGAGTCAAAATACCCTCGAAGAGAAGGTTTTAAGCAAACTTTCGAGTTTAGGGAACTTACCCCTAACTTCGCCATGAACGAGTACAAATAGTGGATATGTGGACGAATTTCGATATTGTGAGGTAAGGGCACAATTACTGAATCAGGCGAAAACAAGATAAAAATAAAAAGCCTTTTAAACATGAAGCTAGCCAATCTCTTCGTAAGAAACCTTCGGTACATCTCATACCGAAAACACTTTCAAACATCGGAATACTCCCTAATAAATATAAATTACGTGGAGGCATAAATTTAGAATGTCTGCAGTCACAATAGCAAAAATGATCCAATTACAAGAATCAAAACCCATATCACTACCCGCAGATTTCCTGGAAACTTTGCGACCGAAAGATGTGGAGGAAAGCTCAGCAGTTATGATCCTAGCCCCTTCAACCAAAATTATCAGGATTATACCAACAAAAAGCCCTGAAGTGGTAAAAGTAGCCATTGAAATCGGTGAATTATCACCTGACTTTTTACAGGAACTGGGCGTAGTGTTCATGCGTAGTAAGATCAAGACGTTATACAGTACAGGTCTGTGTTTCACACAGGATTCATGTACTTACGAGGGTTACCTCGATTCTAGCGACTTGACTATCTCACGAGACCAACTCCAAGACGAATTAAAGGAAATCAAGGGTGTAAGCAAGGTCGATATCACGACTTTGACCGCTGCTTAGATTCCCGTTCGTCCCTTCCTCTTTTTATAGTTATAATCATCTAAAAGCGTTTTTCGGGTTATTAGTGTAAGCTTTACCCCCATTTTTTTCATTTCTTACAAATTTTTTTAATTGATCGATCTTTTACCATTTTCATTATAGATTTGAATCGAAAACTCAAGAATTGGAGTTTAATCAGTCCAATCTAGCAGTGGTGAGAAAAATTGGAGGATTTGATAGATTTGCTCCCAAAAATAATCGAAGCAATTACACCTTTACTGATTATTATATGTTTGTTAATTCTAATCTGGTTAAGTGGAGTATTCCTTAAATCTTTTATTAGAAGGCTTCCAAAAATTCCTCCTGGTGGCAAAAATGCTCTTAATCTAGTAATTAGTATTACTCAAATTCTCATTTTTGGTTTTGTCATGTTTACAATCCTAGGAGCTAGTCAAGAAGTGATATTAGGCTTTTCTGCAATATTAGCTACAGTTGTTGGATTTGCCTCAACTTCAATCGCAACAAACGTATATGGAGGACTTTATTTAATCACAACAAGGCCGTTTCGTGTCGGCGATTTAATTCAGGCTCAAGAAGCCATTGGAATTGTTGAAGAAATTGGTTTAACCTTTACACGAATTGTACAACTAGATAAAACGATTGTAATAATCCCTAATAGTAATTTACTAAACTTTTCGTTATTAAATTACAGCATACGATCACCTTCAGATCAGGAAAAGCAGGAAGGGATGATAACTGCGCGAGATGCAATTAAAGTAATTTCTACTGAATTATATTTTGATTCACGTTATACTAAATTGAGAAGACTGATCCAACTACAGCTAAATGCAGTTACACCTCCAATTTCTCTTACAGAAGTTAATAAGCGTTTGAAAAAAGTGTGTGAAAAATTCGCCCCAATCTTTGGTCAAGAGCCAACATACTATTTTGGAAAAAGCGATTATCGTCAAAATACCTATCTACTAATTACCGCACCAGACGCCTATACCATTTTTAATACATGGCCATATTTAATGGAGTCGATAATGGAAACAGTGTTTGTTGAACTCCAGGAGGGAGCGTTGAATTGATTCTTGCCTCATTTATTGATACTTTGACCCCAGAATTTAAATTTCTTTTTTTTATTCTAATAGTAATAGCTCTTCTCATTATAAACTGGATTATTCAGTTTTTTCTTTCATTTCAACTTCGTAAAATTAGTAGAGTTCCCTTAGACATAGTAAATCTAATTAAAATATTTTCCAAACTTATCACTGCACTATCAATCCTTTTTTCAATAATGGCCATCTATGGCCTTTCAGTAGAGGGAATTATCGGAGTTTCAGCGTTTTTAGGTGCAATAGTTTCATTTGGTTCTACTCAAATGCTCAGCAATCTCTTTGTAGGTGTCTATATAATTTTTATAAGGCCTTTTGGGGTTGATGACTTTATTGCCGTTGGTAATGAAGTGCGTGGCCAGGTTGTAGAAATTTCATTAAACTATACCAAAATTAGAACAATTAACAATATTTTTCACTACATCCCAAACAAAAACTTCATGAATTCTAATATTACACTCTATAAACAAAAAGTTGAGCGTCGAATTGGGAATACAGAGGCTCAAGCTATACAAGCTAAAAAGTCCAAGATACGAAGTATCAGATCCTTTGCGATGCAGTTGATTGAAGAAGAAGTGGTACGCTATACATTCATTTGGGGTGCTCCATTGGGAGATTTAAAAACGACAAAAGAGAAAATTCAAGAGGTTTGTGACATATATACAGGAGTATTTGGTTATAAGCCCGAATTTTTCCTCTATTCGCTAGATTATCGAATGCAGTTTAAGATAATAATTACTACCCATAGTACAGAGCTTTTGCTCAAAAATATCATGATTTTTCGTAATGAAATAGTTGCACGTTTCCATTAGGCTCTCAAGAAATAGATAGAATAAATGGTGTTAACAGATCTCGAACTAGTTTTCCAGCTTTTTTTGAGTTCCACTTAAGTAGATCCATATGTGTAGCACTTGGAACAGTCAGGTTTGTGGCATGCTTTAATGGTACGCTTGAAGCATCTACAACTCCATCATTGGGGATCATTCCTACATGTAGATATGGGAATTTTCGGTTTATCCAGAATTTTCTGAAGAGAAGAGGTTGCCAAACAGACTGTAATAGTCCAGAGGAATTTAATCCTCTCACCGTGAACCATTTTATAGATTTTTCTTCTTCTGTTAAGTTTTTATTGAGGTCAACAAGAAATTTAGACGTAGGTACCATTTGGATAAACTGAGATTTCAGAATCTGCCAATCACTCATACTCACTCCACCTCTGGGCAATTCCAGTGCTAAATTCAATCCTGTCAAAAGAATGTCTGTTGGAATATTGATTATCCGTTGTGCAAGCCTTGTTCCATGATTAGGTGTTCCTAGCAAGAAAATTCTGGAAAACCGGTATTTCCTGTCTTTAAAGGGAGCCAGATATTTGATCATTGCTCGTGTGACCAAACCCCCCATTGAATGGGCAAAAATATCGATACAAACTGGAGATGGGTGATCCTGAATTGATGAATTTATTAGATTAAGGAAATGATTGGATAACGTCTGTTCCGTTCCTGGATCGTAGATTGGAGTTTTCAAATCATAAGGACGACTGAAATCCAATCCGTATTTTGAGTTATAGTAAGATACATTTACTATATCGTCATATATATTAGGTAAAGAGGAACATGCTAGACATTTCTCGATTTCACCCATAAAACCTCTTTTTCCAGCAAAACCATGAACGAGAATTGCTATACGATCACAAGTTTTGGAGGTAACGCTCATAACGTAACTAAGAGGACCTAAAATTTTAAGTGTGTCGGATCAAAAATGAAAATGAAGAAAAATTATCTATCGAAAATAAATTTCAGAAGTAACTAATTACACTCGATGAAGTAGAAATTCCTGTGAAAAACATTAATTAAATATGCATCTTCTCTGCATATTAATCATAAATATAATCAACTTAGGGTATGATTTCCTTATGGCATTTAGTGCGGATGAGACCGAGAGCCTTAGCTTGTTGTTACATCCCGTACGCCGGAAAATTTACTCCATCTTAGCTGAAAACCCAGGATCATATTTTTTTGATTTAGCAAAATTCCTTGAACTGCCTCAAGGGACTCTTAATTGGCATTTAAAGCGTCTTGAGGAAGATTCTTTGATTAAATCTATCAAATATGCAGGTAAACGAGTTTATTATCCTGCAGGCCTTCGATCAGCTGAAGCCGAACGAATTTATACAATTCTTCGTCCTCCTACTGCCAGTAAGATTTTTACTTATGTTCTAAATCATCCTGGATCATTTCAGAGTCAAATAGCCCAAGGGATCAAACCTTCAGTACATCATGATACCGTTCGTTATCACCTGACCCGCCTAGAAGATGTTGGTTTAATTGAAACAAAACGAAGTGGACGAACAGTCCAAATTTTTCCCGGAGAGGTTGCAGAAAATTTACAAAATGGATCCTTAACCGCTATCTCTGATTCTTATGTACATTTTTTATTAGAAAAGTTACGAGAAGGATGTCTCCATCCTGAAGTTGTGTTAAAAAGCAAAAAACAACTAGTCCTGCGTGTGGAATGTCCAAATGGAGAAGATATGATATTAAATTTTAAGATGAGTGATTGGCAGTTATTTACTCCCAGTGAAGAGGAATAACTTCTTTAATTAGTTTTTAACGAGCTTTCTCATCTATATTAACAAATGGTTGTTGATTATTCTGGTAATCCAATCTCCATATTGAATATTTTTCTCTTTCAATAATTTCACTAAGGATTTGCAACGAATGGCCTCTCGATTTGATTCGAAAACTTATGTGCTGAACCAATTCAATGCCCTTGCGAGTAAATATTTCCCTCAGGAATATATGCGCGTGAATAGTGGGAAAAAAGGTTATCGTTTAAGTGATGGTACACAAAATTTAATTGAAAAAGCGAAAACTATTGTCAATCGAGCTGAAGAAAGCCGTGAGACTATTCCACACTCAACCACCAATATCTACAAGTATGGGGTAGTCTTCCAAAAAATCTTTGAGGATTTAAGTCAGTTTCAAGCCCTTACTTCAGTAAAATCTCGTTCTCGAAGAGGTTATCGTAAAGAACTAGAGTTTATGGGATTTGATCTGAAAAAAATTGAATTAGAATTGAAGAAAAGCTCTAATCCTCCTGTAAAGAGTCAAAAGGATGAAAAATATGTACGAGATATTAAAAAACAATATATTCAGATGGTTGTCGATGGAGAGTTCCAAAATCTCAAATCTGATATCGAGGAAAAAAAATCCTTGTTTATTCTGGAGAACTCTGTAGGGTATAAGTTTTTTGATATTCAAACTCGTCTCGTTACCTCCATTACTCAAAAGTTTGACCAATTAAGAAGGTTAAAGGATGAAAAAGAGAAAATAATCAATTCTCAAGAGACTTTTAGGACTAAGATAAAAGAAATTTCTCCCCAGATCCCCAAATATAAGGAAATCATACATATTCAGAAGAAAGCACTCGGAATTTACGAGAGGACAGACAAAAAATAGGAGATTCTAACAGATTCAGAACTTTCTATTTTTC
>NJBF01000009.1:7652-94593 GCA_003144275.1 Candidatus Heimdallarchaeota archaeon B3_Heim
GAGGCACTTCTAACAGATTCTGAACTTTCTCTTTTTCTCAAGATTCTGACAATCTCACTTGAGCGATATATAAAAATGATCGAACGACGAGAGAAACAACGAATAGAGCAAAGAGAACAATATCTGAAATTAATTCTTGAACCTACTAAATACGAAGGTTTAGATGAAGCATTATGGAAAGAAATCGTTTTTATAATCGAATCACATGGAATAGAATTACTACAAGGAAAAAATTGGTTTACTTTCAGCTTTCCAGATGAATTAAGAGCTTTTATAACAAATAAAGATGTATTGACCAAATTTGCTGATCTAAGAACGCTTGAAAAAGAACTGGAAGAAATTGATAAAGAATTACAAAAAAAATCATCTTTTAATGAGGCATCTAATCTTATCAATGATCTTGAAAATACAAAAAATTCTCTAGCTGAATCTAAAGGGAAGATTCCAAAGCTTAAATTAGAGATTCAGCAATTAATTGAATCAATCAATGAAGAGAAGCAGAATCTTTTCCAAACACTTAATTAGAGAGTCTCCAAAATTTCAATTAACACTTCTGCAGCTGTTGCTTTTCTAACTCTTTGATTGCTCAGGTCCATTATTTTTTGATTAGCTTCTGATAGCGTTTGCCCTTCAATTTCAGAGCGAACTTTTAAACTTTCAACCTTTGTCTCTAAAACCCTAGTTTCTTTTTGAAGGTCAACTAGCCAACGTCTAACCTTTCTTTCTTCCGTGGCTTTTTTGCGCTGTGTGGTAGCTAATTCAGATGAGTATTCATCTTTTAAGGAATCATAAACTGCTCTCGATACATCCCCAGCTCTATTTTTATCTTCAATTTTTTCTAAACGCGCGAGCCATTTTTTCTCTGCTTCTCGGAGTGTTTCTATTTCCAAAAGTTCCGGTTTAAGGGTATCTTTCTCCTTTTGTAGGGAATTTATTTTTTCTTGAAGCTTCGCCGTTTGAGAAGTTGATTGTGCATCATCAATTAACCCAATTTCAAGCTTCTTCCCAAGTTCATCAACATCTTTTAAGAGAGATTTCATTTCGTTATTGATTTGCTTCTTTCTTTTTCTAGCGTACAAAGAATCTACAACAGCACTGGGGATTTTTTCAATTACATCTTCATGTACGGAGCGAATGGGTTCAGGAGAGGGTGTGTGAACTCTTTCCACACTTCTTGCTACTGGAGGAGTAGTTGTTTCATCTTGTCCTCTTCGAATAGGACTTCCACAGAAGCGGCAAAATCGGGCCGTTATACTGATTTCTTTACCGCAATTCACACAATAAGTTGTTTGTGACATTTTATGATCCTTCTAATAGTTTAATTAGTACTTCCTGATCGAGGTTTTTAAAACCTCTATATCGGTGTTTAAAATTGAGTGCGTTCAATTTCTTTTAGAGAAAAAGGAAGTATTTTCATCTATTAATGAAATTAAGCGATCTAACAAATTAAATGGCAGTATAAAAGAAGCACTGTTAGTGAATAAAGAACAGTAGAGTGGACCGGACGGGATTTGAACCCGTGACCTCCTGATTGCCAACCAGGCGCAACTACCAGGCTGTGCCACCGGCCCATGATGATTTCACGGCATCATACGTTGACACTCCTACGAATTTTATCTCTTTTCACGAATAGTTTCGAATAATTCCCCATATGGATTTTACCTTGTGTAACGACACCTTTCCTGCAAAATGCATTTTTATTTGGTTGCATATTTAGCTTTGGATGATATGTTCAAACTAGTGAAAAGATGTGTTATGCAAACAATTTTGGGGAAAAACAAATTAAAAAAGTAAGAATACAACTGAACTGAAGACATCTGATGTCTATCGCTATCTTTTAAAAAACTTTCAGATTTATTGTCATAAAAATTATAAACAACTTCTTTACGAGGAATTCTGAAATGATGACGGAAATTCGGATTGTATCACGAGGAGGTCAGGGTGGCGTTACTGGTGCTAAAATGTTAGCCTATGCAGGCCATCTTGATGGGAAATTTGTGCAAGCTATACCGAAATATGGGGCTGAGAGAAAGGGAGCGCCAATATTTGCCGATGTGAGAATTTCTGATGAACATGTAAAAACTCATGCCCCTGTTATAACAGAGAATACTCATAGTTGGATTGTATTAGAACCTTCGTTAGTTCAAACCATACCTCTGAAAAAGCTTTCCCCTGGTACCTTGATTATAGTCAATTCTCAAGCGTTTCCTGAATCCCTAAAAAGCGATGAAAAATTAAAGATAGGAAAAGTTGATGCCGTTAAAATAGCGCGTGAATGTGGTTTGATAAAATCCGGTACTGAAATGGTTAGCACAACAATGTTGGGAGCTTGGGTGAAAGCTACTAGTTTAGTTAGCTTAGATTCCTTAAAAGAAGCAGTAAAACATCAGTTTGGGGAAGGAGCATTGACCGATGCAAACATTCGATCAATTGAACTTGCTTTTTCACAATTTGAATTTAAAGAATGAAGGGTGTTTATTATGAATGAAGATATAGAACTTAAAGATCCAGTTCTACCCCTTGGAAGACCTACACTTGGTTCTGCAGGCGAAACAGGGGATTGGAGAACATATAGACCGAAATTTATTGAGGAAAACTGTATTAAGTGTTATAAATGCTGGTTATCATGCCCAGAGGGCACTATCCGTGTTGATGCGCATGGAGAATACCCATATATAGATTATGTCTATTGCAAGGGCTGTGGTGTTTGTGTTCATGTTTGTCCAGGAAGGAAAAAGCAGAAAGCCTTGGAAATGATTCCCGAATAGAAGTGAAAGAGATGGTACAATCACTAGAAAACCCCCAAACAAAGCTAATGACGGGTGCTGAAGCTGTAGCGACAGCTGCAAAACTTTCGCGACCCCAAGTCATAGCAGCATATCCTATTACTCCACAGACAAAAATTGTAGAGACATTATCAGGAATGGTTGCCCGTGGAGAGATGGATACAGAATATATCAACGTGGAAAGTGAACACAGTGCTATGGGTGCCGTAATTGGTGCATCGCTGGCTGGGACACGGACTTTTACAGCCACTAGTTCACATGGTCTTCTGTATATGGGAGAATTAGTCTGGTGGGCCGGAATGACAAGAATACCTGTTGTCATGCCTGTAGTCAATCGTTCTCTAAATCCTTGGAACATATGGCCAGATCATCAAGATGCAATGACCTTTCGAGATGCAGGGTGGATACAATTCTACGCAAAAAATAATCAAGAGGTTTTAGATCTCACGATTTGTGCATTTAAAATTGCAGAGCATCATAAAATCTGGATGCCTGTTATGGTATGTTTAGATGGCTTTATCTTAAGTCATACTTCAGCACAAGTAGAAGTCCCATCCCAAAAAAAGGTTGATAATTTTCTTCCTCCTTTTGAACCGTTAGCTATGTTAGATCCCGATAACCCTTTCGCTCATGGTTCATTAACTGATTCAGAAGGAATCTGGGAACAACGAATGTCCCTAATTGATGGCTTTAACAATGCACATGTTCTCATACCTCAGATTTTCACTGAGTACACTGAGAAGATAGGAAGACTTGGAAATTATCTGATAGAAGTAACAGGTGACATTGAACATGCAGAATGTGCGGTCATAGCATTAGGTACTTTGGGAGAAGAAGCAGAGCAAACTGTAGAATATTTATTGGAAAAAAATATCAAAGCTGTAGTTTTAAGGCCTAGAGTGTTTCGACCATTCCCTAAAAAGGAATTAATAGTGCTCATAAACAAAGTTCCTCGATTACTAGTTATAGACCGTGCAGTTTCATTTGGAAACGCTGGACAATTAGCTATTGAAATCCAAGCAGAATTATTCGCTCATAAAGTCGAGGTAAAATTTCACCAAAAGATAATGGGTTTAGGAGGGATGGATGTCAACTACGTGGATATCGCAACGGAGATTGAAAGAGTACTTAAGGAGGATTAATTTATGAAAGCAAAAATCACAGAAATGATGGAACGACCTAATGTCTTATTAAGAGGGAATTTTGCGTGTGCTGGATGTGGACTTTCCATCGCTTATCGAACTTCAATATCAGCATTGGATCGTCCCATTGTAGTTATTCCTGCGTGTTGTTCTTCTGTAATCCAAAGCCTTCATCCCAATGTTGCTTTTAATGTACCTACGCTAAATATTGCCTTTGCAGCGCATGCCTCTGCAGCTTCAGGAATTGCTCGGGCTAAAAAAATGAGAGGTGAGGAGGTAACAACGGTTGTTTGGTCAGGGGATGGCGGTACATATGATATTGGACTGGCGACATGGTCAGGGGCTGCAGAAAGGAATGAAAACATCATTCATTTTTGCTATGATAATAATTTTTATTCGAATACAGGAGCTCAACGGAGTGGAGCAACCCCTCGTGGAGCGGTGACTACTACTACTCCTGAAGGCAAAAAGGAAAAACGAAAAAGTATCACGCGCATCATGGCAGCACATGATATTCCATATATAGCTACTGCCTCAATTGGTTATCCAAGAGACTTGTATGCCAAAGTAAAAAAGGCATCAACAATTGAGGGATATAGGTTTATTTTAATCGATGCCCCTTGTCCAACAGGATGGCTCTCCGATCCTGCAATCACCCCAGAATTAGGGGAATTAGCAGTAAAGACGGGGTATTTCCCACTTTATGAGATCGAGAATGGAAATCTTATTTTCAGTAGAAAAGGAGAAAAATATCGAGATCCAGAAAATCGAGTACCTCTAGAGGAATATTTGAGTAAACAAAATCGTTTTAAGAAAATGACTCCCTCTCAGATTGTAGAAGTGAAGAAAGATATTCAACATGAATGGGATCAGCTGGTACGGTTAGAGTAGGCGAGGAATCTTCTTTCCATCTTTTTTCAATACTTTTTCCTTCTTTTGAGTAGAATTGTTAAAGCATTTCCAATATTAACTGTCTTCTTTGTCCCACTTTTTAACAAGAAAGTCTAACAAATCAAGAACAGGAACGAGTTACAAGTATGACATTAGAGCAGACAAAGTTGCTTACTGACGATTTACAGTATGAATGGGGATATATTATCAAAATTAGAATAATTTAATTCATTGATATCTTTCAATTTCAGCTTTTTTGCATTATAAGGGTTTTCCCATATAAGGGCCAATTTGTTTAAACCCCAACTTACGATAATAGTCACGTACACCAAGACCTGATGTTACTAGGATTTTTCGATAGTCCCGATCACGTGCGATTTCTTCTGCCTTTGTAATTAGCTTTGCCCCAAGTCCCCGATGTTGCCACTCTAGATTTTTTGGTTCTTGACCAATTCCTACTAATTGACCATAAACATGAAGCTCTCGGATAATCACTGCAGATTGATCTTTAATTTCAGGGCGATAAGATGCACTTGATGGTTCCCTGACTCGTAAAAATCCAAATAAAGTCTTTTTATCTTCAGTATCAAAGGATATAAAATGTTCTATACCACCAGACGCTGGATATTCAAAAGTGTGTAACTTTCTTTCCTTTTCTGACCATGACTGATCCTTCCGAAGAATCTGATGTCCGATTTCTCTACATCGGATACAGGAACATACCCCTCCCTTGTTTCTAAGATGTTTATCTGCTAGTTCTCGGAGATTCCCATAACGCACTCCATCCGTGATTAAATAAGCAGGGATATCCCTTTGTACTCGTTGAATACGAACAAATTCGGGTGTGATTTCTTTAATTTTGGATATTACTTCAACCACTTTGTCTGAATCGTATGGTACGTATTCTTTTTTCTGCCATAAATTGAATAATTGAGTATTTTGAAGTACTAATGTGGGATAGATTTTTACAGCATCTGGAACATAGCGAGGATCTGTGTACATAGTTTTAAACATCTGTACGTCTTCTTCAGGAGTCTGGAATAGGTTAGGCATTAGATGTAAAGTGACTTTTAGACCTCCGTCCCGAGCAAAGCGAATTGCTCTTTCTACATCTTGAATTGTATGATGACGTTGCACGTGTTTTAAGACATCATCCGATAAGGTTTGTACTCCGATCTCGACCCACGTTCCCCCTAATTCTAGAATTCTATTTACATGAGTTTTTTTACAATAATCAGGGCGGGTTTCGAAGGTTATCCCGACATTACGTCTGAGACTTCGGTCAGAATAATCCTTGGCCATCTGTAATGATGAAGATGATTCGCCAGTTATTCCATCAAGAGATTCTCTTATATAATTCTCTTGATATTCTTCTGGGTTAGCTAAGAAGGTACCTCCCATAATTACTAAGTGAACTTTATCAAGTGGATGTCCAATTGCTCTAAGCTGATTTAATCTAGCTGTAACTTGCTTTTTTGGATCGAAATCATTCTCAATACCGCGCATTGCCGCTGGTTCTCTTCCCGTGTAAGATTTAGGGGCTCCTGGAACATCAGGACAATAGATACATTTACCCGGGCAAGGTGACGGTTTTGTCATTAGAGCTACAACAGCAATACCACTTATAGTTCTAACTTTACGTACACGCAAAAAAATTCGTAAAGATTCTTTATCGGAATTCGTCAAAATATCAGTCGATTCAACAAATTCTATAATTTCTGAATTTCGAACGAATCTATCTAAATTGTATTCTTTTGCTATTTTCCTCTTTAAACTTTCTAGCTTGGAATGCTTTAGCCCAGGATCATTCACGAGAGCGACTACAATAGCTTCAAGAGCTTGATACAATTTATCGGTTAAATTTTGAGCCATTTGATAGATTCCCGATCAACCTTAGCGTGAAAACACTGCAAGTGAGAGTAGTATCGCTATAATTAAAAGAAGAGTGTGCACCAGTAATAATAGTTGTACATTCCTTTTTTCAGTAAGTTTAAAATAGTAAGGAAGGATCCAATATGCCGTGTAAGGACAAGGTGCCACAATATTATTATCTTCATCTATTGTAGCAATCTTTTTTGTTTGTTGAGTTTTTAGGTATAAGATGAATAATGCAAAATTGATGAAATGGAGACCGAATGCACCAATTGCTAGTCGATCCATATTTCCGATGATCAGCGCTACTATTACCCCTGTTCCTAATGTTAAGGTACCTGTATCTCCTATTAAGATTTTTGCTGGATACCAATTGAACCAAAGTAACACAATAAATCCTCCTAATAATGCCGAGGTGAACATTGCAACTACTGGATCATCAACAAGAAAAGAAATAACTAAAATGGCAACCAAGGATATAACCCCATTTCCGACCTCGAGTCCATTAAAACCTGCCAGCATATTGAAGGAGTTAAAGGCGAAATTAATGGCCAGTGGAATAATAACTAAGCTGTATAAGTTCAAACCACCAAGTGTCAAATCAATGTTTCCTAATATACCCAAATTAATACTACTATTTCCTACTTTCAACGCCATTAAAGGTAAGGCCGGTAAGAATCCTAATAGAATTTTATCTCTCCATTTTATTTTGAATACATCATCAAGAAAACCAATTAAACCAGCGATTACTACACTCATCAACCCAGCAAGTAGAGGCACAAATGACTGCTCCTCCGTTGCTTCAGTAAAAGGGTAAACCTGTAGCTCAGTCATATACGCCCACCCGAAGATAAGAAGTAAAATTGTGATAATGAATGCTATCAGAGGCGCTAAACCGCCAGCTTCTGTAATTATGGGAGTATCTTTTTTGTGTGCATCAACAGTTGTTATACCTCGTTTGAGAGAAACATCTTTTACCCAAGGTACAAGAAATCTCGTTATTACTGCTGAAATTAGGAATGCAAATACTGTAGTAGGAATAATTACGGCGGATAGCATAATCTAACACTTTTTAATGCTCTAATATGTCCATTCTTCCAGAGAGAAGAATTGATTAAAAGATTTTAACTAGCTGTTTTGTACGAATCTATTTCATCAATATGTTTGAAATCGAACAAAAGAGGCTCTAACCGTGAAATGTATTATACCTGCAGCAGGTAAAGGGATTCGACTCCGACCACATACTCTAAATAAACCAAAAGCATTATTACCGTTAGGTAACAAACCTATAATTGCCCATATTGTAGATAAGATACTGGAAGCCAATATTTCGGATATCATAATCATAGTAGGTTTTGAGAAAGAAAAATTGAAAAATTTTCTTCTTACAAATTATTCAGACAAGTGTAATTTAACCTTTATTGAACAAAGAGAAAGAAGGGGACTTGGACATGCAATTTACTTAGCATCAAAATATTTAGACGGAGAACCGACAATAATCACTTTGGGTGATTCTCTCTATGAGAACTCATATATTTCTATGTTGCAGGAGTATGATAAATGTAATACTTGGGATGGGTTATTAACAGTTAGAGAGGTTTCTAACCCCCACTCATATGGTGTTGTAGTTACTGACCCGCATTCATCCATTATAAAATCTATGATCGAAAAACCTCAAGATCCTATCTCTAATAAAGCAATTACAGGAGTATATATTATCCGAAATACAAAAGCTCTTGAGGATAATTTGAAAGATATCGTTGAAACTAATTTTACTGGAGCCGGAGGAGAAATACAATTGACTGATGCGTTACAAAAGATGATAGAAAAGGGATTCACCTTAGGAGTGATTGATTCTGGGGAATGGTTCGATTGTGGGAATAAAGAATCATTATTAGAAGGAAATCGATTTGTCCTGTCCTCTCTACAAATATCTGAAATAAAAAGTGAAATTATCAACAGCAGTATTATTCATCCTGTAGTCATTGAAGCTGGTTGTTCCATCAGCAATTCGATAATTGGACCAAATGTAAGTATTGCCCAAGAGACTACAGTTACAAGGGGAATAATATCCTCTTCCATAATTGGCTCGGGGTCAATAATAAAAAATGTGAATATTAAAAATTCTATTATCGGGAATGAGGTATCAGTAGAAGGAGAATTACACGATTTAAATATCGGAGATAACAAAGAGATTCAGATTTCATAAGGAATTCACAGCCATGACAAATAAAACGATAAAAGATTTCCAACAGATGATGAAAGAGCTCTATCTTGATCGTGACCAACAACGGGGGGTAGAAAAAAGTCTATTATGGCTACAAACAGAACAAGGTGAGCTAATAGACGCATATCTCAAAGAAGACACCTCGACAATGATTGAAGAAGTTGCCGACATATTTGCTTGGCTTTGTTCAGTATGCAATCTATTTAAAATTGATCTCGAAACTGCTGCGTGGCGTAAATATCCCGATAAATGTCCTAAGTGTATGAAATCTCCCTGTAATTGTTTAGCAAAATAAAAAATTTATTTTAGCGTTTTTCGTGTTCATTGCTCGTATACATTCTTTTTCCTGTCATATTCAATACGCGTCATTACCTGCCTTGCAGGTGAGCCCATCATCACAGCTTCTTTAGGAACGTTTTTTGTAACGATAGATCCTGCCGTTATAACCGAATTCTCACCAATGACAATTCCAGGAAGAATAACTGCCGCAATACCAATAACTGCACCATCTTTTACGTGTGTTTCAATTAATCGACTACTCACTGGGTATAGATCATTTGTAAAGCGAACTCCCGGACCTAGAAAAACTTCATCGCCTAATCTTATCTTAGGCGGAATGAAATTGTTTGATTGAATTCGTGCGTTCTTTCCTATGACGACATCTCCATCTATAATTGTCCCACTACCAATGATGCTCCCCAATCCAATTTTGCACTTCTCACGAATCACCACATTTGTACCAGTTTCGACATGGTCTGCTAATTCTGTTCCCTCATAAATCGTTGTAAAAGCTCTAATATGATTTTTTTTTCCAAGAATCGTGCCAGATGATTTTTTATCATAATGTATGTCTAAATTAGATATGCTTTCCCTTTTTAACATAATTTCTTTAGTTTTCGAACGAATAGGATAACCAATGATGACCGATGGATCAATTATTGAATTTTCACCTATTGTTGACGCACCATAAATAAAACTAGCATTTGATACGTATGGTGAGTGTATTTTTGCACTTTTAGAAAGGAAATTGGAAACTTCCATTATAAACATCTCAATTATTGCTCAAGATTTGTTGATATAACTGGGGATTTTGTATCCTCTTCCTCTTTTATTTCGGGAGGTAAAAAGAAATAAGTAATAAGAGTTAAAATGAAAATAATAAGCAAAATAATTAACGGAAAAACACCATCAAATGGTATAAATGGAACTAGTGGTCCAAGAATTATAACCATAAATCCAATAATCATGGATGATATAACGGCCACAAGAACTCCTCGAAGGAGATTAAATAATGAATTTTCAACCATTGTATGCACCGACTTTAGCAACAAACCTATGTTTGAATTTTTAACGAGAAATCTAAAGATCTTACTGAATGAGTCAAAGCACCAATTGAAATTATATCTATTCCTTTTATCAAGTATTTCTCGATATTTTCTGGTTTTATTCCTCCACTGATCTCAATAAGTGGTTTCCTCTCAGTAATCCGATCATTCATAAAGGAAATTGCGTGTTGAATTTCTTCAGGAGTAAAATTATCAAGCATAATAACATCAGGATGTAAATTTAGCACACTTTTAAATTCTTCAAGTGTTTCTACTTCGATATCAATTTTTTTACTGAATGATGATAGTTGTTGATATTTTGAAAGAATATCTGCAATTGATTCTCCCTCAAAAATCGCTAAGTGATTTTCTTTTATTAAAATTTCATCAGAGAGACTCCAACGATGTGTGTCACCACCACCAACTTTAACTGCATATTTTTCGAAATATCTGAAGCCAGGAGTTGTTTTACGGGTTGATGCAATTCTTAAGGACGCATCAGAGGTTGTTATCATGTTTACTAGTCGTTTAGTTTGTGTAGTAATACCCGATAGACGCATAATAATATTTAATATTGTTCGTTCAACCATGAGTATTATTTTACTACTTCCTCCAATAGTAAGAATGATATCCTTCTGAACTACCTGATCTCCGTCGTGTTTAATTATTTTTACTTCTAAACCAACTGCTTCTAGCAGAATACGCGCGAATTCAAGGCCACAGACATATCCTTGTTCCTTAGCAGTAAGATTGGCTTGGACGATTCTATCTGGTGTTATATCAGAAGTAATATCCCCAAATTCAAGATCTTCTTGGAGAAATTGCAGTAATTTTTTTTCTAGTAATTTAGGAGGAAGATACGCCAAGTTTTTCACCTTTATGAAGTGGATTAGTGCTTTAAATTTCAAAAAGGGCTTCTGAATTAACTAAGATATAAATTTTCGATTGATATGTTTTCTAACATTCACGAGAAATATCAATTGAAGCATAATCATTTTTGTCCGACAAGGCAATATTTCTCGTATTCGCAGCCCTCTCTCTCACAATCTTAAAAGGCCTCCCTCCCTTACTTCTTCAACCCCGAGGTGATGACAAAAAAATATACATAATTCTTAGGTCATATTCCCTTGTAACTACGTTAGACGAGTTACCCGTCAAAGGCAAGAGAAGAATGGCCCAATCTGGTGGAAATTCTGAAGTGTTTGGGAAATCGCAAGAAGATCTGATTCAAGTAATCCCAATGGATAGCATACATTCTCTTGTTGCTAACCTGCCGGATAGCGGATGTGTGACTCATCCAGTCCAGAACTATTCTCTAAATAGTTGTCTGACAAATTTAGTCATGAGCTTGTTATCATTGAAGGAGAAAGGATGATAAACTTTTTATTTAGAGAATTTTCACGAAAATACCAAAGAAATACCAATTTCTAAGCTCGAGGATTTAAATTGAAAGTTTCCTGTTTAATATCAGGAGGGAAAGACTCAGTTTTTGCATTATGGTGTGCCCTTCACCAATTTGAGGTTATTTCGCTTATAAATATTCAAGCGAGAACCTCTGATAGCTTTCTTTTTCACTTCCCGAACACCCAGTACGTATCCTTAATTGCAGAAATGTTGAGCTTACCACTCCTTACAGTAAAAACTACTTCCTCTAATGTGAATGAAGAGACATCAATGTTAAAACAAATATTCATTGATTCTGAAGCAGAAGCCATAATTACTGGAGGTATTAGATCAGAATTTCAAAGATACAAGTTCAATTATGCGGCTTTACAAGCAAATGTGAAGTGTTTTAATCCACTTTGGCGTCTTTCACCTAGGACTCTTATGGATGAACTACTAACAAACCATTTCCATATCATTCTTGTTTCTGTTTCCGCTATGGGTTTCGGGAAACACCTCTTAGGCAAGAAGCTAACGCCTGAGAAATTAAATGTGCTTAGGGCCTCAAATGAGGTTTCAGAATTAGCGACGACAGGAGAAGGAGGAGAATATGAATCATTTGTATTGGATGCCCCATTCTTTCCCTCCCGTATTATTGTGGATAAAGCCAAAGTACATTGGAACGAATTCAGGGAGGAAGGGTACTTCGAGATAATTAAAGCATATTTGGAACTTAAAAGACCTAGATGATAACTACAGTGGTTCATAGGTTACCGATAGGCTTTCTATTGCTAAAATGCTTCCATTATCATCATCAGACAATGTAACAAAAATTAAATAAGGTTCTCCGGGATTAGTCAATTCGGATGAATTCAATTGGAAAAGATCCTCCTGAAAAGTGGTTGATTCGAACCCTTCCAATGTAAAGATATGTGAACTTCTGTTAATACTATTCAGTATGAAGAATAATCCGCTTGAGGAAGCTACAGAAAAATCTAACCGCAAATTCATATCCATACTTCCATTATTACTCAAAGAAAAGTTCATCGTTAGCCCTTCCTGACCAAAAGTTTGTGAGGGATTTAATGAAACCAGAGTAGTTGGTCCATAGGTGTCTCCAATGGTTAATACATCAGAGCTGAATGTTTTTGCGGATCTAGAGCTTGTTTTTCCTTGCGGAAACACAGTAACTTCAATAAAAATTGTGTCATTCCCAGGAATTAATTCATTCTGATCGATCGTGTTATCGCATGTGAGAGAAATTGTTTCAATGGCTAAACCTGGCAAGAGTATTTTCGATTGATCCATATACCAACCTGGAATTGGGGTTTTATCGAAATAAAGAAGTGAAAATGCATCAGCAGATATTTCAACGTTTGTTCTTTCGGTATTCTGCAAAGTTATATCAAATCTATCAACTTTGATATCACTATCAGTGGTTTCAAAAGAAGAGATGGCTATAACTTCAACACCTAAAGGATCAGGAGTATTAATGGTACCAAACATCACTAAGGCGACTCCTAATCCAGCAACTACTACAAGTCCAATTAAAAGAACAGTGGCAATTACAGGACTAATTCCTCTTTTTGTTTTTTTAGTAATAAGCCAATTCTTCATAATTTCACATCTCACATCTTTTCTTAACTAGGGGTGATATTTACACAGAGGGAGAAATTAGTAAAGGTAATTCAACGAAATTGAAAATCAATCGTATTATGATCTTTGTCCAAGTCTTCTCTTTTTTATCTTTCCTAACAAACATAAATCCTGATTCTGATTTTTCTCCATCAATTTCCGTAAGTTCATTTTTTAGGCTGTTATTGCTGGAATAATTTTATAATTCGCTCATTTTCCTTATCGATAGTAAAATAATTGAACCGGAACATCAACAAAGTTATCAGCGCAAAGCTTTTCTGCTAAGCCGGACGGTAATCAGCTTCATCGCAACGGGAAGGCCTCTGCTGACCGATACATTAGCAGTCTTTATTGAAAAGATCCTCTAGTCTTGTTTTACCATCGTGAAAAACCAATTCCACAAGTTTCCGATATAAGTAACAAGAATAAAGCAATTTCCTCCATTTCTTGATTTGATTCTGATGCAACAAACGCAACTCCTTCTCCCTGATATAATGGTTGCAGAATCATTGATAGTATTGCATCTAACGTTTTACCCAGAGTCCACAAAGCTTCTGTTTCAATTTGCTCACGAATTTCTTTTTCATAAATGAAAGTTTTAAATTTTGATGGAATTTTTTCCTTAATAAAATCACGATTGGGAGGAATTACCAAAATGGCTCCTTCTCTTGGTATGTTAAATCTTGAAGAAAGTGTTTTAATATTCAGTTCTACTTGAGTAAGGTATTCTACGATGCTTAGCCATAATATTCCCCGTAGAGCAATTTTTTCATTTTCAGAAGAAACCCCTAAAGACACTGAACGTTCGTTGATTTCTAGGCTTCCTTCAAGCCTTGTTGCTAAGTCTTTTAACGAATCATGTATGCTTTCGAGTCTTGGTCCATATGTAGAGATATGATATTCAAAGCGATCACGCTTGCGGAACAAACTAACTGTAATGTTTGATTCACTAGAAGGTACAACACTTGTTGGTGAGAGTTCAAGGGCCATGGGTGATGTATCTAGAACTACTGGAATGTCAGCGAAATTGTACTGTAAACCGCTCTCTCTGGTTTTCTGTAGTTTTGCTTTAAGTCCGGGACTTAAGGCTTCTGTCGTTATGGAGCGTTTAATAACAGGTTTAACTATCGGTTGTTTTGTTGGAATTGCATCTGGCTCAGCATCTAGTTCAATAATAGGTGGTGGTGTGGTTTCTTCAATCGATGGAGTACCAATTAATGAGGATTGTGTCTGTAACTCATCTTTTCCAACAACTAGTTCTTGAAGTTCGGGAAGTTCCGTAGTTTCTATTTCTCTTGATGGAGGAGTAAATTCTCGCATTTTATACATAACTGGAGCTGACATTGTTACTACAATGTCTTTTCCAGGTTGTATTACTGTTGAAAGTAATACATTGTTTCTGAGATAATTATCCTCACTTGAGGGAAACAGTGCCATGGATTGAGCTATCTCTCGGGCATCCTCATTATCAATGAATTTTCTCATTTTTGCTGTATTGGTGTTCTCACCAAAAATTCTGCTAAGGACGTCATAAACATGCTCTCCTGCGTTTGCAGAAAAATACTGTTTGAGAGGTGATTCCAAACCGAAAATCAATATATTATCATTTTCCTCAACTCCAGGTATAGGAGTAAATGACAGAACTCGCGAAGTCTTGGAAGCATCTATAATGGATAAAAGATCGCTTGTGTCATTTGGGTCTATGAAAACCAGTCTGGATACGACACTCTCAACCCCATATCTCAGATCATGAGCAAAAGCTGTAAGTAATACCAAAGCAGAAAGCATGCCATCTGGTGTTCGAGGAATGACATATATAGAATTTGCAGGAGATGTCAATAATTGATAAAAGGTATCTAGATGTCTATTTTGAGCATCTAAGATATTTCCTTCCAGAAATTGTTCCACCAATTTTAATACAATTCCCATAGTAGGTACTACTTGACGAGCACTTTTCTCTATAGGGATCAGCACAATTGCTACAAGATCGTCAATTCTTCTTACCTGTGGGAATAAAAATACCATCCGATGATTGGCAAATCTAATAAAGTGAATTCTTTCTCCTCCCATAATCTTCTGTGAAAAAAGAGTGAGAACTTGGGTAACAGTTGCACTGATTTTTGAGTGTTGAGATAAAAGACCTTTACCTGAGCTAAAAATTACTCTATTTTGGTGAACGACAAGGAGATCGGTAGAATCCATTCTTGTATCCATGGTAATTCATTGGAATATTCTATAAGTTTGCTTATTAAGGTTTCAGGATCTAAAATTTGTAAGCTTAAAATCACCTTTTCGTAGGATTATTGGCTCATCAGGGGACGTTATATCAATAATAGTTGAAGGTGATCTTTGTGGTAAAATACCTTGATCAATCCACAAATCTACGCCTCTTGTTGAAAGATCATTAAATACTTCAGAAAAATTTATACTTGGTTCGTGACCTGAGGTATTTGCTGAAGTACCGACAATTGGAGCCTCTATATTTCGTATAATACTTAGTAGGATATCATGTGCTGGTACACGACATGCAATTGTATTGTTACCAGATGTGTTTAAGTATGGAGATAGTTTTTTCAGGCCAGACATTTTCCAATCTACAATAAACGTAATTGGAGCAGGCCAAATTTCTCTAAGACTATTGATGACGCTGCCAGGAGCCTCTATAAATTGAGATATCATATCTAAGGTCATTAATACACTTAATGGTTTTTCAAGAGACCTTTTCTTGATTTTAAAGATCTTCTGTACATTTTTGTTATTTTGTTTTGTAGCAATAGTTCCTAATCCATAAACTGTATCAGTAGGAAATACAGCAATATCCCCTCTCCTCATTAATAAGGCAGCTTTACTTACTATTTCAGGATCACTTGTATCAAGAATTATCAAGAGAATTCCTCTCTTAAAATTTTCATATGAGGAATTTAAAAATTCGTACTGATAATTAGCAATATTTATCTTTCAGTTATTGTTGTTGTTTCATCATATGGATAATGATTTCTCTTACGAGGCTTTCTACAGGTTTTATCACGCGATTTACACTTGTAGGTCTATATTCTTTTTTCAACCTACCATTTTCATCCACTATTTTACTCCGATCACTACTGGAAAGGAGTTGTTTCAAATCGTCACGAGCATTCAGGCATGAAACTTCAATAATTCTGACTGCTGCATCTCTTAAACTAGTCACCGCACCAGATTCACTCAACAATTTTCCCACTTCAAAAGAAGAAATGCGTTGCACGATGGGGAGGTCCATTTTATTTAGCATAATATGATATGGAAGAGAACCACTTGCTAGTTTATCACCAACAAGGTCATTAATTTCCCGAAGTGCAAATTTATTTTCCTCCCATCTAGATTTTTCAGAATCAACAACACAAATTAATCCATGGGCTCCTCTTAAGACAACTTTCCTCTGTCCTGAGTGACGTTCCTGACCAGGCACAGTAAATAAATGATATTTTAAAATAGGGAGACCTGCGCTCGTTTTACCAATTCCAAAAATACCCTGATCAAAGAAAAGAGTACGTCCTGTTGGATCTTCCAATTTTAAGAATTTATAAACATTTTCTGGATCTTCAAGGCTTTTTAACACCTTTGTTATTGTTAAAGCTGTGGTTTTCCCAGCCAGAGTAGGTCCCCAAAATACTATTTTAACTACAGGGACTCCTTGGTGATCTCTTTTTATGGTTTCAAAGGTTGATTGTGCCTGCATGATAAACACCTTGTAATGGATAGGGATGGACGCGTGTGTATGCAAAAGAGCTTTTTCAAATTATTTTGATATGTTATCTTTCTCTATAACTTGTTTTGCTAAGCTATGGAAAATTTCAGTAATTTCAGAACCCCCCTCTTTTGCTGAGGTTTCATAATATGACATATTTAGTGCATCAGCAACTTTTCGGGCATCTTTTTCAGATACTACTCTTTCATCAACGAGATCGTTTTTATTTCCAGCTAAAGCAATGGGAACAGTTGGTGGGATGTACTTAGTAAATTCAGTTAACCAAGTCGGAATCGCCTCAAAAGACTTTTTATCAGTAAGTGCAAACATAATTAAGCAAGCTGTAGCTCCTCGGTAATAGCTCGGTCTTAATTTGCCAAAGAACTCCTGTCCAGCAGTGTCTACTAAGATTAATTTAACTTGACTGTTATTAACCTCAATCTTCTTTGTTGTAATGTCAACACCTAGCGTTGGTAAATAATTGGTTTCGAATTTGTTCTCTGCAAATCTACGGATGAGGGATGTTTTTCCTACACTCCCAGATCCAATTGCACAAATTTTGAGTAAGTATTCATTAGTATTTGTCAAAGATGAAACTCCTATTAATACTGTCATAAACCCATTTTTGAAAGATCTTGTAGTGATTGTCGCATATCGTCAATAAATTCGTCTCGTTCGGAACGTGTTTTTTCCCTCAACATATCAACAAAGAGAACCTGTCCATTTTCAATATACAGACGAACCTCATAGTGAGCAGCGGGGAATATACCCGAAGGTAAATCATCCATCGGTTCTAATTTTACAACATCCTTAGAAAAGAGCTGCAAATGCTCTTTAATGACCGAAAATACGGTATTTCCAATAATAACAATTTCTCTTGTCAAATGTGAAGGAATCGTTAATTCTTTTAATTTTTCAGCTACAACACTAAGGGGAGTGGAGGTCGTTGCATCGACTTGACGAGTAACAACAACTTCTGTTTCCTTCACTACTCTAGGTTTTGAAACAGGCGAAGGTGCACTACTCGGCCTGGGTGTGGGAGCAGCTGAGGGCGCTGGAGTAGATTGTACTGTAGGTGCTGGTTTTGGAGCGCGTACTGAAGCTTGTGCTGGAGTAGGACGTGCTTTTGGTACGGCAGTTGGAGCAGGACGAGGAGTTGAAACAGTAGTTTGAGAAGGAGCAGTTGTGGGACGTGATACAACCTGAGATTCAGCTTTATCTGCGTCTGAAGAACTGACTATTGATGGTATTTCGCCAAAGATAGCAAGAAAATCCTTCCCCTCTATTCCAGGGTCGAGGCTATCAATACGGTAAACCATTCCATATTGTTCTTGTCGCATCTGTTGTGCAGCCTTGGCAGAAATAAACTTTCTTCTCACAGGGGCCTCTTCTCCCTTCCAAATAAAAATCTTTCTTAACCCTTCATCTACAATAATATAAACTGCATTATTTTGTAGTCCTCCAAGGGAAGACACATCACAATGAGTTAGAGTTCCATCGTCGTTTACTGTAAACTTTTTAATTTGGTCAGAGTTGCTCACAGGTTATCATCACACAGTTCCAAGTGTAAAATCCTGAGTATTTGGTGATTTTCGCGGATTTTCTATATGTAAATGATATCACTACCACTTTTTAAAATCCACTTAATATAATGACTCATAAAAGGTTATGACATTCTTTCATAAATTTCTTTCTTTTTAACAAACATATCCTTTTAGATATATTTTTTGTTTAGTAGGGATTTTGTTTTTAATTGTATAAAAATGAAAATTGATAATTGGATTGAGAGAGGATTAAATTCTTTAAGCTCAGGTGATTTTTTTGATGGGATGCAACTGATGGAAGGAGCGATAAGACGAGTTTTTAGATCAGATCATCCTGATACAGCTTTAAGAATATTTAAAAGCACTAGTGAGATTCTAATCGCAGAAGGACTCGAAGATTTATATTGCCAATTCATAATAGGGACCATTCCTCTTTTCAAAAAGAAACTCGGGAATATTGAATGGTTTGCACTTCTCCCTGAAATATTGGTCATTTTAAGAGAAAATAAAGTACTTTTATGCATTCCCAAGTTTATTAATAAAATGATTTTGGAAACGAAAATTGCTCAAGAGGATTTTATTCAAACAATGATTTTTGATGTTGCTAAAGGAAAATATTCCAAGAATATTGTCGCGGATCTGCACTATTATCATGCAGGATTGTTCGTTTCAAAACAGGACTATGTAAAGTGCTTTGATATTCTGAAAGAGTGGAATGACTTAATAGTTTCTTCTCCACGTGTATTAACATATTTAACTTTAGCTGAGTTAAATGCCTATGAAATTGAAGGTTGCGGTAAGTATCTAGAACTAGCCAAATCTCTCTCTGATACTTCTCCGTATATTGAACTAGCGAATCACCTTTACAAATCCGTTGAGGCAGGTAATTATGATCTCTACTCATCAATTATTGGTGAATATGCTGACATAGTCAACGCTAAGCATGATGCATTACTCAAAGGTTTATGTGATGGAATTTCCGATTTCTTAAAACCAAAAGGGAATAAAGGACTTTTCTCATTATTTGGAGGTTGAAATTACCTCAATTATCTTTCTAACGGCTTCTATTCCCGTTTCAGCATGATAAATTTGTTCTGAAACAGGAGGGTGTTGTAATGATCCCCGCTCGCCGATTTCCTGACTCCACCCAGGGATTGATGTAATACAAACTATTGGACGATCGTAAAGAGCTGCATATGCTAATTCTGAAAGAGTACCGATATTTCCTCCACAAGCAATGACCCCCTCTGATGCGAGAGCAACGATAGAATTTCGTCCCCAATGTAAAAAAGTAGGAATTCTTACAGTTAAATAAGGAGATACTTCTTCATCTTCCACTCCTGCGGGAAGTATTCCAATCGATATACCCTTAGCATCGTATGCTCCTTTTGTAGCTGCTAACATTACTCCTCCTCTTCCACCACATATCAAAATCGAGCCAGAGTGTGCAATTTCTTGACCAATTTCATAAGCAATCTTGTATTGTAAGTCTGATCGTATCTGTGAATCCCCAATAACTCCAATTTGCATTTTTCTCTTATTCATCCGACTCACTTTCATTAAAATAGGTCTTTTTTCCTTCTACTGAGGGTTTAATTTTTCTCTTAGAATTCGGAAAATTTATTTCTAACGAGTTTGGAATTAATTTCTCAAGAAATATAGCTAAGGAACCAACTTCAGAGTGTGGTTGATTTGTAATGGCAACATTCCAATCTGCATAATAAAATACCTTTGCAGGCACTTTTTCTCCTCCTACAATTACTAGAAGTTGTTTTAATGCTTCTCTAGAAGATCTAAACATTTTAAATTGTTCATTAGATTGAAAATTTTGTATGTTTTCGCCATACATTGTGAGATGTATGATTTTTCCCTTTTTCTGTTTCCAATCCTCTAAGAATTGAGGCCAATCTTCATAAGGGAGAAATTCAATTGAAAAATCTCCTCCCCACTCCGACACTACTTTAGAAACTGATTTAATAATGTTTTCATCAGTTTCCCCCGCAATCCGAATACCTACTGATCCAAAAGCACGAGCTACTAAGGCCAAATGAGTAGTAACTCGTTTATCACGAAAAATACGATGACCAAGTCGAAACACTGTTACCAAGTAGTGTTCACTCTTTTTACAAATTATTTCTTTAGGTGGTTACGTATCGTATGAGCAAGAGTAGTAAATGATTCATCAACGTTTTCACCAGTTTTTGCTGAAGTTTCAAGATAGGGAACTTTAAATCTTATATCATACTGACCCTTAATTTCCTCAATATAAGCTTGGACGTCTTCTGGTGTGACAGGATCATCAACCTCATTACGAAGATCCACCTTATTTCCTAAAATGGTTATTGGCATTATTCCTCTTCCTGAATTGCGATAGAGTTCTTCTATCCAAGAAGACAGATTCGTAAAGGAATCACGTCTAGTAATATCAAAGACTAGAAGTCCACCATGCGACCCTTTATAATATAATTCTCGAACACTATTAAAACGAGGTTGTCCAGCCAAATCCCAAATTTGGAACTTAACGCTTTTTTTTCCTTCTTCAGTAGAGATTTGGGTCTTCTTAACAGCAAAATCTGCGCCAATGGTCATCACATAACCACTCGAGAATTGTTTCCCAAGATATCGTTCACGTAATGCTGTTTTTCCGACTGCACCATCGCCTAATAGACAAACTTTCATCAATAACAATTTATAGGCTCCTATCTGCGAAATAATAGATTAAATCTGAATGGATATTGGGTATGAGATGAAGAACTAGATATAATTAGGCCATAAATAACCATTTTTTTAAAGAATTCGATATCCAATATCAATGGAATTAGCGGTGGAATTTCGTAGAATTGCATTATATTGGTTAACTAAATTAATGATTCATAAATTTCTGATTGTTTGGATCAAGAATTATAAGCGTTTCTGGAATCACTCCCTCGTAACTGCGTTAGACGAGTTACCAGTCAAAAGCGAAGGGGGTAAAGCCAGTGGTTTTTGAAAATCGAGAAATCAAGCAAGAATGCCACTCCTATAGTAACAAGAAGTCCCTCGAAAACTAATTCTTCAGTCGAATTGGTTTTTTCCGGAATAGCAGACCCGTGACTCATCCTGTCCAGAACGAGGTTTTGTTGCTTTGTATGACAAATATAGTCATGAATAGATGAATACTTCTTTCTATACAATAATAGAAACGCAGAGAAGAGATTTTTGATTTGAAAAAGCAAGTCATTGATTTTTCTTATTAGTAAAGATAATCCTGTAATAGTCGATTCTAGTTGAATACAAAAATAAAAAAGGTTTTGATTTTATTTTCTATTTACTTCATTACTATGTCTAAAAGAAAATAGGTTGAGAATCACTTTTAACATTCCGATAGAGATTATTGATCACTCTCCTACAAATGTGTATTATAATACAGTTACAAGCTTTATAGTTCATGATTCTCATAATATACAGATATTGAGTAAGATAGGTAATAATTATGGTCGGGTTGAAAATTTCATCATCTGAGTTGAAAGATATCATCGACATCCTCGGATTATCTGAGGATGAACAGGGTGTTGTATATATAAACTTGCTATCATTGGGTATGGCAACTCTAGGGCAGTTAAGTCTTGTCTCTGGCGTCGATTTCATCCAAACTCAAGAGACTTTGAATGTACTCATAGGTAGTAACTTGGTGAAACGCATTCCTGGGAAAGTTGGACGCTATATAGCTCTTCAACCCTTCTTAAAAGCATTTTTTCTATCTTATGACCCATTAACTCTCATTAATGTCAGGAAAGAATCAAAGGACGCTTTTGAAAAGAATACAGAATTCCTTCAAAATAATTTTAACCAAACAAGTGAGAAATTTAGAGAACATACTTCATCCTTAACCCAAGATTTTTCAGAAAACCTTGAACCAATAACTGAAGGTTTTTTGACGATCTCAACTGACCAAAGAAATCTTGTCACGTCAATTAATGAGGCTATACAATTGGATATTCAATTTGTAAAAGATCAGATACAAACTATCATCGAAAAAGCCTCGGAATTGTACAACCAAATCAATGATGAAAATATTGAAGAAATCGAAAAGCTTCCTGAGTTATTTAATAATATCCCAACAATAAAGAACCAGCTCCAGAATGTTCAACAACAGATTTCCTCTAGTTTTGAGGAAATACGAGCAGGACAGGTCGAGAAAGCTGATGTGATTAACAAGGCTTTTGGGGAGGGAATTAAACGACATATGAACGAAAATCATCGTATCATAGAAAATTTTAATACTAACCTAGCCAAGAATCGTGAAAGTATTGAAGAATTTACGTATGAGACTAAGAACAAGCTAGAATTAATTAGGAATAATGCGAAGGCTACTCAACCCAAATTTCAAGAATTCCGTTCTAGTTATAATGATATTGAAGAGAATCTTCAAACCTTGTTCTCATCAATCCCCCTTAAATTAAACAACATAGAAAATGTGATTTCAGACCTAATATCAGAAATAAAAAATCGAAAAATGTTTAGAGGAAAAGAAGAGTTTATTGATCAACTGAAATTAGTACAAGAAGAGAAATTAGCTATCTCTCAACTTATTTCCTCTTCTATGGGTAAAGCTGATCTATTAAATAAACTTAATCAAGATTTGGCTGAAATCGAGGATAAAATTGTAAATGCTACGGATGTGGGTGTTGACTCAACAATTAGTGTGTTTGAAGAAAGAAGAAAATTGTTTCGAGAGCAATTAAATAACATAGAAAACGAATTTAACCTTAATTTAGGCAAAGAAGTTAATGATTCTTTGTTAACCATAAAACAGGGACTTAATGATCAAATAATGACTTTAAAAATTGATTCAGACAACTTATTCAGAAGATTAACACAGGAACTAAAATCAGAATTAGAAAATTCTACGAAAATATTTTCAGAGGTAATCTTGAATTCTATTAACGAGTTCAAACAAAATTTCAAAGTGAATCTTGAAGCAAGTAAGACTAAAGTTATCGAAGAGAGTGAACTAGTCCAAAAAATTGCAAATATCGGTGAATTAAGCAATCAGGTAAAAATGAATCTCAACAACGCCTCTAAGAATATAATAGATCTTGATACGTCATTAAATTCATATTTTTCAGGGTTAACGAATTTTACTTCCAACTATGCTGATGAACAGCTCAATACGTTCGTTTCCAACTTGAATGAGTCAAAAATGAGAATTGATGAATTTCTTGAGCAGACAGAGAGACAACTCGAACACGAAGTCTCTGCGTTGATCTTTACTATCAAGGAAATGAAACAGAAACTGAGCAAAGTAACAAACGTGATGAGTTCTGTTGAATTAAGTGAACTAGATCCATCATTATTGGACACCGATCTTGTGATTGGAGAACCAGTTATTATTTTGCTCCTTCGAGACTTAACTGTAAGGACAAAATCGTCTCTAACTATACTTATGCCTCGTCCTGAATTACAAACTTTAATAGCTGCCTCTAAATTGCCGTTTAAGACTCGTGTAACTATTATTGGGGATTTCCTTAAAGTACCTAAAACCACTCTAAAAAAAGTTACATCTTCCTCCAATATTCGCTTAAAACAACTTGATGGTATTGAATTTTGGGGGTGTATTCGAGATGCAGAAGAACTTCTGATTTGCCCTGAACCAAAAAATCCAGAAAAAGAAGAATTAGTTGGAGTAATCACAACAAATGGAAATCTAGTTGACTTATTCACACAAGAAATTATTACCTATACTACTAGAAGCAGGGAAATTCTCCCTTCTGATTTAGAATAAGATCTGTTGCTAAGATGATCTATAAGAGTCTGTCAGGATTTTATGTTCATAACCGAACTAGGATCCGCTTTTTGATTTTTCTAGGGCGGATTTTATGGATTCATCATCTTCAGCAACTCTTTCTGTCGAAAAAATAGTTATTTCACCGTTTTGGACCTCAAACTCAATGCGTCCCTTGGAATATTCAACAGTAAAAGTACTTTTCTGTCTTCTGAGATATACATCGCCGTATTCGCTTAAAGCGACAATAAAACTTCCCGCAATGTTCTCTGTTGGCAGATCTACCATTTCTGTCCTGGGTACTTTTGTTTGTTCAGACTCTTTGGAAATCGGTAATTCTTCAGGTTTCTCCATCTCCATTACGACTTGAGCAATTTGTGGTTGTTGTTGCTCTGTTGGTTCATGAATCAAGAAAGTGGTAACATAATCGAGCTCGGAAGGAATTGTAGGACGCTTAACTTGACTTTTCTTTTCTTTTTTCTGAGCGGGGAATTCGCTGAGTGTATATTTATGACCTTCCTGCAACAGAATATCAGGTATCTCATCTGATTTGATTATTTCAACCTTAAATCCTCCCCCGATTCTTAAGCTTGTATTAGGTAACGTAAAACCACTTTTTGCTATAGATTGAACTCGTCGTTCAATAATTTTTTTACTAATCAAAGATAGTTCTTTGGGAATGGTAACAGATATCGATTCTGCACCTTCATCAATTCTAAGAACTGCTTCATCAGATGTGGGCTCATTCTTTTTGTCTAGGAAAACAAATCCATCTGTTGTCCAGACACAGGTAACAACTATGTCCTTGGTGCTCATAAATCGTCCCTCTCAATCTTCGTCTTCGTCACGAAGAATTTTTAACGCCTCCCGAAGAGAGAGTGAAAGCATATCGTCTTCCTCATTGGTTTTTTCTCCGATCTCATCTTTTGTTAGAAGCATGTCACTTAGCGAGGGAGAAGGATCAGCAGGGGGTGATGTTTCGAGTCCACTGGCTTGTAGTGCTTCATCCAAAGCTGATAGTTTATCAGAAGGTTCGACTGCTGGGATCGCAGTGGGTGTTGGCGTTGGTTGTATGGGTTTGGGTGCAGGCACTGGTTCTGAAAATACTGGTTGAGGTTGTGTTATTTCTGGAATGATCGGCTCAGGTATAGATGGGCTAACTGGCTCTGGTGTTGGAGTGGGGATAACTGCCGAAGTGTGTTCAGGAGTACTAAGCATATCTTCCAATGGATTGACTGGTTCTGCAACTGGCTGAGCTGCTTGAACGGGCGCATCACCTACAAAATCTTCTAAGGGGTTAACGGCCACTTGTATCCCGACTTTCGCAGCAAGATTAGATTTAGTACCTGATAGGAATACCAGATATTTTGGGATATTATTCAATTCTGACCATTTCTTTACTGATAATTTAGCCATATCTCGAACCCCTTCCCAATATTTAGGAGGTTTTCCTTCCTGATCAACAGGTATTGATATTCCTAATCTTTGACCGAGAGAAGAACTGATTTTAGATTCGGCTTTGGTTTGAATTTGAGCTAGAAAATCATTCATATTATGTATTTTCTGCGTAGAATGAAGGTGACTTGCAATTTGAAGAACTAAATCTAAGGATTCTATAGCGGCTTCAATATATACTTTATCGATCATTTTTATTCATTTTCCTTGTGTCATTTGCACATTCGACAATACATTTACTGATCCATACATTATTGTTTCTAATCATTTAGTACATGAAATTCCTATTTAAAAAAGTAATTTTTTCCCGAAGTATTATGTAAAACCATAAATTTCATTTTATTCTGCAAAAACATACGATAAATTTATTTTTTTAATATTTGCAACCATGTACTTTGAAAGAAGTTCTAATGATCATCCACATATTCCTTAACTTCTGTAAAATCTCGTGCATCAATCCGATCAGGTAGATCATTACCCCAAGAACATCGAAGATCGATTTGAATATCCGTTTGCACTCCATATATCGGGATAGTTCCAAGATTCCTCATTCGGGAGATTAAAGCAATAGTAACAACATCGCCTACCTCAACATTATATTCTTCTGCAACTTCCATCGTATAATCAAATGCCGCTTCAAGGTTTTCGCCTGTTGATATAATATCTTCAACAAATAGAATTGAAACATTTTCATCCGTATAATCAGCAAACTTTTCTTCAAAGGCGGGATCATGGTAGTCTTCAAAGATAATTTCATCTTCAAAATCGCGAGCCTCTGTTTTGGGTTTGAAATATGTCCAGACAAAATCATCTATCTTATTTTCGATTAAATCGATTAACTGGAACCCTCCTCGAGCAACGTAGATTACTATCCATCTCTTTTTTTCAAATTTTGGATAAAGCAGTTTCCAATCTTGTTCAGCCCAATTTGCTAAATCATTAAACGGTAAGATTTGGGCTCCTTCATCAGGGGGGTAAGGGCCTGAGTCGTAAATATATAATATTAGAGCTTTTTCCAACCCCTCCAATATCTCTTTGTAAGCCTTTTTTGCTGAAGGGTCCTTCTTAAGAATATCTGGGATTTCAACTTCCTTTTTGCTGAGGAAAAAAACCAAGCATAAGCCTCCGAATTTTTTCTCTATCTCTTTAATGTATATTTTGATTGAGGAATCGTGATTAATTCATATTAGAAATTCAATAGAAACGTTTTTTCAATCAAGTAACGAAAAAATGGTTCGATTCTTTTAAATCTGTGCAAATCATAGAAGTTCATTTTTAACTTCCCTCAATGAATTCGTAAAAAGAGAGGAATTACTAATTTAAATTAGCGGTTCAATGGGTTACATATTTAAAATTCGTTCTATTTAGAAGAGAGAGAGTTGACACTATTTTAAAATGTAATTTGAATACATGATCAAATTTGTCGGACAAGTAAAAAAATTGAGGTTGAAAAAAGGCAAGTCATTTTCGTTTTCGGGGACCTCTCTCTGGTACAAGGTTAAATACAAGAAAAACAGTCCAATAAATGGGAATGCGAGCCAAAAAACAGACACACCCACAACTGACAATAAGAATCCAAATGAAATCAAAGCCCATTTTTGTGGATTTGTGTACACGAGCCAAAAACTTGTATAATAGAGCTACCTACCAGGTGCGACAAGAATTTTTTGCCACAGGAAACTGGTTGCAGTATACAACTCTTTATCATCAACTAAAGCATGAACCAGTCTATTTGGCACTAAAAGAAATCTCTGATAGCTATCTCCCTCAACAAGTCCTCCGCCAGGTGGAACAAACCTGGAGAAGTTATTTTAATGCAATGAAAGTCTGGAAAAAAGAACCCAGTAAGTTTCTTGGTCAGCCTCGTCTTCCAGGCTATAAAGCAAAAAATGGCCTTCATGTGCTTAGCTTTCCACGACCCCGTGTCCGAATCCGAGGAACAGAGGTATTATTTGCACGGAATTTAATGGCTCGTGGATTTCCCTCGTTTCCAGTGGGAAATCTCCCTGTTTCTAGAAAAACCTGTACGGGTGCTAGATTAGTGCCGTTTTATGATCGATTTGTGGTTGAAATTCTGTATGAAACCGAAGTAAAGTCGTTATCCTCATTTAAAGAATCACCTAGAGCTATTGGTATAGATCTTGGGATTACTAACCTCGTAGCTACGTCAGACGGCTTACTCGTCAAAGGCGGGGTGGTAAAAACCGTCAATCAATGGTACAACAAGCAATTAGCCTATTTTAAATCACTCGCAAAAAAACACAATCAACAACATAATACACGTCGAATGCAACGGATGCATCGTGTCCGCGCAAATAAGATCAGTGATTATTTCCATCAAACCTCTCGAACAATTATTAATCACTGTTTACAGAAAAATATTCACACCCTTGTTGTTGGCTATAATTCCTTTTGGAAACAGCATTGTAATTTGGGAAAACGAACAAACCAATCATTCGTCCAAATACCCTTTTTTAAATTACTTCATATGCTTGAATATAAAGCTAAATTAGTGGGTATATCCGTTATTCGTGTCTCAGAAGCATATACTTCTCAACAGTGTAGTGATTGTGGTATAATTGATAAATGTAACCGAAGATCGCGAGGATTGTACCATTGTCGTTCCTGTGGCCTTCGTCTTAACGCCGATCACAATGCCGCCATTAATATTCTTCAGCGTTCATCTCTTGATAAACAAGTAGTCCCTTCGGTCAGTTCAAGCTCTATTTGTTCTGATCAGCCGGATAGGGGATGTGTGACTCATCCTGTCGTGACTCAAAAAGTTTAGTATTCTTTTTTTGTCCGACAAATCTAGTCATGTTCTAAACTACTGATATAAAATTTGTTGTGTGTAGTTATTTGAATCAGAAGAAAGTTGTATCGTTATTTACACTATATGAATAGTAAGAAAAAGTGATTTAACAAAAAATACGTGAACTTATTTAGAAAGAGACACTTACAAAATTCAGAAGCATTAATAATATGGATTTTACCCCTTTTAGCTAGAAACTTATCGGTTTTCATTTCAATTAAATCAATTCTATAAGAAGAATATTTAAGCCTTCACAGATCTAGAGAGGAGAAATACTAATATGTCGTTTGTTAACGAGCTTTTTGAACGTTTAAGTAAATCTAATACTGCTAACGATGTCCAAACTGCACTAGCATCTCTAAATGAAATACAGGATCTAATCGAACGGACTAAAGCTGCTCGAGAAACAGTCCAACTTATTCAATCGTATGGACAGGAATTGGTTGGAAAGGGACAATTCAAAAATGCTGCCAACCAGTTTTATTCAGGCTCTCAAGTTGTTAAAAACTTTTTAAATGACCCAAATCTTGAAAATCAGTGTTTAATTTTGTCCGCACAGGCATTAGCGAATGCTTCTCAAGAGCATATTACATGGGATGATTTGATAGGGGGTGCAGCGTGTATGACAATATCTTCATTATTAAGAATTATAACCGGAGATTGGAATGTTAATAGTCACCTTGACGATTTTATTAAAGCTAATGACTTTTCAAATAATCAAGCGGCAACCGCTTGCCTTTACATTCCCTATAATCTGGTTACAGCGGTCAATAGGTCAAATCCTAACCCAGAATTGCTTCAACAGGCTTCAGACTTCACAGAACAATATTTGATGACTGCAAAACCCGCATCAATGTTTGTAGATGGAATAAAGAGAGCTCTTGACTTAACACGTCAAGTTTTAATGGATACAACGAAATTTCCCTCAATCAAAGCGAAATTCAATTATAAAACTGATGTTATTTTCGGGGAGAAATTTACTTTCTCTGTTCAACTCGAAAATATTGGTGAAGGTATTGCCAATAATGTGATAGCTACAATCAAAATTCCTTCCAACCTTACTATAGTGTCGGGCCAAAATCAGATTTCTAGTGACCAATTACAGCCTGGTACCCTTTCTGAAGGACAATTTACGCTTATATGTCCATCAGGGGAAGGAAATGAGGAGATCTCTATTGAAATACCTGTTTTCGCTGAATTTACTGATATTCTCGGTAATAAGAATTCTCTCTCCCTTGGAATGGCAATATTTCCTATCAGATCCGAGAAAAAAGGTGATAAATTAACGAGTCAGCTAACTATCTTGAAAAAGAATCTTCGAGAGGCAGTTACCCCCTTTGAATCCACTGAGAATTTCGAGGTGAGACCAATAGTTCAGGGCATGATCTCTATCATTGATAATCTTGCCACATCTACAGAGAGTAGAATTTCGAAAGGCGATTTTAAAACAGCAGAAGCGGAGTTAGAGCAACTAAACCAAATTCAAACATTTTTTGGGCCACTCACGAGATTTCTCTCCTCATATCAAGATCGTGGTTTGGAAATTGTCAAAAGTCTAAAAGAAATTCATGAGCAAAGTCAAGAGTTAGTAAAATCGATTGAACAAATAGAGAACCGACTCCAATCAAGTTAGCAGCTCAAATTAAAAATCCTCTAAAGAAGCTGAGGCATACTTGCGGTGTCAATTTTAACCCCTTGGTAATTACTTTCGGTTGCAAGGCATAACGTAATAATCCAGAGCCATGTAAATCGATATCAGTAGATTTCATACTATTATCAATTTGTGTTGTCTTGGCGATTCTAATCAAGTCATTCCAAACATTATCTGGTAAATATGAAATTGCTCTACGCAGATATTTCATAATACTGAGTTCAGGTTCAAAACACGATTTCCACTGTTTTTGATACTCTCTGCATCCCTGAAGAGGTGTAAAATCCTTCGATATTATTTTACTAGCATATTTTCCAGCTAACCGGCCGCAATAACCTCCAATATTTACTCCTCCGCCTGTAGTTGCCTTTGATTGTCCTGCAGCATCTCCAACAAGCATGAATTGCTCTAAGAAGGTTTTTTTAACGGGTCCAGATGCAGGTACAAACCCCCCATATGAATTAACTGGCTTTGCTTTCTTAGTACGCATTTTGATAACCGAATGCTTATGCAAGAACTTTTCCAAATATAACCGAGTTTTACCAGAGTGTACTGGACTAACTGCAATTCCAATACGTGCAGACTCTTCATTAAGGGGGATAAACCAACCGAAAAATCCTGGTGCAACATTATTTCCAAAAAATAATTCTGAACAATCGGGCTCAAAATCAACTAATCCCTTCATTTCGTACTGAATCGCAGGGAAAAGCCAATTCTGATTCGGTCTATACAAACCGACTGAATGTGCTAGTCTTGCTTTTGATCCCTCTGCAGATATTAGGATATCACAGAAAATTTTCTTTGTGTTTTTCCCCTGCCTTATTAAGAGCTTCCATTTATTTCGATCGAAGTTAATCTCTTTTACATGATGGTTTGTATATATGCTAGCTCCTGCTCTTTCAGAACTCATTGCTAAATACTGATCAAGAGACTTCCGATTGAGAACAACCAGAGAATCATTTTTTCTGTCAATTTGAAAAGAATTTCCATTTGGGGCTACGAATCGTGCTCGTTTAATTTCATTAACCATGATCTTCTTTTGAATAATATTACGATTTACCCCTAAATTGAGTAACCCTTCTAAAGCGATTAATCCAGAACAGTGAGTTGGACTTCCAACCTGTTTATGTTCTTCAAAAATAGCTATTGATAAGTCTGAATTATTTACTGAGGCCTGTCGACCAGCTAAAGATCCTGAGGGTCCTGCACCTATGATTGCTATATCAATTTTTTTCTGTTCCCTCAATACCATCCAAGAACAACCATATTTAGAAAATAAAAAGAAAAAAGGAAGAAGTGAACCGTAAAGGGTTGAGCTACGGTTTCTTTAGAAGAGCCTCTTAACCTTTCTTTCAATTAGGAAAACTGTCTGAACTGATATTTCTGATGTAAAACGATCAGATTCTTCTGGTAAATCGCCAATTGAGGAAAAAGGACTCATAATCATGGATCCTGCGCCACCAGTTTGAGTGGTGTACGTAAAGTCCAATATTCTGCTATTATAGGTCGAATCGCCATAATAGAAGATACCTCTCGTTCTATCTTGGTTCCATTGTGAAGTATATTCTCGTTCAGTGTAATACCAGACAGTCCATTGACCAGCCACAAGCTCCTCAGCACCTAATTGTTCTGTTACAAACTCTACAGGCCCATAAGTAGTTGCCCCTATTTGCATATATACACGGATGACCACTGAATCTGTAGAATCAAGGGGATAATTTAACGCTAAGGTCCAATATCCAGGTTGAAGGCCACTGCCATCAGAAGTTCTATAAACCTCTGCAGCGTGTCCTGTACTAATCGGAGTCATTGATGTATCTGCTTTCCTTACCCATACTTCCATGTACCAATACACCGTTTGAGAACCAGTCCATCGACCATTTCTCTCATTTAAAGTTAGAAAACCAGAAGATGGATCAGTTCCTAATTGTCCATCAGATCTCATGTATCTGTCGGGAGAAACAGTTTGAAAAACAGTAATCGGTGTACTAAACTCGGATATGGCAGGGTCGTCAGAATAGCCAGAAGAGGTACCAGATGCAAATGTATAACCAAATCTTATGGTGACATTCATATCATTGAGGTCGAAAAATCCTCCACTACTATTGGCATATGTTAAGGTTAGCGTTGTTGTTTTTCCAATATCAATACTGATTGTATTGTTTAAAACGGCTGTATAGCCACTTATTCCTTCAGAAGGACTAGATATATTTGTCCAACGTGGATCCGTTCCACCAATACCCGTACCATTTGCATCAATCTGGATTAATTCCGGATCTCCAATATAGAAATCTTTAGTATTATCGGAAAGAGTAGTTGTTATGTTGGTAATGACAGCATTGGCATCTGTATCCCCAGTGAAAAGACTATAAATGTCAAATGACATAATATGAGAAGAGTTTCCCCAGACACTTACTGATTTACTGATATATTGGAAAGTAGGCTCATTAGCTACTGAAACTTCAACATCACTTTGTATCGTGTTAATTTGACCAGCATAATCTAAGGCTTCAACACGGATAGATACAGTTGTCAGTTGTGTGAAATTTCCTCCTTTAATGACACCTTCCCAAACACCATCTTCACCCTTTGATGAATCACCGACATCATGTGACATTTCATATGTAGAACTCCAATCTGCTGCACCGATTTTATAGCTTAACCGCACAGTTCCTGTTTCAGTAATGTACCTTTCTGTACTAAATGAAGGATCATTATCATCAACAACTACTCGTACAGATACATCTTGACCTGGACCAGTTGGGGAAGATATTGACGGATTAAAGCTCACAGAAGGCGCATTTCGATCATTAATTGTTATATGATAAGGCGAACTGGCTGAACCATCATTTGTATTGCCTGAGGGGTCTGTTGCATTGATATAATAATCTATCCCATCTATTGTAACATTAGTGGTAGGGATCGAAAATGTCCATGTATTTCCCGACTGACTTATATAATTTTCAACTTGCCATGGATCTGGAATAAGCAGACCTGTATCATTTCCTTCTCTCCATACTAGGTTAACCTGATCAACAGTATCTTCATCTTCCACAGTTACTGATAGAGAAATTACTGGTGGTTGGTCTGAATCGTAATCTACTTCAGTTACTGGTGTATGTTGAGTGATATCAGGTTTTGTGGTATCTAACACTCCTGCTTCTTTATCTCCTGAAAGTGCCGAGTTATCGTCTTCATCAATTGCCAATAAAAAGTAAGTAAGATGACTTTCCAGAGCACCAGAGTCGACAAAATCCGCTGGAATATTGCCTTGCCAGACATTTCCTGCGGTTTCATCCATTCCAATAGAAGAATAGTCAAGGCTTGTATCGTTATATTTGTAATAAATGTATGCTTCAGAAACACTTGAAACAGAAGACCCTGAATCTGTAATTGTGGCTGAAATAGCAAATGATTCTCCCACTTCGGCAAGGTCTGGACCATTTTTTATACTCGAACCATCTACATTACTGATTACTGGATCGACATAATCATTATCAATAGTGAGATCAGCTAAAGCTGTTATCGAACGTGATAAACCAGCATAGTCGTAGACAGTTATATCCATTGAATAATCATCATTTGGAAGTCCCTCTGAACCTCCAAGAGGACTGGTCGAATTTCTTGTATTCCAAGTCCATCTCCAGAGAGGTTCAGTAACCGTTTTGGTTGTGATTGCACTTCCACCTCCAAGTGGAAGTACTTCGAAAACAACGCTTTTAACTTCAGAATTATCGAAAACAGAGGACGGAGAGACTGTGTGTGTTCTTCGTATAGTTCCCAAAGTAACTGACCCTATAGAAGGTCTATCAGCTGCCAATTTCATATCATCTTCGTCAACGATATCGGTTGCTTTCGTTGTATCTATTGTGCTTCTACTTTTAGTTTCTATTACCATTTTATAGTAAATATCATCATCATCATTAACGTCAGGAAGGGGAAACCGAATATCAATTGGTTCGAAAGTTGTAAGAGGTTCTATAATGTACGAATTCGATGTAGATATATCATCTATACTAGAAGCTCCACTAACTTCTGTCCACGGCCCTGTTATCAATAAAGAGTAGAATATGTTAAAAGAAACAATCTCAACGTCACCTGTACCCCCATTTGAAAGAACAAGTGTACCGAGACCATATCCATGACCATCTTCTACAGCTTTTGTCCAGGTACCATCGTAGCTGACATATGCTTCATTTAGCTCAAGTTTGTTTGTTTTTTCAAAAAGTGGCATAACTACAAGAAATATGGCGGCACTAGCTGCGACCGCAAGTCCGATGAGTAAAATAACAGCAATAACAGGGGAAATCGCTCGTTTTCTTTTATTATAAAGAGTAATTAATTTCAACTATATGTCTCTCCAAGTAATTCAATAATTTTACAACTAGATATAGAGATTGAAAGAGATTAATTGGAATATCTTCTTTTAATCTTTCTTTAATATGAAATATAATATTTCGCTATAAAAGAATTTTGAAACCCCATTTTTTCTGGGAGACTTCTCAAGAATTAGTTTTTTATTCTGGGGTCTGTTTATTGTAAAATGTACCAAGGTCGTTTTAGTGCAAAAGCAATTTGAAATAGTAATTCTGATCTTCCAAGCATAACCTACTTCATAACATATATAATGAGAATGATCACCTTGGTATCAAATGTTAACAGCCTCCTTGAATTATATCGTTTAGCCGCTACTGGTAATCCGAATGTTCTTACTCAGCAATTTTGGGGAAATATTCCTTCAACGTATGTGGACTTAAAGAAAAGGGTTGCAATACATCAACAATCACAGAACCTGGGGAAATTCCAAGACAATATTGAGGAATTACGTAGAATTGCATATAATCATAATCGATCAATGGGAACTTTAACACTCGCTGTTAAGGATACATTGGATAATCTTGATTCAGGGCTTTTAGATGTGGGTCATCAACCGCTTATTTTCGGTGGTTCCTCTTTTCTCATGAATAAAATTTCATCGGCTGACTGGATTGGTCAATTGACGGGATTGAGTACATTTTTTTTCATTGGTGATCATGATTCCATACAAAATGAATTAACAGTAACTCGGTTTCCCCAACCTAATTCTTCTTCGGGTTTACTCATTACTCCTCCCTCGTGGGGTGTACCTGACGATACACCGATGCATTACGTACCCGTTCCTTCAGAAAAATGGATAATGGACAGTAAAGAAAAAATTCAAGAGAATTTACGATTGTTGATAAAATATGCGAAAGTCTTGCCTCATAATCGTACTCTGTTGTCAGAACGGTTTCAATCTTGGTTTGATATTATCAAGGATAGTGCATTTTCTGCTAATGATTTTTCCTCATGGAGTCAAAGAATTTGGAGTACTTTATTTATCTTAAGAAATGATTTACATATTTTTCTTACTCCCTCGAGCAATATAAGATATAGAAAACTTATTCGACCTGCTTTTGAATTCTTATTGACCGAAAAAAATCGAGATCAATATATCGAAACTTTAAATTCCGTATATAATCAAATTATTGGTCATAATCTCACACCAGGTTTACCTCGGAGAGAAAAAAGCTATGTTCCCTTCTTCTTGGAATGCCTCAAATGCAAAACACATACCAGAGTAGAATTAAAAGTTTTTCAATTAGGTGTTTTAGAAGGACGGTGTCCTTCTTGTAACGAGGAATATTCATTCTCTTATAATTCAAATAGTCCAGATCTCAGTGAAATTGAGATAAATATAACTCCACGTTCCGATTCTCGAGCTATGGTGAATAATTTCACATTTCCGATTTTAGTTCATGTAGGAGGGGGAGGAGAAACACAGTACTATTCAGCTGTTATACCTGCCATGAAAAGACTGAATATAGAACCCCCTATTCTAATCAGGTCGAATAGGATTTATTATAGTACACCTTGGGGTGAAAAATCTGCGTCTGAGGTAGGTAAACCAATGTTACAAGAGAAGGTATATAATTGCTTTAAAGCCTACAATGAAGGACAGACAATTTCAGATAAACATTCTGCTCTGGAAGCAATGAGAACACATTTGCAACTGGTTTCCCTTGAAAATAACAAATTGTTGGTTCAACATAATGATGAACTAAGAAAAAACCAAGGAGATAAGAAGCTGAGGAGAAAGATACGCAATCTGGAACTAATGCTTTCTCATAATTATGGTCGATTTACTGCTGGAAAAAATATTCAGGAAGTTTCGTGGAATTGGTTAGATCTTGCGCTATTAACAGGTATTCACAATCTCAGCAGCATGTATCAACGCCAGATTAATGAAAAATCTTTCCCAGGCTTTACTTGGTATATTAACACTGGAAAATATACTTAAAGTTATCTTCAACCATTTGAAGTTGTAAAAATTTTTGAATTCGCAAGAAAACGATTTAAGCTTCTTTTTGAAGTAGTTTACCAAGAATTTCCATGCCCTCTAAGATCATTTGAGAGGATACGAAAGAGAAGCTAATTCGCATACCATTGGTTTTAATCCGATTTCCATGGAGTTTTGAATCACCAGCATTAATAGAATATCCTTTAATTGGATAAAATGCTTTTCCTGGTACATATAGGACGTCATTTGGAATGGCCTTATCTTGCATGAACTTTCCTGAGTCGAAAGACTCTTTTTCCATTTGAAACCAGAAGAAAAATCCTCCAGTTGGGGTGGAGCTAAAGCCATTTGATGGAAAATATGTATCAATCATCTTTTTCATTGCATCTCTACGTTTCTTATATATTTTCAAGTTATCAGCCAGTACATTATCAATATGGTGTTTGTAATAGATTTCAAGCATTCTTTGAGTAAACGAAGAGGTACAGAGATCAAGATATCCCTTGTCTTTTATAACTGGGGTCATGATCTCCTCTGGAAGAATTGAGTACCCAAGTCTAAGCACCGCGGCTTCCTTACTACTTGTACGGAGATATGCGACCCATTTATTCTCAGGATCATATTTTTTAATTGGAGGAGGAATTTTTCCGAACTGAATTTCTCGGTAAGCTGCGTCTTCAATTAAGAGGATTTCATTTTGAACAGCTATATCAAAAAGAGCTTTTCTTCTCTTTTCTGGCAAAGTGGTACCTTTAGGATTATCAGAATCTGAAACAACATAAATAGCTTTAGGTGTTCGTTTTAGTTCACGTTTACATACATTAATTGCTTTTTCAACATGTTCAGGTATGAGACCATCCATATCAGAGGGAACTGTAAGAACGTTTCCACCAAGTTTTGTGACAGGCACAACAAATCCGAGATAAGATGGTCTTGCCATTACTATAACATCTTTAGGACGAATTAAAGTATCAAGAAGAGCATATAACATTTGTTGAGAACCTGTCGTAATTGCGATGTCATCAGGTCCTCGCGGAATCTCAATGCCATCAATTCTCTTCATTCTCTCTACAAGAACTTTTTTCAGTGATAATAATCCGCTAGTTGGGCCATAGTTTAAAATATCAATTCCTGAGATATCAAGGTTGTCTGCAATCTGACGTAGTATTGTTTTGAATGTATCAATTGGTAAGGCTCCAGGTTTTCCTCCTCCAAAGTAATATTTTACATTATATAGAAGGAGTCTACGAATTTCGCTCTCTGGAACGATTTCTGTCCATTCAGCTAAATTATCATAATAAGGGGGAGTCATTTTGATGTACTTCCTAATTAAAGATAAGTCCTCATATTTTTTTTCCTCAATTGGCATCTTGATTTTTCAAGAATACTACACATTTCAGAGCATTATAACGAAGAAATAGATCATCTCTCAAGGACGAGTGATATATTTTTGAAGAAATTTATAACCTTATCGAACATAGGGGTCAATCAAAAATATGAAATTAAATCTATTTATGAAATTTCAATGAATTACATCGCATAATGAGAGAAAAAAACCATTCAACTAAAAGGAATATAAATTTAATGGATTCTATGTATGTTAAATACATGAATATCGGAATATGAGAATCAAAGTCGTCACAGTTTTTTATCCCAAAAATACATTATATTAAAAATATTGGAGTAACAACACTCGGTAGTGACGAAAATAAGTATTAACGACTATTTTTATCACAAATTGTAGGAAAATCTCATCTTTTATTAAATTCGAGTATAATTTGGTTATCTAACCAACAATAAGAATTTAAAATATTTTTGAGATCGAAGCGTCTTGAATAATACTACGTCATTTGATTAACAGGATATTAAGTAATCTTGAGGATAAACTCACTCATTGTAGGTGAGATTCTCGTTCTAGAACTGATGGTTTTTGATAATAATGGAAAAAACGATAAAGAGAGTTCTAAAGCAAGTAATTAAGCCCCATATAGCTATTGACTCTAATATTGAACATTTGATTGAAAATTCAATAGAAATCCCTCCTACTTTCGAATTCGGAGAACGATCAACAAATATAGCCTTCAAACTAGCGAGCTTTCTCAAAAAATCTCCAATGAAAATTGCAGAAGAGTTATCAGGAGAAATTAATAGCATTGTGGATGAGAAATCCCTAATTGTAAAGACCACTTCAGTAAAAGGATATATCAATTTCTTTATCAATTTTACACCGTTTTTTAATAGTCTCTACTCTCAGATCAAAAAGGAAGGAGTTAATTATGGAGAAAATCAAAGAGGAAATGGCAAAAAGATAATTGTGGAGCACACGTCGATCAATCCAGTCAAACCACTACATATTGGGAATTTGAGAAATGCCGTTCTTGGGGATTGTATTGCTAGATTATATAAGAGGAACGGATGGGAGGTCGAAATTCAAAATCTTATCGATGATTTTGGTAGGCAAGTAGCCACCTTAATTTGGGGGATACTGAATGGGCACCATCTTGGAGTTATTCGTGAAATTAATGAAAAGTATGACGTATGGCTTGGGAAAGTTTACTCACATTGCAATAATATTCTCGCTGAACAAGACTCATGGAACGAGGTTGACAAAATTATGATAGATATGCGTCATGATCCTCATATGTACCGGTTTATGAGAAATATTTGTCAAGCGTGTGTAGACAGCAATTTAGAAACGGCCTGGAGATACGGAATAACTTATGATTATTTGGTTTGGGAGTCAGATATTTCACGATCAGGTGTTTGGGAGGAAACTCTTCGATTATTGGAAAAAAATTCCTCCTTTCGCTGGGAAAAAGAAGGACCAAATGCTGGCTGCTTTATTGCCAACCTTGGAGAATTAGCCGAATTTCAAGATAAAAAAAATCCAGATAAAGTTTTCATTCGATCTAATGGAATCCCGACATATGTTGCCCATGATGTTGCACTCCAATTGTGGAAATTCGGGATAGTAAAGGCAAATTTAACAAGCCGAAGTGTTGTTAAACAGAAGAACGAAGCTGAAGAAACGAGAGATTTATGGACCAGTACTGATTTTCATGTTTCCGGAGAGGCGGAGAAAAGTTTTGGAAAGCCAGATCGTGTGTGTAATGTAATCGGGATGGAACAGAATTATGAACAAGAAATTGTACGTTATACCTTAAAGCTTCTTTCATTGAAGAAAGAATTTGTAAATTCTTTTCATATGTCATATAAACACGTTTCTGCTCCCCACGCGCGATTTTCAGGAAGGTCAGGAAACTGGCTTGAAGAACGGGCTTGGGCTGATGCAGTATTTGAGGATACTTATGCAGCTGCGTTTAAAGCAATATCCAAAAAGAGGCTAGATTTAGAAGACGACCCCATCAAAAGAAATTTGATTGTAAACAGTATTACTGCAGCAGCAATACGTTATTGGTTGATAAAGTTCTCGACTGAAACTGAAATAAAATTTCGAATAGAAGACGCCACGTCACTTGAAGGCGACACTGGTCCCTTTTTAATGTATTCAAGTGTGCGAGCTACCAAGATTCTAGCCAAACTCTCTAAAATTAAGACTTTTTCAAAGCATGGAAAATATGAGATTACCCAACAAGAAAAAACCTTGATTTTACAGCTTTACCGTTGTCCTGAGATTGTTAAAAACGCCGCAGATTCTTTTCAACCCCTCATGGTTGCGAAATATGCCTATGATCTTGCTTCTTCATTTAATCGTTTCTACGAAACTTCCCGTGTAATTAACGCTAAAACTGCAAAATTGAAACAATTTCGCCTAGCCTTAGTTCAGATTTTTTCTATAGCGATGCAAAACTTACTTCATATTCTTGGAATCCCGATTGTAGACGAAATGTAATCAACTATCAATGAGATGCTAATAGTGCTAGAGAAAAAAAAATCCTCTATTTTCCTTTATTTGGCTACGTTTATCGTGTTACTCCTCCTCATTCTTTTCATTAATCCTGAAAATCTTATTGACAAATTCTTCCAGATAGGATTGTGGGGAATTATCCTATTAGTTATTTTTTATATCATTGACTTAATAGTGCGCACTTATAGATGGAAATTGTTATTGATTGCACAGGGGACTCATTTACCTCTATCATCCTTGATTCTCCCTGTCTGTTCAGCTTTAGCTATAAATTTATTCACAATTGCTCGTGCAGGAGAGACAGTCAGGATTGTTTCGTTAAAACGAAATAATGATGTAAAATATTCTGATTCCATTTCATCTATTGTTATTGAACAGGTTTTAAGCATTATAGGTTTATTGATTGTTGTAACTGGAAGCTTATTTTTCATAAGTTTTTCTTTCCAGACGGAAGAAAGCTCGAAAACTGTAGGTCAGCTAATTCTTCTTCTCTTGTTAATTTCAGGAGGAGGACTTTTACTGATAGGGATCATCTTAATGAAACCGAGCTTTGTTTACAAGCTTCTCAATTTTTTTCCTGAATTTCTTAAGGATAAACTCACTTCAGCCTTTGAAGCTTTTATTCGGGGTCTTACAGATCTTCGAACTCAACCCTCCCTTCTATTTCAAGCAATTTTGACTTCTGCCGCAATTTGGACGATTGAAGGTATTATGTTACACATTATTGCTTTGTCCATTTTTCCATCCTTTACTCTGACTGATCTTCCGTGGGTAATAGCAGCTTCTTGTGTAGGAAATATTACATTTATAATTCCTATTCTTCCTGGTGCAATGGGTGAATATGAAGCGGCCATTGCGCTAGTCTTAAACTATTCTCCAAATTATGTTGACCCTGACCCACTAAAAGTTGCGTCAGTGCCTTTTATAGATCGTGTGGTAAAATCATTAATTCTTGGAATTGTGGGTGGATACGCAACATTGCAACTAGGTGGCGCCGAGCTACTTAAGTATCGACGAGATTACACGAAGCTAAACAAAACAGAAGAATTGTAAACCTTATCAAACTTGGTGAATTATCTGTAATTGAATAGACCGATTGTCATTTAGTTTAAGTTAAGAAGCTAGTCATATTGGATGAATTAATTCTGAGCCCAATTCAAGAAATAAATGTATCAAGAAGAGTTGCTTTCGGAGTAAATGCCATCGAAAGGTTAACAGGAATTTTTGAGGACTTAGGTATTAAGAGGTTACACATATTTAGTGGTCGCACAAAAACAAAAGAAATCACAGAAAAATTAGTTATTCCACAAATATCAGGCAATATAGAATTTGAATATACTCCACTTCCTGATAAAATTGACCTTTCTTTCTTAAATAAAATCTCTGGCACCATTGATCGTTATCAGACATATTTAATGGCTGTAGGCGGTGGTACCGTTATAGATTATGTGAAACTCATAGCTAACATGTCTAAAACGGAATATATTGCTGTTCCGACCAATGCAAGTCATGACGGATTCTCTAGCCCTTACATTAACTTTTTATTGAGAACTCAAGTAGATCAATATTTCAAAAAGGAACTTTCACAGGAGTATTGCCCAATTTCTCCCTTAGCAATTGTCGGTGACACCACGATGATTAGTAAAGCGCCTAAAGAATCTTTGAAGGCGGGTGTAGGAGATATATTATCCAAATGGGTCGCTGTGGAAGATTGGAAACTCGCTAATAGATTGAAAGGCGAAGATTACGATATATATGCTGCATCATTTTCAGAAATGACTGCAACTATGGTTGAGGAAAGAATTCACGATTTAGGAAAGAACTTCTTCGGTGAGAAAGGAGTGAGGGCTTTAATCAAGGCATTAGGGAGTAGTGGTGTTGCAATGTGTATTGCAGGATCATCTCGTCCAGCTAGTGGATCAGAACATCTTGTTAGTCACGCTTTAGATAGTCTATCATTCGAATATGATTTTGAAGTGTTACATGGTCATCAAACGGGAATTAGTGCTATTTTAATGATGTATTTGCATGGAGGCGATTGGATACGTATTCGTAAGTCTCTAAAGAAGATTTCTGCCCCTTTGACCCTCCATGATATAGGTATTGATAGAGATATAATGCTATTAGCTCTACAAAAAGCTCAACATATTCGTCCTGAAAGATATACGGTTCTTTCTGAAGGTTTAACTAGATCTGCAGCAGAAAATGCTATCGAGATGACTGGAATTGATTGAGTTTGGGGGAGATAATCGCTGGTATTGATGAAGCTGGAAGAGGTAGTGTATTAGGACCCTTAATTATTGTTGGTTTGTCTTTAGAGAAAGATAAGATAAATTTTCTTCATCAAAAAGGTGTGAAAGATTCTAAACTATTCACTGGATTATCAGGGCGGAATAAAAGAAGTGAATTGGCAGTAGAGATACAACAACAAGCAAAGAAAGTCAAAGTAATTGAAGTTCCATCTTCAGAAATCGATTTAGCATTAAATAGACGTCCTAGAGATAATTTGAATCTATTAGAACTTAGGTACTTCAGTAAACTTATACTGGAACTACATGCTAAGGAAATTTTCGTAGACACGATTTCTTCCCCCAGATATTCAATGACACAAATTTCAAATTTAATTCGCTTGAATAATGAATTATTGACCTTTAAAGTAATTACTAATAATAATTCTGAGGGTAAATTTACTTTAGGTAGAGGAGGGAAATCATCAAAAAACATTCTAATTACTCCTAAAGCTGATAGTAAATATACTGTAGTAGCAGCAGCCTCATGTGTAGCTAAGCATATAAGAGATCTTAAATTACGAGAAATTGAACAAGAATGGAATTTACCCGAGCAAATTCTTGGCCATGGATATCCAAATGAGAAAGATCAAAATTTAATGCGCTTTTTTCGGGAATACTCAAATCAAATTAAGCAGCACTATTTTCCATTTATTCGGTATCAATGGGAATGGAGATGTTTACAGGAAATCTTAAGCCAACCCATGAAAAAATTAGATCAGTATTTTTAAAAAAGGAAAAGTGGAAATTTATTGATTAGTAAAATTCTGAACACAGGTTATTGGTAATGGTTGAGAATATTTTTCGTACCTATGACATACGAGGGAAATTTCCTCAAGAAATTTCATTACAAACAGTAGTTAACATCGGTAGAGCGTTTGGAACATACTTTGGAATTAATAAAAATATCATAATCGGTGGTGACGTCAGACTATCTACCCCGATAATAAAAACGGCTCTTGCAATGGGGTTAATGGAAGTTGGTTGTAATGTTAAGGACATAGGCATTTGTACTACGCCTACTATATATTTCCTATCCGCAAATAATTCTTCTGTAGATTTTGGAATTATGGTAACAGCTAGTCATAATCCTATTGAATATAATGGAATAAAGGTGTGCGATCAAAATGGTGTTTCATTTCACATTGACAATTTTTACAGTGAAATAAAGAGAATAATGAACCAGAATGACTATACAGTGATTGAAAGTCATACTTATGGACAAACACCAATCTTAAATGGAGTAAATAATGAACAATTTTGGAATTATCACAAAAATCGTTTTTATCCTGACAAGAAGATGAATCTGGTTGTAGATATTGGAAATGGAACATGTTATCCAATTCTACAAGTCTTAAAAGGCAAAAAAATGGAAGTTCTTGCCCTTCATCCCGATCCTGATGGAACTTTTCCTGTTATGATTCCCGATCCAGCCAAACCCGAATGTCTCAGATTTATTATTCAATCAATGAATCAAAATTCTCACGATTTAGGTATTGGTTTTGATGCAGATGGAGATCGTGTAGGATTTGTGGACGAGAAAGGAAATATCGTAAAACCTGATCAAGTAATAATGCTATTTGGTCAGTATTTAATTGAAAAAGTTCCCAATGGAGAAATTTTAATCGATATAAAAACCTCAAAAGCAACTTACGAATACCTGGAGAATCTCGGTGCTAAAGTGAAGTTCACTCGTGTAGGCCATTCTTGGATCCATGAGGAGCTTCTGAAAAGGGGTGCAATCTTTGCGGGAGAATTAAGTGGTCATTACTACTTTGGAGAGGGGTACTTTGGTTTTGATGATGCCACTTATTCATCTTTAAAGATGATTGAAATTATTGCGTCATTAGAGGAACCTCTCTCTCAAATAATAGCAAAACTACCTTCATATTTTACTTCAGATGAACTGAGAATACCTTGCGCTGATAGTATCAAATCAATTGTGGTAGAGAATGTTAAATCTCTTTTAGTGGCTGAAGCTCAAAATTGCATTACAATCGATGGAGTGAGAGCTGAATTTGAAGATGGATGGGTACTGGTTCGCGAAAGTGGGACTGAACCTGTAATTTCTGTTCGTGCTGAAGCAGATACAAAGCAGAAACTTATATATTACGTAGATTATATTAAAGAAATTGTTACAAATGAAATTAGTAAAAATACCTAAAAATTCATTTAGGAATTGAAATTAGTTTATATTTGCGACTCGTTGTGAATTTAGAAGAGGTAAGTAAGATGGATGATCGTTTAATTGGTTCATTGCTTATAGTTATAGGATTATTAATTGCAGGATTAGGAGGTACAATGAGTACGGCTATATCTGCTTTTTATTATATTTTTGGGTTCCTTACTGCCTTTGCAGGTCTTGGGCTTTTATTGAAATATCGAAAGTCGACCCAGATAAGAGATTAAAAGAAATTTCTGCACAAAGAGAATTATTGGGGGATTTCTAGTTTATCGATAAGAAGAGTGATCTTCTTTTCACTTTTTGTCTCACCTATTGCTATTGTTATCCTCTGAATCCCTTCTAGTTCATGAATTATTCCATTGAGGAAAGATAAAATGTCCCCAGGATATATAAGAAGATCAAATTGCGAGAAACTCCGGGAAATTTGATTAATATTCTTCCCCTCTAACCTTTTATTGACAATGAATCTCCCGATCTGCTCGGAACCATGAACACAAAATGGGTTTTCTTTACATGTGCATGTGAAGAAGTTCTGAGTCCATTTGGCGAATGTTGTCAAACACCATTTATTGAGTTCTGTTGCTTCTTTTCCTTTTAAGGAAGCGTTCATTACATCCAAGACTGGACTATTGATCAATCGTGTTGAAAATCTCATGTGATATGTCTTCTCAAGATAAGCATGGAGTTTTTTTGACAAATAAACATTCTGTGGATGGTTCATTTCGAGTGCAATTGATAAAAAATGTTCTTTTTTCTTGATCAAGGACCTTATTGCAATTGTTTTTTCAGGGGAAAAAAAAGAGAGAGCTGAAGCCTTGCCCAAAGGAGTTACCTCTAAATAGCGATGCTTTTCTTTGGTTCTAATGGAAATTAGGTCATTACGAATTAATTTATTCGTAATATTCATGAAATTATGATTGCCAGTCCCAATCATATTTTGGTAGATCTTTTTGACCTCAGTTGGTAACATTTTCATCTTTGTAGAACAAATAGAAATAATTTGTTCCCCACAAGCATTCTCGTCATAATCAGGCGTTACTGGAGTAAGATCAGAATTTATTAACTCTAAAGCTATTTCTACTTCAGATTTTGAATCGAAGGAGGAAATAGAATCTCCCAAGCATAGAAAAACCGCATATCCTCGGTCGTGCTTTCCTAATCTACCTGCTCGCCCAATCATCTGAGTAAAGGTATTTGGATCAAGTATTTGATTCCCCATCATCATTGATTCGAATATTACTTGTGAGGCTGGAAAATCTACACCAGCACCGAGTGCATAAGTAGCAACAATAGCTGTACATTTTCCCGAGGAGAATTCTAACTCAATTCGCTTTCGAAGTGAATAAGAGAGACCTGAATGATAAGCTTGAGCATTTCTTATCCCTGATTCGCGTAAAGCCTCAGAAATTTCACTTGTTTTCCTTCTAGAATTAGTAAAAATTATTGTTTGTCCCTTAAATCCATTTTTTGATATTGTTTTTAGCTCTGCAAAGACCAAAGTAGCTATTTGTCTATTTTTCTCATGACTACCTCTTGAAATAAGCAAATGCTGTTCTAATGGAATTGGTCTATGATCGACTGTAACTAATTTCAATGAAAGTTCATTCGCAAATTGGACTGGATTTCCAATTGTTGCTGATAATCCTATTATTTGAACATTCTTCGAATAATATCTTATTTTCGCTTGTAAACAGTCTAAAGTTGGCCCCCGTTCAGAATCAGCCAGAGATTGTATTTCATCAATTGCAATACAACCAATTTCATCAAAATTTATTTGTCCCCCGCGAATTAAAAGATCTAAACCTTCATAAGTAGCGATTACTACATCTGAATCTTTGATTGAGAATCGAAGTTTATAGAAATCTTTTTTCTCCTTAAAAGAATCGAAAATACGAGATCTTCCAGTACGTATACCGATCCGTAATTTATCACCATAAAATTTTTTGAAGTCTTCATATTTTGTATTGGCTAGAGCCACTAAAGGGACAATGAAAACAAATTTTTTTCTCTTGAGTGAAGTTCTAATCCCAGCAATTTCTGCTATTAGCGTTTTTCCTGCGCTTGTATTAGCGATAATTAACAGATTGTTGTTTTCAAGTAATCCTTTCTTTAAAGCCTCTGCCTGGATTGGTAATAGACTTTCTATTCCACGTTTTTTTAAGGATTTCTTTAAAAACCTATCGATTTGTGTATTCTGAACCGAACGTACCTCACCAAGCGTATTTGTTGTCTCTACTTTCTTTATTAGTGTCAAATCACTAAGTTTTGCATTTCCCTGAGTTAATGTCTCAGTTACTGGATGTATATCATGAAAACGATCCAGAATCGAAACCGCGTATTTTTTAAAACCTGGATTTTCTAGAAGATTAATTTTTTTTGACAGAAGTTCCTTTTCTAATTCCTGCATGGCACAAGCTTTGCATACTTCCCGATCATAGGCTTTGTAGTTGCCTTCTGTTTTTAGTAATGTAATTTTTTCCGTTAATAGACAGAATGGGCAAAAATTTCGTTCTGAGAATTTTATAGGAAGAGAGAAGTCTTTACAAAATCGCTTTAATCCATCTTTTTCTTTATTGGATAGATCGGTGGTTAGAAAAATGTATTTTGCAGTAGTAATTATTTCCTGAATCGTATTTTTTGCTGGATATGCTTTCCATTTCCCTTGTTCCTCCCAGAAAATGCGACGTGGCCGCCACATTATCTCTCTTTTGTAAAAATAGACAATCCTACCCTTGAAGCGAGGTTTTCTCTGAATTAACCTTCCCTTTGTAAACCCCAGAATTTGGAGGGTATTTTCTTGCTTGGAAGGAGCGAATACAATAGTATAAATAGATGAATTAGGAGACATACCCATTAGAATGAGGATTGTACCTAGTAAAAAAGCAAAGTGTTAAAAATTATGAGTTATTCCCTATGATCAAAGATACATCACAATGAGGAGTTAATAATGCCAATTTGTTCCAAATGTGGATCCTATTTTAGTGAAGCTTCATGTACATTTTGTACCCCCGATGATTCTCCCAAATCCCCTGTGTCGACAGTAAATGTTGAAGAAAAGAGTTCAGTGAGATTAATCGATCCAATTGAATTACTCGACTCAATAGAGAAGACTGAAGCGAGTTTAAATCAATTAAAAGAAGTTAAAACGGTAGAAATTAAGGAAGTTAAATCTGAAATTTCTACCCTTCAAGAAAAAGAAAAAACCCTAGTTTCGGATTTAGAACCCCTGAAATCACAGATTTCGCAGCTAGAATCCTCTTTGAAGGAAAAGGAGGAGGAATATAATGTTGTTACAGGTAATAATCAAAGCTTGCTAGAAGAAACGAATGCTCTCAAAGCAAGAATTCTTAGCCTTGAAACTAACAAAGCTACATTAGAAGAAGAAGTGAATGAGCTGAAAAATACCCTCGGAGTGGAATAAAAATGCCAACATGTCTTAAGTGTGGTTCATACTATATTCGGGCACCCTGTCCTGTCTGTTCTCCACCCGGGGTGGGACAATTAATCGAAGATTCAAAGGAAGCTAAAGGAAAATCGATTGAAGATCTTCAGAAAGAACTACAAGAATTGAATTCAAAGTTGAAGAATCAAGAAACGGAATTTGATCAGCAAATTAGAGATTTTAAAACACAAATTCAATCACTAGAAGACCAGATTCAAAGCCTGGAAGTTTCCAAAATCAGTTTAAATGATCAGATAGGTAATCTTCAACAGGAGATTGAAATAAAGGTAAAAAGAACGGAAGAGGTTAGAAAACGCCTTTCAGATTTAGAATCAGAAAAAGGAGTAGCCTCAGAGAAAATCTCAGTATTGGAAAATGAGAACAATGCTCTAAAAGGGGACATTCAAACCTTTAATGAGAAAATACTGGAAAAAAAAGAATGAAGAAATTAATTAGGAAGAATTACCAAACTCTTTTCACATAATAATTCTCTTTGAGAATGCAATAATTCCTTAGATTTCGACTGACATTGATGAGAGAAATGAAGAAACTCGCACAATTCGAGAGTAATTTTGACTCTTTTCAATTGTTTGCTAATGTATATTCAAAACAAAATGGTCTAATCATAGATGTTGTTACCCCTAATGAACATTTAGGGGGTATAGGGGTAGGTCTACCATACATTCGTGCAAATGGTGCAAAGTCAGCCAATTTTCACTGCATTTCGATCCCAGCTCATAGAGATGCAGAACTAGCTGGTAAATTAGCTCAAATAATTGCTAAAAACACCGAAGTACCTGTGATAGTCCTTCTTGGCATTCACATTCCAAATATTTCTAAGAGCCAAATCCTTAAGCTCTCTCAGTTCTTTGAAAAGTGGTTTACAGAAATTAGCTTTAAATTAGCTAAGGATTCCTCTTTATATTCAAATAAAGCAAACCAATGAAGGTAATCGCCATAATCAATATCATTGCTTCATGTAGCTGAATGATGGGACTAGGGTTAAGAGTAGATACGATTTTAAATCCAGGAGCTAAACTACCTATTTTTAAGTTTGGAGAAATTCCAGTAGTAGTATACACTGCAATTTCATAGGTATTTGGTGCTAAACTTGCTGGAGGTATTGATAATAAGTAGATATGAGTACCGTCGTCTTCAATAGCAGATGTGATACTTGGGAGAGACTGATTAAGCCTTCCTATTTTGCCTTGTAAATCTAGTATGCCATAAAGATTAATATTTGGGACTGGAATGTTATTAAATTCAGAATTTACTACTTCAAAGGAAATTGTAATGACTGAAGAAGTATCAATGGCATAAACATTCAAATCTCCTTGTTTGTTTATACCATAGTACTGTGTATTAGTAATAGCGAAGTCTCCAGAAACAGTTATGTTATAATTAATATTACTCAAAGGATCCCTAGGATCTCGGGCAAATACATAGGAATTGTTCCATACTGATCTAATTTTGAATCGTGTTCCAAATGTTGTCTCTGCAAGATTCGGATTAATCAATGCGCTCATGAAGATGGATTCATTTGCTTGAACCATTTTGAATCGTTGTATAAATATCGTTTCGTCAGAAAAGTTCACAAGTCCACCAATCATATCAACTTGTGAATCAGTGATATTGTAGATACCCGAGGGTGTGTCAATACCTACTACAAATGTTAGATTGAGACTTTCTCCATAGAATATTGTGTAGCTTTCAGACAAGGAGAGATTCCTATTATCAGTAACAAAGACTGATTGATATAAAACAGGGGTTCCTCCAAATCGAATATTTGTAAGTGTGCTGTTGGTAACCTTGCTAATTTGATAGCCTGAGGAAGTTTTCCAACTAAAACTAACTGAAAGATTATAAAAACCAGTAACAAATTGAATTGGACATAACTGATTGAGGCTCGTATAAATGTTGTCAGAATAATGCGACAATTTAACATCAAAGGCCTTTATCTGAGTTTCATTACTGATAAAGAGTAATGTAGCATTGGCTTTAGGTGTAAAGAAACCATTTGAATATTCTAGTGAAACATTAATATTTAGAGTATTACCTGGGTAGTATACAGGTATTTTGGTAATATTTACAAGTCTGACTACATCAGAAATCTCTAGAGGAAAAACTGTTGCTATTGATGTCAAGGAGTTATTAAAACTTAATGTAAGATCCCATGTACCCAGGAGTGAGTGATTATCAAAGAGGATCTTAAACTGAAAAGAGGTTGTCGTTGCATTCAAAGGTTCGTATGAAAGAAGATTTACAATCTGGTCATCGGGTGAAGTGATATTTGCAGATAAACTACCAGTAGTGACATTTATCGTTTCATAAGTGATAACTGATCTATTTTGATAATAGATGGTTCCATTTAATGTATCACCCGGTTTAATTAAGGTAGGTGCGAAATCATATATTGGAGCATAACCTACAATGACTGTAGAATTTTGCAGATATACCGGAGAGCGTATAACAGGGAAATTTCGAATTGATAGGTGATTAACAATTTGATGAGAGCCAAGAGTCCAGTTAAAATCTCCATTGCTGTCGTTTTCAATATTTATCTTGTAAATAGCACTAGATTCCCTTGTGAAGACTTCATTATTCTCTGAATAGGAAGGATGCGTAATATCCCAATTATCAATTGTTGTAGTTAAGCTGAGAGAACCATGGGATTGATAGTCAAATGTATCCATCCCTAAATTGATGGATGTTATTACTCCCTGAATAAGATAATTCGATTTATTGATAAATTGATTTTTTTGAAAATATGAGGTTTCTAAATCAAGTTCTATTGATTCAAAAAGAGATAGGGATAATAAATAGACCAAAGAGGAGTAATAGGTATCATGAATGTTCACTCTATTGTTGACTTCTAGTTGAGTATATGTTACATTATTTGGGCCAAATCCTCCAATGTCTCTTGCTTCAGTTTGGATATAAGTTCGATTTTCTCGTTTCAGGAATTGAGAAGAATTAACGAAATTTAATGCCCCTATATGATCAATATCGTCAGTAATATTCAGTAAATGACTGATTGCATAAACGATTCCTGTTTCTTTCGTTGTTGCATTCTCATAGAAGCCATATCCTCCTTCAGTCATTCCAGTACTTTTAAGAAATAAGGGTAACCAATTCTGTATTTGTGATTGATAATCAATTAGATTTTTTGGCGATGAAATTCCCAATAAAGTGGAAAAGTGTTCAAGAACAGCAATTGATTGTAGAGCATACCAAGTATCCTCAATTGGAGTACGATAGCTTGTATTGTCATAAAAATATGTGTTATTTACTAAAGTATCCTCAATAAAATTGAAAATATTTAATGAGTAATTGGTCATAAATTCCAGAATGGTTTGATTAACGGCTGGTGTAATTGAAGAATCTTTTACATCTGAGATTACCTTGTAAATTAAATCTAGTATTGATAAAGCTTGAAACGTTGATTTAAGGTCAGCTTCGCTATCCCTCTCATGAAAACCAAAATTATCTAGGTCAAATGTGTCCAGAATAGTGTAATTCATAATAGTTGGAGTTAATGGCTTTAATTTAAGTGTAAGTTCATCCATTAGCCAAAGGGCGTTAACAACACCGAAAGTACCCTCAAGGGAAGGAGTAGAAACTATAGAGCTGAGACGAAATCCTCCCGAATCCTCTTCATCTTTTAGGTCTATGATTAATTTGTCAGCTATGGCTACTTCGTAATCTTGCCATTTAGAGTAAAATTGATAATAATCCAAACCGAATATGCGCAAAACTGCCAATGCTTCATACGTAGCAATTGATGTAGAATACCCATCTACCGACTCAAAGAAAATTGCTTGAGTTGAATCGTAAAGACTGTCAATGTAATCCGCTAAAGCTTCTAGATCAAAGGAATAATTACCAATGAAATTCTTTTCTTCTAGCATACTATACCTAATCTCATCTGAAGTTGTTTCATTAGTAAATTCATTTGATGCTTTTTGGTATTCGTACAATGAGGCATCTGAACCGGATAAAACAGTTAAAGGAAGAATCACTAAGATTATAAGAAGTGTTCCTTCGACCCTTTTCCGATATTTATTTATTTGGTTTCTACGGATGAGCATTTCTCTTTCACGTCGAGTAATGACTTGACTACTGAAACTTAGACAGAAGGAGATGGCTTTCTTTGAAAATATTATCCTTTCGGAAAATACGTTTCACTGACTCCATATTAATAAAATAACCCATTAAAGCGAAAATTCTAAATGAAAATTCATTCCTCGTTTGAATAACGATTTACGTATATTTAGGTCGATATATACAATGGGTAGAAATCTAGAGGATCAAATGCGATTATCGATGAGAGGAATATTGTCTAAACAGATGATAACGGGAGGAGAAAAGAATAGAGTCGTTGCTTCTTTCGTCAGCGATGATAACGGGTTTCCACTAACTGGAATGAAAAAATCTGGTGATTCCATCATTGATATGGAGGTTAACGAGTTTGAACAAATATCTGCATTAATTCCTCAAATTTGGGGAACAACAGCTAACTCTACGCAAGATTTAGAATTACTGTCATTGAAAAGTAGCAAGATAAATCATATTACCGTTGGATTCAAAGGTGAGAAGGATGAAACTCCAAATTTTGAACTATTAATTGCTCGATTAGATGAACTATATATATCATCTCTCTTTAAATCAAAAAAATAGGTGTTATAATGTCAAAGGCTGAAGTAGAGACGAAAATAGAATTAATTCAGAAGCGTAGGAAGAAAACAATAAATATTGCATTTGATAAAAGCCAGAAAACTCGAAAAGCTATACAAAAACACCGAAATAAAATCATTGAAGACACTCAGAAGTTAATTGATGAAACAGATCCTCAGCTCACAGAAGAGGGTGTCCAGAAAATTACTAAAAAGGGGAAGATCTATTTCCGATCTCTTAAGGCGTTTAACCCCCTCCTTCATGTCTTTAATACTCAAGTATCAAAACTTAAGATTCCTGACGAAAAGAAGCAACTGACATCATCCGAGCTTAATCAATTTGTTAGAAATTTGTCTAGATTGGTTAATGATATTAATAAAGAAAAAGCCCAAGTGGATGCAATTATGGGTCTTGATTTTTTGCTTAAAAAGCGAGGCATCTACGCTGCTTTTGCAAAAATTACTTCTGAACTCAATGACCTCCGTGATCTACAAAAAGAAGAATATTCTGTAGTTAAAGCAATTGAAGATTTAGAATCAATTATTAGAGATATTGAAAACATACAAGTAAAGACTGAACAACTAAAAGAGGAAAAATTAGATCTTGAAGTTCAGCTGAAAGTAGCTGAAGAATCTCGGGACAATAAAGAAGACATTAGAACAGCTCTAGTAGGAAATCCGATAATAAGTAATTCTCGACAGAGAGGCATTAGAATAACTGAAATAGAAATTGAAATGGGAACCCATCTAAACTCATTTAAGAAAAAATTCAAAAAGTATGCACGCGAAGTCCAAAGAGGAAGTGTTTCTGGAGAGTTTGGATTAGTTAACACCGCTTTAAGTTATGAAAAAAACCCAGTTCAAAAATTCTTAGATGAACCTGAGAATAATCCTGAAATATCTGCACTTCTAGAGGAATTAATCAACGTAGGCGAAAAAAGCTTGCATCTAAAACAAAAGGATCTCTCTAATCTGAGTAGAGCGCTAAAAAATATTCAAGAGGGAAAATTTGACTTACATAAGAAAGAATGGCATGATTTACATAAGAAAAAAAACGAAGACGATGCCTCTTCTGAGTTTAAAAAGGTTAATGGCGAGCTTATTGAGTGTGAGAGTGAAATAAAAGATATTGAAGAGAAAATTTCTGGAATAAGCGAAAACATATCATTGAAGTCACGTGAGTTGTTAAATCTTTCAGAATCGCTAGAAAACCGGCAAAATCGATCTTTAGAAATTACAGAAGAAGTTATTAATCATCCATGATTAAATTTGTCTGACAACTGGTATTTATTAGTGTAGGTCACAAATGATTAATCTACCTTGTGGCCCGGTTGAAGGTGACCTTATCAACTGGAGAAGTCAAAGTCCAATGTAATTATTTTGAGTTCCTCTATTGAACATTTTCAATGAGAGAATATTCCCTATACCCATTTCACTTCGTAAATTGAAAAAATAAAAAGGATAGTTCAAAACTATCGCATCAACCTTCTTAGGTGCTAAGCTTTTGGCTGTTCTCCCTTCTAAGAATTCAATCATATCGTTAGATACTGAGATGACTTTTGTTGGTGACCCAATATCAAAATCTTCTTTATCATACAAAATGAAAGATTCATTTATTTCTTGCAACCTCGAGAAGAAGTGTTTTTCTAGCTCCCAATTCCTAGACCTAATCATTTGAATCTGTGGTGGTAAATCAATGATCAGATCCTTCCCTTGTAGGCGATGTTCCTTTTGTGATTCATCTTCCATCAGAAAAGATGAGGTTTGGAATGTGTCGTTGAGTATTGCTTCTTTTAATGTCCATGGTTGAATTGATCCATTTTTATAGAGGAACCAGTAACAATGTTTATCAAATTCCGCTAAACTTATGCCAGTTGAGCGAGAAGATATCTTCTTCTTCTTATATGTGAATATAAACTTCTTAAATTTACGATCTTTTATCTCGACCCCTTCTAAGACAGCTCTCTTTCCTGACTTCATGAAATACTCTTGATTGGGATCAGCTATAATTAGATCGTAATCACTTTTTTGAATCGTAATTTGGGCACCATCAGCTAATTCTAACTCAAATTCAATAGGTGAAACTATGCTTGAAGTAATTTCATATCCAATAACTTTTCCCCATATGGTCGTTTCCTTTTTTATTTTTGGTTTTGCGAGTACAAAATGGTTAACAATTTTTTTAGCAGTCTCTTCCTCATAGGTAATTTCTAAATAGTCTTTGATATTACCAAAGTCACGAGAGTACTTCATTGAGAGTAAACGATCCATTTCATTATGGGATTTCTGCAATTTTGCAATAGAACGGTTTCTAAATCCAGGAAGTAATAATCCCCAAATCATTAAACCCGCTCTAATCGCGCCTATCGAATGATCTGCCTGCATTGCAATTCTTATTGAAGTTAACGGATGAGAGGCAATTAAATTCATGAAACAAGTCATACGGCTAGGAGCAAGATTTTGGTACAAGTAGTAAGCTTGATCTCCCATGAAACGAATATTTTCATCTTTAGTACGTTTCTTTCCAGTCATCAACTGAGTATTGAATCCAATTTCCCCAGCTATTCCATAATAAAATCCTTCAAGACGATATAATGATTCTGCTAATTCGATTCCATAGCCTTTTTGTCTAGTTATTTTGTCAGCTTGCCCTTCTAACATTTTAACAAATGTCAATAAGATTGCAAATAAGGCTATATTGAACAACCAAAACGATAAAAAGTCCCAGGTTTGTTCACCAAGAAATACATATTCCCAATAGGTCGCAGGAGCATCAATAATCAATTTCACAATCAACTCAAGAGCAGTTATACCAAGTAAGATCAATGTATGCTTTTTCTTTACATGAGCTAATTCATGAGCCGTTATTCCTCGAATTTCTGTGTCGGTGAACTGATCTAAATCAGAAGCGATATAAGCTATTCGCTGATCAAACCATGGCCCGAAGGCAAAAGCATTTAGAATCGGAGCTTCTACAATACCAATCTTACGAATCGGCGTCTTGATTTTCATCTGAACCTCTGAAATAATTGAGTGGACTCTTTCATCATCAAGAGGTTTTATTCCGTAAAGGATTGTTAGTAGAGGTCCCGAAATTAAGTAGATAAAGATATTTACTACAAAGATTGCTGGATATTTTACAATATCTGGAAAATCGAGTTGAAGAATGACTAAGATTGCGACCAAATATAATATTAAATATGTCATCTGGGGGCTTATAAACCGTGTCACTACAATGAATTTACGACCAAATAGAAGAAATGCCGTGAAAACCATTACCCAGATTATTAAATTATAACCAACGCCAACAAAGAATTGCTGAATTTCAATTGCGTTACTAAACCCAAATGAAACCAAGAAATTCTTTAATGAAGCACCTAAAGATGGTATAACCTTTGAAGTTAAATATCCAATTGCTACCATAATGAAAAAGAAACCATAACTTATTGTAAAGGTTCCCATCATTCGTACCCATATTGGATTTTCACGTACTTCAAATGTTCCAATAACCATCAGACCCATTATACCTGCCAGTCCTGATAATAACATGTCACCTGTTAATGCAAATAATCCTGTTGCTAACACACCTATACCAGATAATTCCATGATATCAGGATAAGAGCGATATTTCAAATACTTCCTAAGTTCTAGGAGGAATATCACAAGTAGTAGTATAGATAAAAGACCAGATAATGTTTGCTCTGTTGAAAAAGAGTCTAATAGATCTAATAGATCATTTTGTGACAACATTGTAAATTTCACCGTACTTAGAAGGTCTAAAAGGATGATAGGATGTAAGTATGCCGATATTCTGAGGATATAAATGGCTACTGACCAGTTCTTCATAGTACTATCAGAAACATGATCAAATTTGTCTGACAATTTTAGTCATGTAATTATAAATGAGAACCATGGACTCTTATAATCAGAGTACTTCCTCTAAATCTAGTTGTGTGATGTATAAGTGAAAGGATCATCAAAACCTGATTGGATTCGGGCTAAAATTCCAACTGAAACGAAATTTAAAGAGGTTAGCAATCTAATTAAAAATCAAGGACTTCATACTGTTTGTGAAGAAGCGTTTTGTCCAAATAGAACCGAATGTTGGGAATCTGGAACTGCTACATTTTTGCTAATGGGTGTTTATTGTACCAGAGCCTGTAAATTCTGTGATGTGGATACTAAAAATCCTCATCAATATCTCGATATTGGTGAACCTCTGAAAATTGCAGAAGCTATCAAAACTCTTAGCCTGAAATATGTTGTTCTGACTTCCGTGACAAGGGATGATCTTCCTGATGGAGGGGCAAGTCATCTAGCTAATTGCATCAGGACAATAAAACAGGAAATGCCTTCTACACTGATAGAAATACTTATCCCTGATTTTAAAGGTAATGTTCAATCATTAAAAACCATTGCTAATGCTAAACCTGAAGTAATTGGTCATAATATGGAAACGACTGAAACATTCACCCCTAAAATACGTGATCCTAGAGCCAAATATCAACAATCATTATCAGTTCTAAAAACACTTAAAAATATCGACCCTGAAATTTTCACTAAATCTTCAATAATGTTAGGGTTTGGAGAGACTGATAAACAGATCCTTACCTCACTTAAAGATTTAAAAGACGTACATGTTGATATCATTACCTTAGGACAATACCTCCAACCTTCTAGAAAAGCTATTCCCGTTCATGATTATATTGAACCAAAAAAATTCGCATATTGGGAAAATAAAGCCAAAGAAATGGGATTCTCTGCTGTAGTAGCAGGCCCTCTTGTAAGAAGTTCATACCAAGCTGGATTACAATATTCAAGAGTACGAAAAATAGTAAGGAAGAAGCTCAATGAGCAAGAATGAAAAACACTATGATTTCAATATGGAAATAATTGTGAGCTTATACAGCAAGTGGAACGTGGAGAGAGCTTTTCTTGAATTGATCTAGAAAAATCGTCCTTTTATCGAACACTCTAACTAGGCCCTGAAATTAGACCCTCGATATTTACATCTTCCTTTAAAAGAAGTGAATGTCTGGAATCTGAAAATTGGAATAATAAGAAAATTCTTCAGAGTAAAGATTGAGCCTCTTCAATGCAAATGAGAATTAAAATTGACGGAACATTTCTCTAGATAGACATTAAAACTTAAAATTGGGTGTTGGATCGATTAGATATGGGCCAAGTAAATCATGTATCACATCAAAAATGTCCAGAGTGCGGAGCGGTTGATAATATAGTTTCTGATCCAAGGTCAGGGCAATGGATTTGTGCGTGTTGTGGGGTTGTAGTAGATTCATTAATGTTTGATCAGGGACCGGAATGGAGAGCTTATGATTATCAAGAAGAACAAAATCGTTCTAGAGGCGGTTCGCCACTTTCTTTACTCCAGCCTGATTTTGGAATTAAGACTCAGATAAGTAAATCTAGAAAAGATGGGAAAGGTCGAAAATTATCTTCTAATAAAAGACTAGCTTATAATCGATTAACAAACGTCGATAATCACGCACATGAAAGCGAGATCCGCAACTTAAGAATTGCCTTGAGAGAACTTAAGAGGTTACGTAGTCAAATGGAATTGCCAGAAAGAACGGCCCAAATGGCAAGCTCTTATTATCGCCAGTGTCTCAAGAAAAATCTGATTCGAGGACGATCAATAGATGGAATGATTGCAGCAAGTCTCTATCTAGCCTGTCGCAAGACAAAAATTCCCCTTACACTAAAAGATATATCTATTAATGCTAATGTTTCAGCTAAAGAGCTGGGCAGATGTGTTAGGACAATAATTCAACATTTAAGAACAAAACCTGACTCTGGAAGACATGAAGCCTTAATTCATCGTTTAGGGGAAGAATTGTCATTATCTATGCCTACACGGATGATTGCTGTAAAGATTGCGATTAAAACACGAGAGTGTGGAATTACTGTTGGTAAAAATCCAATGTCAATTGCTGCTGCGTGTCTGTATATATCAGGTGTAAAAACAGGAGAACGACGAACTCAACAACAAATTGCTCGAGCAGCTAAAACAACTCCTGTTACGATCAGAAACCGATTCAAGGAAATTGTACGAATCTTAGGTATGGATGATATTGAGGTAAAACGTGGTGCTGCCGCGATTCCCGTTTTTATTGAGGATCCCAGATCATTATTAAGTGCCACACAGAATGTATTCTAAATTTATCTCCATTTTCTCCCTTTTTACTTTGGAACAATATCACTCTCATTACATGACAGTTCAATATTGATTTGCTGACGGAGTTTTTGATTTATACTCAAAAATCAGAAATCCAATAACTATTCCAATAGCATGGAGTCCTAGGAGAACACCAATGCCTATGCCTGCAATATCTTGATTCAAATTAAGTAGGTAGGCATTAAGAAGTTCGAAAGTGATGATTATTACTGAATTAGTTAATAGTAGAGCATTTTCTTTTGTGAATATCTTAATATTTCTCACTTTTGTCAAGAATTTGAAGAATGCGTATTTAAATTTGACTAATACAAATATAGAGAGAATAATTGTTAAAATAAATGCAATTAAGAGTAAAAAATCCAAAAAGACAGTTATTTCCGAAGCGGATGTTTCCAATTGAGCCAGTAGAGAGAAAGAATTCCAGAAAGAATGAAAAAAAACGGCATATAATAATCCGTAACGATAGAAAATTAGTCCAAGAACTACTCCAAGAAAAAATACAACGAATAAATGCTCGATAGTAAATCTAAATGAACCATTTTGTAGATCTGCAGGTAAGTGGTTAAGACTAAATATTGCACTGCTAAGAAGTATCACAGATACCTTTGAGGATATTCTCCCTTCTAAGAAAGAAATTACATGTTGACGAAAAATTATTTCTTCAAATAATGGTCCTATTATGATGACTAAGAGAGAAAAAAGTATTGTCACAAGAGGATTAGCAAAGTAAACATCATAGGGAGAAGAATGGGACGGAGGAACGGCAAAATAATCCAAAATATTGTCAATAAGAGTGATACTCATTTCTAACAAAGTAACTGAAACTAGAAAAACAATGACTAATAGGAGAACCGTTTGTTTTTTCCTTTTTACAGGATCAATCTTTATAACAGTAAATGGTACATACTTAATTAAAACAAGAATAAAAACAAGATTTGATATGATTGTAATAAAGAGATTGAGAAACTCCATTATAACTGCATCATCAAAAACATTGAATGGTAAGAATATAATAACAACTGTTCCCACAATTAATTGAAATATAAAATAAGAAGAGAGTATAAATATTATCAATAGACTTGAATCGAACGGTAGAAGTCTTGTAATGTACCAGGGCGTTGTTTTTATTGTCGGTATTCGTGCTTCAGCATTTATAGAGGCAGAACATATTGGACATTCTGATAACTGGTTTGAATATAGGTTACCACAATTTGTACAAGTATTAATCCCCTCTATCGTTTCTCCACAGAAGATACAATAACGATTAGCTGGAATATGATTACTACAATTAGGACAGATAACCCTGGACATGGTATGTTCAACAATGGCTTTATAGGATGAGTTCCGCTAAAAAGGTATTGGTTTAGGAAACGTATTAAACTTAATGCTTAAAATTGAGATTAAGAGGTTCATTCTTTTACACGTCCAAAGACTTCGGATTACTTGAACGAAGAGGGTATTTCAGTGCTACAACAATTTATTGACGAGGAAATAACGAAAAATTTAGCTAAGCAGCTAAATTCAGCAATTGAGGGACTTGAAAGCCCCACGAAAGATCGGATTCGTGAGTTTATTCTGTCCACTAAAGGAAAACAATTACGTCCAGCACTTATTGCAGTTACTACGAAACTTTTAATTCAAGATACTGAGTCACAGGAGTCGCGATTAGCTCGTGCGTATAAATTCGCAATTGTAATTGAATTACTTCATAATATGACTCTAATTCATGATGATTTGATTGATAATGCTCCCATTCGTCGTGGAAAGGATGCATTTCATATCAGGCATGGCACTGATCGGGCATTACATGATGTTGATGTTCTTCACGCATATGCTCTTACCCTCATTAAAGATGATCCCGCAGGGCTAAAATTAGTACTTGATTATGCTTATCAAGTAGGTTTGGGCAATGCAATCGAACTAGAAGACAGACTTGATCAGAACTTCGATTTTGAAATGTCACGCGTTATCAAAATAATGGAATATAAAACTGCGGTAGTATTTGCAGGTTGCGTTAGATTAGGATGTTTAGCAGCTAATCGTGAAGATTTATTTACAGAGGCATTAAACAAGGCAATTATCGCCGCTGGAATCGCTTTTCAAATTCAAGATGACTATTTAGACATTCTTGGCAATCCCGAAGAATTTGGGAAAATGCAATTTTGGGACATTCAAGAATCAAAACGAAATTTGTTCCTACATTTTTCAATGCGAACAGAACATTCTACTAAAATCAAAGAAATATATAATAAGGATATCGGGCAAAAAAACAAGGAAGATATCGATATCGTCTTAAAAGTTTTTCAGTCTATTCAAGAAAAGGTAAAAGAAGTTCGCGACCAGTACGCTAAACTAGCAATCGATGGCTTAAAATCTATTCAGGCTAATATAAATAAGGATGATTATCAAGCTGAAGAGTTAATCGATTTCTTGTTAATCCTATCGAAATACCTTATTGAACGTAGTAAATGAACAAGTAATTATCTTCCACATTAATGGATTGGCTCAAATGAGCAAGCATAAGGATATTCACAAATATACGATAGAGTTTACAGAGAATTTCTGGATCAATTTATTAGAAGTAGCTGGACACGGGAACGTTAAACAATTTATTATACAGGCCCTGAAGGTTGCCCTAGAAGCGCGTACAATCAAATCATTGATTCTTTGCGGAGGAAAAGGTACTAGTTTTCGTCCTCTATCTGTTGCTACACCAGCTGTAATGCTCCCAATAGGATATCAACCAATTCTTGAATATTCTATTGACCTACTAAGAAAGCATGCGTTAACCGAAATTTTTCTTTCAGTGGGGTATAGAAAAGAGCATATCCAATATTTGATTACTGAAAAAGATTTTCCAGGTGTTAATCTTGGCTTTATATCTGAGGAAGAACCGTTGGATACTGCTGGTGCAGTTTTAAATGCGAAAAAACAGTTCAAATCAACATTCTTAGTTATGAATGGTGATTTAATTACAAACTTAGACTTAAGCAAATTGCTAGAATTTCATCGAACTGTTGTGAAGGAGGGTGGAATAGCTACTATGTTCGTTTTAGAACACGATGACAGTCAAGTAGAGCTAAATAAAGAAGTAAATCAGATAACAAGCTTTGTTAATAACAGCAAAAAAGGGTTTAATTACGTGAATGCTGGTGTGTACATCTTTGAACCGGAAATTTTCCCCTATATCGATAAACAAGTGTCTTCACTTGAGAACGATATTTTTCCAGTGTTAAGTGAGGAAGGATTGCTTTATGGTTATCTTCCCGAAACACAAGTCTATTGGAATCATATAAATTCACCAAAAAAGTATAAAGAAGGATGGGCTGATTTTCTTTCGGGAAAATTAGATTTCTAACGTATACCATAGGTCTTTTCCCAGACTGAACTAGATACGGGAAATTAACAAATGCAAAAATATAAAATTCTTACGAAAATAACAGACATTTTTGCATCAGCTGTTTTACTATTTATACCATTTTACTTAGTAATAAGTATTTTCGATATAAGAAATTCACCAGATCTATTTTCCCTTATGTTAAATTTCTTACTTCTAGCAATAGAAGCGTTTGGTTTAATTTTCTCTTATTATCTTGTGGATATGATAGCAGGTTCCTTCTTTTATAGGAGCACAAAGAACCTTACTGAAAGAGAGTCGTCCGAAAAGCCTTTTTTCAGTATCATAGTACCTTCCCATGGTACACCTTATTCCATACTAGAGCAAACACTCATTGGAGCCCTTAACCTAAATTATGAAAATTATGAGTTAATCGTTAGTGATAACGGAAAAAATAGATCTGTGACAGGAAAGCTCCATAAATTCTGCAAGAAAAAAGGAATAGTTTTCTTTCATAAAAAAGATGAGAGAGGATTCAAGGCTGGTAATATAAACGCTGTTTTCAACCTCACTAAAGGAGACTTCATTATGATTCTTGATTCAGATCATATACCAGTTCCAAATTTATTGCAGAAGTTTTGCTCCATCTTTGATGACCCAAAAATTGGTTTTATTCAAGCAAAGGTTTCCTATCGCAAGTCTTATCGATTATATCAAAAAGCAAACTCAATTCTATATTCTCAATTTTATGAGGTAATCGAAGCTGCAAAAGATAGAAGAGGTATGGTTTTATTCAATGGAACGACTGGTTGCTTTCGTAGATCAGTTCTCAGCGCGATAGGAGGCTTTTCTGAGGATACTTTGATTGAAGATATTGATACATCAATGCAAATTATAGCACGAGGATATGAGGGCAAGTTCATCAATTTTATAGGATCTTATGGACTTGTACCAGAAACTGCTAAGGCTCAAATAGCCCAGTTATGGAGATGGACACATGGAGCCTGTAATATCCTTCGTATCAGGTTACGTCTACTACTCACTACTTCTCATATAGGCTGGTTTAAGAAATTTGAGTTAATATTAAACACAATGGCTTTTTTCTCTGGTATAAGTGTAGTCTTTTTCTTCAGTATCCTAGCTCTAATGGTATATGTAGGTACACCAATTCTTAGATATTCATTATTTGGATTTAATACAATTTACATTATGCCACTTCTCATTAGCTTTTCTTACTCAACCATAGCTTTACTAACGATTTTGTGGGAGGAGAGGGAAGATCCATTCTTGATCCGAGTTCTCCATCTCATCCCCTTCTACCTTTTTTCGTTAGGATCATTTTTATTTTTAATTTCTGGTGTTCTAGAGGGTTTATTGTTACGCAATACTCCCAGAAGTGAGACCAGCGTATGGGATAGGCAATTTAACATTCTTAGAAATTCAATACTAGCGTTATTATTTACAGGTCTGATAATAACTTTAACAATTCTCGGTTTACCAAATGAATATTCATATTTTATCTTAGGTGGAACGATAACTTGGGTGTTTGCACCCTTTATGCTGATTTGGGAGGAAATTTTCCCCCCAAAAACCGAAAACTAGAGGAAGATATTAATCGTTGAGAAAACGAAATCGACTCGCACCAATGAAATGGGCAATTCTAAGTGCTTCAGGAATTGTTCCAACCACCGTGCATTTTTTAATGAGCTGAAAAGCGTTCTCGAGTGAGATACCTGCAGTTTGTAAAAAAATTTGTGGATTTTTCTGAACCTTAATCGGTTCTCCAGCCCTTTTAATCGTTTCCCAACGAACTTGATTGTCATCGAATACTTTCTCTAATGCAGACTGAATTTTCTGATAATTCGGGTATTTTCGAAGGACAACAATCACAGGAATAGTTGTCATCCTCCAGAGATGGTGGATATCAATGATACCAAATCCCGCTATAGTTACTCCCTGGAGAAAAATGGCCCTGATTTGAGGCTTATGTGAACTTGCTGAAATCATGTTAGTCAAAATTTTAGTAGCTTGTGAATCATCTCTTTCCAATTGACTTTGGATGATACCATCAACATAAGCGGCTCCCTTCATGACTACTCCAAAAACAGGAACTTTCCTTTTTTCTTCTGAAAAACGATCAAACCCCCCATCATCGATACCGATAATAGGGGTTTTTGTTTTTACACTTCGCCATTGTCTGACTGATTCTAACACTTTCGACCGAACAACCACAATTCAACATAAATTCAATATGAATCGCGAGATTGGGCAATAAATGTATTTCCACGAAGACTCCAAAGTTCATCTTTGAGCATGTCTCGAATCGCAAATCGGATGGCTTCACTTCGGTTTGGATATCTACCCGTCCGTACAAGTTCATCCAGACCACTAACCTGATCATTTGGCAAATGTACTGTGATTAATTTCATCATTATTTTATCAACCTCTTTCACTGATATACCTATTATCATGTTCTCTCGCTTTAAAATAGGCATAATTCAGGGGTAATATCCCAGTCATTCGCAGGTAGTACGGATTAATAGCCACACCCATTTTTCATAGATAGAAGGATCGCTTTCAGGTTTATTCTCACACAATTATCAATCTTGACCAAGAGGGATTTTCCTCAACAGAAGAAGCTTTAGCGGTGAAGTTCTAATCGTGTTAACTAAACTGTACAGATTGGGGAAAGTTAACGATTCGGTCAAAGATTCTAGGGATGATATTAGAATTAACATCATTATTTCTCCCAATCGTTCGTATTTTTCATTCTTAAGGAGTATCTACTCATTAGTACTTTCCCGAATCCTTTTATGAGAAATGTATCAATTCCTACTATATCGATAATCATGAAGGATTTCAAGGGACTTCGAATAATTTTCAGGTTTTTAAATCAAAAACTCAATTCCCCTAGTAGTGATGAAATACTTCTTTGTGTAGAAAGAAAAGTGTTCCATTTACACCCAAACTAATTATTCAAGCCCCAAATTTCAAGCAATTTATTATGACACGTGATAATCTATGACTTTAGTATCTAACGTTCATAAAGATGAAAGGGATCGAAAACAACCAGTGCTCACGCCCAATGCAATGACTGTATTAGAAAAAAGATATCTATTGCAAAATGACAGAGGGGAGATCATCGAAACGCCAGCTCAGCTCTTTACACGAGTAGCAAAAGCAATTGCAGCAAATGAATCACGCTATGGGCTTGATCCTGCTATAATGGAAAAACAGTACTATGATATGATGGTGAATTTTGAGTTTTTACCGAATAGTCCTACTTTAATGAATGCAGGAACAAAAATCAACCAGTTATCGGCCTGCTTTGTTTTACCCATAGAAGATGATATGACTTCGATCTTTCAAGCGATAAAGAATGCGGCAGTGATTCACAAGTCAGGAGGAGGGACTGGGTTCTCATTTTCACGATTGAGACCTACTAATGATAAGGTACAAACTACTGGAGGAGTAGCGTCAGGACCAATCTCTTTCATGACAGTATTTAACTCTGCTACTGAAATTATAAAACAAGGGGGGTGTTTATCAGCTGAAAGCTATATTAGGACTAAAAATGGAGTAACAAAAATTGGAAATCTACTGGATTGTCCGCCCATGGGAGAAAATTTTCCCAATGAGCTTGTTTTTGATGGAGATGCATATAATAACGCGTTAGTTTCAATAGATAATGGTTTAGCAGAAGTCCTCAAGCTTAAAACAGAACTTGGCATAGAAATTGATGTAACACTAAATCATCAGGTTGCTTGCATCAATCAAAATGGAGGAAGAGTCTGGAAAAGCGCCAAGGATGTAAAGGAGGGTGACTGGGTAGTTTTAGTACTAGGAGGGCACAGTGGGAAAGATGTTCTACTTCCAAGGCTGAAAGAACAACACTTCAATGCATCACCCATTAAGATACCACAAAAAATGACTCCTGAACTTGGGGAGATTTTAGGCCTATATATGGCAGATGGTTGTATGAGTACAGGGGGAAGAATAATTTTCAGTGTCGATAACAAAGATACAGACCTCATACGAAAAATTGAAGATTTAATGAAGACTAGTTTTAGTTTAAAGATAGGAAGAAAAGAAGATAATGATTCTTGGAGCGATTTAGTGTTCTATTCTCATGACTTATGCAGATTCTTTGAGAAAATGAATTGGAGAAAGGAATCATCATCGAAGGCTTTTATTCCACATGAGATTTTTTTGTCCTCATCAGAAGTAGCAAAAGCGTTTATACGGGGTCTTTTTGAGGGAGATGGAAATGTTCATTCAGACGGTTATCCAAGATACTATTCAACATCAAAGAAACTAATAAAACAATTACAACAACTGTTGCTTGGATTGAATATTGTTTCTAAATACAATAAACGAGAAAAAGGAAAAGATAGTTTTGGAAAAAAACCAATCTATACTTTAATGATAAATTCTGATCGTAATATTCAAGTCTTTAAAAAGGAAATTAACTTCTTATCAAAGAGAAAAAAAGAGATGTTAGATACAAGATATCATGAAAAGGCTTTCGAACAGAATGATATAATACCAAACCAAGAAAGAAGATTGAAAAGTCTTTATACATACGTTGGGAGAGGATCAGGAAAGGGAAGAAAAAATAGAGGGGCAGATAGAAGATTTTATCGTGCAATTTATCATTATATATCCGATAACCCGTCTTCTAGAAGAAACCTGACAAGAAAAAGACTTCTGAAGTTAAGAGAGAAATTTGATATCATTAACAATGATGAGCATTTTACTAGAATTTCGGATCCAAAATATTATTATGCCCAAATTAAAGAAAAACAATGGACTCAAGCCTATACGATGGATATAGAAGTCCCTTCTTCAGGAAAGTTTGTTGCTAATGGTGTTTTAGTACACAATCGCCGGCGTGGAGCAAACATGGGAGTATTGCGTGTAGATCATCCTGATATCCTAGAATTTATTGAATGCAAGCAAGATCTACAGAAATTAAATAATTTTAATATATCCGTGGGTTTAACAGAAGCATTTATGAAAGCAGTACTTTCTGATACCGATTATCCTTTGATAAATCCCAGAAATAATGAAATAGCTGAAAAGCTCAATGCCCGTACAGTCTTCGAGAAAATAGTCAATATGGCATATAAATCCGGCGAACCAGGAATACTCTTCTTAGATCAGATAAATGCAGCAAATCCCACTCCTCATATAGGAGAAATCGAGGCAACTAATCCATGTGTAGCTAAGGATTCATTAATATCAACAGAAAAAGGCATATTAAATATCTTAGAAGTTCCTAATGTTATTAAGACTGCTAGAAAAGGTCTATTTAACTTAGAGACTAAAGAAGGATACTCCATTAAGCTCACTTCTGATCATAAAGTTTTAACTCCGAGTGGATGGAAAGAAGCTAAAGACTTACAGGTTGATGAGAAAATCTGCCTCCAAAGAAATAAAGGAGGATTTGGGTCAGAAGGCAATCAAAAAATAGGACATATTTTGGGGTGGTTTGTAGGAGATGGTTGGACAACTGGAAAGGATGGTAGAGCGGTTCTAGCATTCTATGATAAAGATAAAGGAGAACTCTCTGAATATTATGCAAATATCGTTAACGAGGAGCTAAATGCTAATGTTTCTGTCATCAAAATTCCTCAAAGAGAAGAAGTAAAATCTGTCAAGATCCTTAGACTGCTCGAGGAGTGGGAAGTCGAGAAAAAGAAGATATCTGCGAGGCTCCTTGAATCATCTGAGAGTTGTCAAAGAGGGTTTATACAGGCAATTTTTTCGGCTGACGGATCCTTTCAAGGTACTCTGGAAAAAGGTTATAGTGTCCGATTAGCTCAAAGTAATCTTCCATTACTCAAAAAAGTTCAGCTAATGCTCCTTAATTTCGGAATTGCTTCGAAACTGTATAAAAACCGAGGACCCAAGGGAAAATCTCTTTTACCTGATGGTAAAGGTCAGAAAAAGTACTATCCCATTAAGGCTCAACATAAATTAGTAATCTCAAAAGACAATCTTATTCGTTATAAGGATGAAATTGGGTTTATTCTCCCTAATAAACAAACAAAAATGATTGATTCCCTAAAATCCTTAATTTCCAGAGGACCTTATAAAGAGAAATTCACAGCACGGGTCAATAAATTAACCTACATTAAAGATGATGACGTTTACGATATCGTAGGAACTCCTCAGGGGGGATTTATTGCAAATGGAATTATAGTCCATAATTGTGGCGAGCAACCCTTATTACCTTATGAATCGTGTAATTTAGGCTCAATCAACCTAGGAAAAATGCTTAAAATCGATTCTAATGAAATTTTTGGTTTTAGTATTGATTATGAGAAGCTAGAGCAGATTACTAGGTTATCGGTTAGATTTTTGGATAATGTTATTGATCTCTCTACTTTTCCTTTACCTGAAATTGAAGAAATGACAAAGGCAAATCGCAAAATTGGCCTCGGAATCATGGGATTTGCAGACCTTTTAATTAAGTTAGGAATACCTTACGATTCAACTGAAGGCACCAACCTTTCTGAGAAGGTGATGAATTTTGTTCATGATATTGCCCTTCAAGCCTCTCAGGATTTAGCTCATGAACGAGGATCCTTTCCAAATTTTTCTGGAAGTACATTAGCAAAGAACTATCCTATGATGAGAAATGCTACCTTAACTACTTTGGCACCCACAGGGACTATCTCAATTATTGCTGGTTGTTCCAGTGGGATTGAACCCTTATTTATGTTAACCTATGAAAGACGAGTCCTTGATGACGATATTCTTGTAGAAGGTTATCCTTTCTTTGTGGAAACCGCAAAGCGATTGAACTTTTATTCTCAGTCTCTGATGGAACAAGTTGCCGATACAGGTTCTATTGCCGATATTGACGAGATTCCTGAAGAAATCAAGAGGGTATTTGTAACAGCACATGATATAACACCCGAGGCACATGTCAGGATGCAGGCAGCCTTTCAAAGTGCTGGGGTGGATAATGCAGTCTCAAAAACAACAAATTTCCCAAATGATGCATCCTCAGAAGACATACAGAAAGCGTATTTGCTTGCGTATGAATTGGGATGTAAGGGGATTACAGTATACCGTTCTGGCTCACGAACTTATGACGTTTTGTCCAAAAAGGGAACAAATGAGCAAACTACCGAAACAATCAAATCTTTTGAGACCAAGAAACCACGTCAAAGACCTAGTATTACCCAGGGGATTACCGAGCGTGTACGTGTCGGATGTGGTACAAATTTATTTATTACTATCAATGAGGATGAAGAGGGTTTAACAGAGCTTTTTCTATCTTTAGGAAAGTCAGGAGGATGTGTGGCTTCTCATATTGAGGCAATGGGAAGGCTAATTTCCTTAACTTTACGGAGTAGGATTGAGCCTGAAGAGATAATTCTCCAATTGAAGGCAATCAGGTGCCCCTCCCCAACTTTTGGCCCCGACGGTCCAGTGCTCTCCTGTGCAGATGCAGTAGCCAAGTCGGTCGAACGGTTTATTGAACTGCATAGTCAAAATGGAAATGGAAAAAATGTATCGAGTAGCGAAACATCCAGTAACGAGGAGCACTACGAGCCAGAAACATTATATTTGAGTCATACTACCTCTGGATTGCGACCAGAATGTCCCGAATGTGGTAATATTGTAGAACATAGTGAGGGGTGCATTCTTTGTAGAGTTTGTGGATATTCAAAGTGTGGTTAATGTAGTATATTCGTACCAAAAGGAGTTAACCACTGATCTGACTTTTACCATAAAATTACACTGGGTGACCATAAGCTTGTAGTGAGGGACGATAAATTACACAAGTGGTAGCTTTTTGTTCTCATAAGCTTGCATTGGGTAGCACGGAATGTTACCATATGTTTGCACTGATGGTAGCTTTTTATTCTCATAAGCTTGCATTGGGTAGATCGTAAGTGAGGGTACACTGAAGGAAGGGTACTCCTAGGAAAATATGTGACTCTGGAGATAGAGATAAATCATCTGGATTGTTTTCTTACTCATAATTATGAAATTTGCTGATTTTCAGATCAACATTACATGACTGGAATTTCACGCAATTACATTGAAGGAAAAGAAAAGTATAGGAAGATAGTCCTGAAAGATAAGAAAAAACATGAGCAAATAAAGGGAAAGAAAATTATATCATATTTGGAAATTATGATAAAAGAAGGAATTGGTATTACTATTATATCAATTCATAGACAAACAGGTATGTCATTAAGGTATTTAAAAAAACAAGAAAACAAAATCTGGATTAAGAAAACGATTAATCAACTCTCATAATTTAGATTGTGTAAAGATTTAAAAATTCAATATATTTGAGATGATGCGTAAGGGCGTAATCGATATTCTTGTAACGAGGACTAAGAGTGCAAAGGGATTGAGAGCAGAGCAATGAATCCAAACCTTCCATTACATTCAAGATCGTTGAAAATGAATTGGAAATGGGTACAAAACCTTGGAAATAACGCATGTTTTGCATCTTGTGTCCTTGTTTGTATACGATATTTAAATGCACAGTTAAAGAGGGAAGACCGTTTTAAAATAACACGAAAGATGAGAAGAGAATTACGTAGAACAAAAAATTTTCCTGTCTTGTCATCTGGAGTTAATGAAAGAAAAACTCTGCGAATTATGGAAGGTTTCTCAGATTTTCTTAAATTTGAAACTGATTCTCTTAAATCAGTAAAAGACTTACATATTTTAATGCTCCTAAAAACAATTAATCCGATAATAGTTGTTTGGGATACCTCATATGGTCAAATAGGCTTAGAATCAACGAGTCATGCTAATATTGTTTATAATACAGATTTTGAAAGGGAAATAATTTATTTGATTGACACAAGAAGTACATTTGATCCCCCGATCGTGCCTGTAATCATGGAAACTTTTACGAGAGGATGGCAAAGAACGGAAAACCTTACGTATATCTTATATAGCAAGGTGGATCCTCCCCTAAAAGTTGTGGATAAACGATTTGCAAAAAACTCTATACAAAATCTTCCTAATTTCTTTAAATCTGAAAATATTAAAAAGTGAATAGGTTGTTGATATATAATGAGTAGAATGGAACATCATAATCCTACCAACAAGAAACTTTTAGAAATAAAGGAAATTAAACTAACTTTTTTGGATTATGGGGTACAGGTTAATAGAGGTATTAAAAGAGATATTACCAGACACATTGCGAAGTATTATGGGCATAATATCCGTGCAAGAGAGCGTATTTATGATTCTCAGTATAATAGATATGCAGTTCCTTTAGATGCAATTCTATTAAATGAAGTTAGAGCATATTCGGGGAAAACAAAATTCTTTCAAATTTCCTTGAAAAACGTTGGTTCTATTATTATCACGGATGAAGAAAAAATAGATAGATCTGCAACGACTTCGCCTGCTAACCTAAATTCTGCAATAAAACAGAAATTTTGGGCTTTTAGAGAAGATCTTTCATCATTTATTCTAAAAGAAAAGCAAGATATTTGGGGAAAAATCCCTAGAATTGCTACTTTCATGAATCCTCTTTTTGTCGCAATCAATCGGCTTGTAAACTATCAAGAAGTTCCTGTTTCATTCTGGAAACAATTGGAAGAAGAAAAAGAAACAAAACATTGGAAATACATACAATTGCTAAGCCAGTTATCAAAATCCTATGTCGTTATTAAAGACGGAAAAACGTTCATAGGGGAGGAGTTAGAGCGTTTAATCGAGAAATATCAAGATTCTTCAAAAGTGTCTGAAGTAGTGGCAGGAATAATATATGCAGAGAGATTACAAGATTTAGTTCATGATTTCCAATTGCGAAGTATAGCTAATTACGTTTATTTACCAAGAACTTATTATTCAGATGCCTTAGACTATGGTGAAAACATTCGAGTACCTGAAAAACATCTTTTACGAAAACACTTTCTCAATAATTCTAGAGGAACTTATCAGGAGAAACATATGATTTATTTAGAAAATACGTTATCAGAATTGGTAAATCGAAAATGCCTAGAGAAAGAAGAGAAAAACAAGAAAAAAGTGGTTTTTGGAGAAGAAGATCTTTGGCAGCGACTATACAATCATAGAGAACAAGTTCTCGGACAGGTAGAGGTGGCGGAGGTAATTTCTTGAAAAATCATATCTTGGATGATGATATTTATTCTTGCTATAGCCTTACAAGAGATCTTAAAATTTCACCTGAAGATGAGGTAAAAGCTTTAGAAGACTTTTTGAAGTTTTTTAACTTAGATTATGATGTAGAAAACACAAAGCGTTTGGGAGAAATAATTAATGATTCTTTGTCCCTAATACATTCACCAGAATTTGAAGATGCTCTTGAAGAACTTAGCCAAATATCATCAGAGATAGTATATATTGGGAGCTCAATTCCTTTAGATTTAGCTACGGCAAAAGAGTTAGTTGCCGTAATTCTTGCCGTTGCTGATGCTGTTGGAAAAATAGGTATAGCTAGCTGGGGTATTAAAAAATTTGGAGATTTATTTGCAAAGGATATTTATGAGAAGGTAAAAGAAAAATTCCTTGGAGGGAAGAACAATAATCAATTGGAAGAGAAGAAGGTCTTACGTCTCTATCAAGAAGCTGAAAGAGTTGTTAGGACTGAAGAAGGAAAAGAGTTAGTCGAGAAGATTTCTTTTCTTTATGAATTAACTCGACCTGAATCTACTTCAGATGATACAAAGAAGCGATAAACACGCAATTTTGAATGATAACTTTGTCTAAAAATAACAATTTTAATTATAGAAAATCAAAAGAAATGATCTTATACAATATTATATTGGGGTTTATCCATGGAGAATAGTTTATTTAATATTGGTAAAATATTTGATGCTTGCGATGATGAGCCAACCACCGCACAAATCGATGTTGCAAAAGAATGGGCAAAATTAGTTACTGATAAGAAACTAGAGGATGAAGTGAAGAACTATTTCAAGTTTGGAAACAAAATTCTCCTCAAACTTCTAGGCTATGATGAAGACGACATTGGATTTGAGGAGAGTGCTGGTAGAAAAAGAGTTGAATTTTCTATTAAAGACAATACAAATAAGTTGAAACTTGTAATTGAGTTAAAAGGTCAAAATGTAGATTTGGATAAACCACAGAAACGTGGTAAGAAATTTGAAAGGTCTCCAGTTGACCAAGCTTTTACTTATGCGATCGAAAATAAAGGTGTACAATGGATTATAGTTAGTAACTACAAAGAAACTAGGTTGTACAATTACTATCATAAGAAACGGTTTATTTCTTTCACAGCTGATGATCTGTTAGTAATATCCAACTTGAAGATTTTTCTTTGTCTTCTTTCCAAAACAAATTTCTTGATCAATAAATTACCCGATAAAATTCTGAATGATACTCTATTAGTAGATAAGCAATTCACTAAGGATTTTTATAAACTATACCATGCTACAAGATTAGAAATAGCACGACAAATCCAGACCGGTAATCCAAGTTTCTCAATTAAGAAAATTGTGTCTTTAACGCAACTAATCCTAAATAGAATTATTTTTATTGCATTTACAGAGGATAGAAATCTTCTTCCATCTGAAACTTTGATAGAAACAATCTTACCTCCTATAAAAAGTAGAGATGTTTCTAAAACACGTCAAGAAATATGGAGAAAGTTGAACCTATTATTCGATGATATTAACAACGGAAAAGAAGACAAGGATATATCGCAGTACAATGGAGCAGTTTTTAAAGAGGATCTCAGCTTTTTGAAAATAGTCGATCTTTTCTCCCATTCAGAAAAGAAGAATATCGCTTATAATCACGGTTTTGATTATTCTGAGATTGAAAAACTGATTGGTGAATATAAATCTCTGAACCCTATATACAAGAATTTTCTATTGATTAGTCAAACTAATTTCAAGGATGAGAGATCAATAGATATTCTGGGGCATGTTTTTGAGCAGTCGATATTGGATATTGAAAGAATTGCCGATATCGGCCTAGATAAGATTATCGAGGAAACCTTAAGCAGATCGAAAAAGAAAGGAAAGAGTAAAAAACGAAAAAGTGAGGGTATCTTCTATACACCAGAGATGGTAACTCTTGAAATAACGAAAACTGCACTTATCCGCTATTTATCAGATGATGATAAAATCACAACCATAGAAGGATTGATAAATGAATTTGAAGGAAATATTACCTCTCTCGAAGACAAACTTACTAACATCAAAATTACTGACATTGCCTGCGGATCTGGAGCCTTTCTAAGCCAATTGACCAATCTTATTCTTGAATTATTCGAAAAAATACATCAATTGAAAATTGACCAAGGATTTTTTGTTGACGATCCTCTAAAAGAATTTTTTGATCCCTCACTAAAAAAGATGGAAATTGTTACAAATAATATTTTTGGTGCTGATATCAGCTCACAAGCAATTGAGATTGCTAAACTCTCCCTATTCCTTAAAATTGCACATAAAAAAGACAAGCTTCCTGATTTAGATTCTAATTTTACTGTTGGAAACAGTGTTATATCGGATAGCTCTGTTGTAACTGATGCAATTGATTGGGAAAACCTTACTCCCAATAAATTCCATATAATCGTTATTAATCCACCTTACATTCCGACTGAAATGCTACCAGAAGGAGATCGCTCCTATTTTTCTGGTAATTTTGCGGTTTCAGGAAAATATGACACTTCTGTTATTTTTTTACAAAAAGCTTTAGGATTGTTGGAAGATGGAGGGGTTTTGGGAGCAATTGTACCCTTAACATGGCAAACTGGAGTGAATTACAGATTATTTAGAGAAGAGATCTTCAAAATTTCGAAGATAATAACATTGATCAATCTTCCGTTTGATATTTTCCCAGATGCATATGTTGATACAGGAATTGTAATATTAGAAAAGACCCCACCGTCACAAGATGATAGTTTCCGTGCTTATCAGTTTGATAAGCGAGCACGTGTTGCTACTCTGCACATTGACGAATGGGAAACGATTCCGTTCCAATATGTGCTAGAATATGAGGGTAAAAACGTATTTACTACAAAAGCTTTCTATACGTTTCAAAATAAGATTAAGCTCCTTTTTGAAGGGGGTAAGGCCAAGAAACTTGGAGACTTAACTGTATCAAGGCAGGGTTATTACGCTAGTAGACTTCAAACGAAGAAAACTCAACCTGATATTAATCACATCCCCTTCTATACAAAGGGCTTAGCCTTGCGTCATTTCGTAATCCCCCACTTAAGTGAATTTGTAGATATAAATGAATGGGAAAGACTCAAACCATTTTATTGTACCCCAAAATTGTTCATTCGTAGAATAATTAATAGACAGGATAGATTAATGGCGTTCTATGTTGAACCAGACCTATTAACAACAAAAGATTATAATCCATTTGTTCTAATAAAAGAGTCTGAGTGGTATAAAAGCTTGCTCGAATGATGAGTAAGTCACCATCGGGGAGTAATGACGGAGCTGACCCACAAGCATTTAACTTCTGAACCAAATGTAATTCTATGTCACCAAAACAAGAAATACACCCGTTAGAAAACGAACTCCGTCACTATCCTTCACGGACAGTCCAAGTTTTTAAAACTACCCATCTGACCCGTATTCTCAGGAAACACATTCACGAGACAGATGCCGACAAAAATCGGAAAGAATTTAGCTGTGAACAGTGGATTAAAAGTCTTTTCTTGATGCAGATTCATAAGTTCGAAGCGGTACGACCCTTTGTTCGTCAGCTCGAGCAAAACAAATCTTGGCAAGCGATTTGCGGTTATCAGGGAAACATTCCGACTCAAGGGCAGTACTCCCGAAGAATTCCTGATCAGCGCGTTCAGGAGGTGTTAGTACGGATGTTCCAGACTTATCAACATTTAATTCCCTTGACACACAAGCAATTACCTACTACGCCCTCGAAGGCTCAATTTACCCTCCTTCAACAGGGGTATTATCCATTTCGGATGGATTGTACCAGTTTAAAGTTATCTCCAGACCGTTATCCTTATGCTACCTGGGGGTACGTAGCCAGCAAAAAACAGCCTTTCCCTAGTGCGCGAATACACACAGTTCAGGAAGGAATTCACGGATTCATTGCTAATTATGGACCATCGGGAGGCCATGAACATGAATCTCCCGTAGCTGAGGTACTATTGAATGAAACCGAAGAAATCAGTAGTTGGCTGTCTATTAATTCCATTGCAGATCAACCTCGACCATTTATAATATTTGATCGGGGATACTGGAAGTTAGCTCGTTTTCAGGACTTAGATACTCGAGGATGGGGATGGAGCATTCCTTGGAAGAAACGAACTCTAATTGGAGTTCAAATAGAGATATTAAAATTTCCTCAAGCTGAGGATGATCCCCTGGAAATTCTAGTCTGGGGATCAAACACTGAAAAACCGTGGCGTCGAATTATTGGTAAGCTAAATTCATCTAGCGATAGTTTCTGGGATGTATTTACCAATGATTTGTCCCTTCCTCCCTTAACGGTGCTTCAACTCCAAAAGGAACGCTGGGAGATCGAAACTTTGTTTCAATGGATTAAACAACACACCACAATTAAACGTCCGTTGGGGAAATCTTGGATGAGTTTTATCACCCATTGTCTGTTAGTGACCTTATTACAGATCATCCTCTTTTATTATCTCCTCCTTCTTGGATTTACTCGTTGGCAAGACCATTTAACTTTATTACTAGAAAATTTACGTTATTCAGACTTAGAGCTTTGGCCTGATTGTTACTTGATAGCAGAAAGGTTGTAATTAATGTCAGGTGATAAAAATGTGATGATATAATCCATTAGACTTAAAAAGGCCAGTGAAGTGAAGTTACTCATCAATCGAGAAAAGCTTGAGTTACTATTACCTCTCGGCAATAATCAATTCAAAACTAATTTCCTTTATCTACATTAATACCTCTACAATTGCACAAAAAGATGATTTCCGACAAACCGATCTTAAAACTTTAAGAGATTTGCCAATTATTCTTCCTAATGAAACTGCTAAAGAATCGCTTGAAAAGCTAGCTGCTGAACTTGAGGAAAACTGGAAATCATTCCATGTTGAGAAAATACGAGTGGGAGCTGTTCTGAAATCAAAATATAAAGTAAAAGTAGGGATAAGGATTGCGAATCTTCATAAATATACTAATGAAGAAGTTGCAGGAGATTTTCCCAAGCTATCGTTGAAAGAGACTGAAGAGCTTTTAGAATATCTAAATGAAAAAAGAGAATTAATATCTTCAATTAGTGAGACAATTATTGATCTAGAGAACAAAATCGACAATCTAATTTATCAACTGTATGAATTAACTGAAGAAGAAACCCTGATTGTAGAAGATAGAATAAAATTAATTATTTAACCATTTATTGTTTATACACTTCAATGAAACAGAAATAAATCATCCTTTAATTATATGTTAAAAAAACTACTTCGTGCAAGGACTTGGGAAGTAGGAGAGAGTAATTCAACTTGAGAAAACCACAGAAAGCGACTCGTTCTATATTTTTTGCGAATCTAGGTAATGATCCAAAAAATCAATTGAGTAAAATTGCTAAAATAGGAATCACAGATGTGGTTAGGAAATTCACTGATCTCAGTAAAATACCCGAAGGTAATTATCTCATTGTTATGAAGAGATGGAGTGGAAATTCATTTGATGGAGTCCCGATTGCAAATGCCCGTTATCCATTAGGGGGCGGATACATTTTATTATGTGACCAGAATTGCATCGTGATTGATCCCGGAATAAACTTTTTTCAAGCTTTTCAGGAAATGGGGTTTAAACCTGCTGATATTGATGTGATTCTAATAACACATAATCACCTAGATCATCGTAAAGATTTAACTAGAATTTCCTCTGCATTTTTGAGATCATTTAATGCATCTAAAAAACACAAATCAATAATTCCTAAAAAAATCACATTATATCTAAATAATAATACACGAGTAACTTTATCAGCAGCTTTAGATCATATTAATGCGGAAATACTTGAACCTGTGAACGATTTTGCTAACTTGCGTGGGGATTTCATTAAATTTAAGCCAGTTGCTGTAGATCATCCTCAAGAGGTAACCCATCCAGATTTTCAAAACGAACCTTCTTATGGCTTTATATTCAAGATTCAAGTACCTAAAGATTTGATTTTAGGTATAACAGGAGATACGAGATATTTTGAGGATTTAGAAGAAGAATTTAAATCTGTATCTGTATTAGCAACTCATATTGGGTCTATAGATCAATCAAACAATCATCTCAAATTAGAGGGAGTACTCAAACTTGCAAACAGTCTGAAGCGATTAACACACCTTATAATGACTGAATATGATTACGACGAATTTCATTTAGAGAATAATCGGGTAAAAACAACGGATTTTATTAAATCAGAATTAAAGAAAAAATCTGTACGAGTGATCTCTGGAGATGTATCTTTAAGAATGAATTTGAATAACAGGAAAGTATTCGTACCTTGCTCAATCTGTAATAAATCAATGTTAAACAACTTTTTATACTGTGTAAATAAATGTAAGAAACCAATTTGGTTTGACATCAAAAATATTGTAGAGAAAGAAGAAGTAGATGAATTTGGGCAAGGGATTCATTATTCTGTGAAATAGCTTACTTATTTAGAGAGATTGGATTAAAGATTATCGTTGGAATATTGACACCGGATTATTGCTTCTTTATTGGCAAATCCGATAATACGGTTGTCATCACGTATAGGAATCTCATCTAAATTATTTTCTGCTAAGAAACTTGCTACCGTAAGCCATGTACCATCTTTCGGGAAAGGAACAATTTTTTCGGTTATATCTTCAACTATGGTTATAGGTGACTTACCTTGAAATCGTGCATAGATAATATTATGAGTTTTTTCTGAAGGGATAATGCCATGATACTCCTTATCTCTAAAAACCATGAAGAGGTTAGAATAACTGATAATCTCATAAGGTTTTTCAGCCCAAATTTGTATTAAGTCTTTTTTCTCGACGCTTTCTATTAGTTCTAGTTCCTCTATTGATCTCGAGTATAGGGCATGTTTATTTACAAGAGCATCTTCGATCTCCCCAGATAGAATATTGAGAAATCTTGCTAATCCTTTCCCTTCTTTAGATAGTTCATATCTTGATTTTTTCCGTTTAACAAGAAATTTCTCACCAATTAAATCCTTTAGATGGCCATCTATTAAACTAGATGTTGGAGTTTTTGACTGCGAAAGTTTATTTGGAACTAGATGAGTAAACACCTCAACCCCTCTTTCTATCTGTGAAAAATTAAATGGAGGGTTCTGGAAAAGAGTTAAAAGGATGAAAAATTTTATATCCACGGAACAGATTGAAATTATTGTTGATAGATACTCTTTGACATCTTCAATTGGCATCGATGACATTATTTTATTTGAGATTTGCTCATTTATGACTCTTTTTACCTGAATCACGGTATCATCAGGAGTAAAATACTTAGTTATTTTATTATATGAAAATAATTTACTTTCAATCATTCTCTTCTTGTGATAACTATACGTGGATTTTCCTTTTCCTTCGTCGAAAAGCATTCTGAGATTAAAATTGTTTTCCTCAGATTCTAATTTTTTTGGATTTATAATGAAGTTCTTAATTGGTTTAATTTTCCTAATCTTTTTAAGAAAGTCAATGACTAGCCGGTAGGTCATCATTCTTTGAGTAAATTCTGGATTCTTTTGTTTCTCCTCCAAAAGTAAGATTGACTCATCATTCTCTACTAAAAGATTCTTTTCAATCATTAAGTGTTCTGAATCTTTTTTGTTTTTCATTTTTACCTCACTTCTTCTGAGTACATATGTTACTTAGACCTTAATAAAGATTTCGAATATGACTAACTCAATTACAATAGAACTATGTTATCTCAATTTTATAGAATTACTAGGTCTAAAGAATCTTTTATCGCCTAAATTTCATTGTCCTTTTTTTCCAAGATTTCGATGGTACACCTTCGAAGCTACCCAGTGCAAGCTTATGACAGCAAAAAGCTACCGGAATGCAAACAATTGGTCACCTAGTGCAAAGATATGATCCACTTTTTGAGTGACTTATTTATTCTCCTATACCCCTCAGTGCAATTTTATAGTAAAAGTCAGATCGGTGGTTGTGACTTTCACTTCGGAATTGCACTGAGTGACCATAAGCTTGCACTGAAGTATACTTTCTAAGATGGGAAGGATGTCTATTCCCTCAATCTACCTAGCTTGATCAGTTCTTCTCGCAACTCTCTTATTCCGTCATTAATTTGGTCAATCTGTAAATCTATAAATAATTAGTGACGTTATAATTCTAATAGGAGAAATCTTAATCTTGTATAAAAAGAGAAAAGATAAAGAGAAGAGTTTAGACTATTTGAAAAAAAATAAGAAGAAAAATGATCATGATCTACTTGTTGCTTACAGCACATCAAAGATGATTGATCCCCCTGGGCAAGGTGGATAGTAATTTCTTCCATAAGCCTGTTAATTTTGAAATCGCACCAATCCAAGCTATTTGAATTTCATTTGTCATCATAATTATTGCCCCTGACTTTTAAATCAAGATTGTCAAGTAAAGTGAAGGTTTGATCCAAATATTTTTTCTCTAGCGACTCCCATGGCAATTCAAAGGTAGGAATTACAAAAAGTAACAGCTATTCTGAACCAATGGATCTATTCTATAAACTTTTTCTTAGATAGTGAATTTCATACCTTTTTTAGTTCATTTAACAATCATACCAAGACATAAATTGCGTTTGTTTGTCTTTAAAGATGAAAATCGCGTATCAAGGCGTTTTAGCTGATTCTAGTGTATTACTATGAATAAGTAAATTAATAGTATCTTTTCTTTTTTCTTTAATGATTGAATGGTTCTTTGTATTCGTTGTTTCTTACACTCTTCTTGGTATTTTTTATTCTCTAAGATAAGCTTCCTATTCTTTTTATAGCCTCAAAAATAAACACTATAGACCGAAAATGATATAATTAGAAATAAATTATTAGTCATAGAAACGTTTAGCTTTATATAGTTATTACACCTTTTAATGACAAATATTTAACTGTTCTCGAAAGCATAAGAAAAAGAAGTCGATTAAAAATATGCCCGATATTGTAGTAACTTGGGGTTTAGACAGAGGGGAATTTTGGGATCATGATGTGACAGATGAAGAAATTGCTACTGAATGGGGGCCTTGGGAGTTAAAAACACGTCTACCTGAGCTTCATTTAATGAATAAAGTATATGTTTGTCATAATAAAGAAATTAAAGGATATAATACAATAAAAAAAATATGGGTTGATGAGTATAGGACTCGAATGAAAATTTTCTGTAAAAGCTGGGTTAAAGTTGATCCTATCCCCATAAGAAAATGTGGTCAGAGTTTTAAATACTTTGAAAAAATTAAGCGGTTAGGAGCAAAGTGAGTTCCCATTTCTAACTTTTCGGATATTGTTGATTATAGGGTGGTTGATAATAATGAATCAATTGTGCCTCTGCTTGAGGTGTTTGATTCTCTGGTAAAATGTACCACGAAACGGTTCCAAATGGAATGTAATCATTCTCGTAATAATGGCTTCTTTCCCAATCCTTTAGTCGTCTTTGTAGATTGTTACTCATACCAATATACTGAAGAGTATCTCCCCAAAATAACGCATAGACACCAGATCTTTATGGAATTTCATCAAGATCTTTTTTTTCGAAATATTCCCCACAATCAATTATTTTAAGTCTTAAATTATCGAGCTTCTGTTTAATTCTTACCCTTGACATGTTACAAACTCGCTCTTCAGGTTAATTATTGCTCCTCAATTCTTGGTTGTATACCCTTTTAGTGTGATAGTTTAAAGTATGGTTCATTCTTTCTTATTAATATATTTTATTTTCATTGAATCTTATTTACTCTGAAATGTCCTTAGACTTTAAATTACCTATTAGTTAACAGAGTAATCGTAACTTTCTCAAGAAAATGAAAAAATTTACATGTAAATCTGAATCATTTCCCGTATGAAAGATGAAAAAGTAATGAGGGATTTATGTTTAAGTTAGTGTTTCGATATCAAGAGGGAAATACTAACTCGATGATCTTTGTGAGCTTATTAAATCTTAATTCATTTCTTTAGTGTAGCAATCATTGGCTGTATCGAAAGATTTAATACTATATCGTGGTAAAAAGTGACTGATCAGGTTCGAGTAATTCGTACAGAACGGATATGGTTGAAATCCAATCCCATTTTGGGGCATCTATGTCATATATCTAAGAATCTTTTTAATGAGACTAATTATCTTGTCAGACAATCCTATTTTACGAGTGGAAAAAGGATAAAAGGAATTGATTTAAGAAATAATCTTCAGGATTCTCTTAATTTCCGATCATTGCCACAGGTAACTGCTTTAAAAATAATTGCAGTTGTCGAAGAAGCATGGAAGTCCTTTTTTGCAGCAGTAGCAGATTGGAAGCGCCATCCAGAGAAATATTTCAAGCAACCACGACCTCCTAGATATAAAGATAAAGCTGGTGAGTTTCTACTCTGGTATTCAAAAGCACAAATTAAATCTATTGCTGATCTCCTCGTGATCCCTCAAGCATCAAACCTAACATTGAAACCACGAATTGCTTCATATCAAACAATGTTGGGAATCCGTATTATTCCTCAAGGTGTGGGGTATATTGCAGAGATTCTTTATGCTAAATATGTTCCAGCTATACCCAAGGGTAAACCAACTCGTGTTGTGGGCATTGATCTAGGTTTAACTAACCTCATAACTATGGTTAACAACATTGGCAAGGAACCAATTGCTGTGAAAGGTGGGGTAGTTAAATCAATTAATCAATACTACAACAAAGAACGAGTACACTTACACAGTATTTATTCAAGACAAGAAATCGGTAATGGAGACAAACTTCGAAAATTAACCGCGAAGAGAAAACGAAAACTTAGGAATCATTTTCATGAAGTCAGTAGCAGTGTTACAAGGTGGTGTCAGCAACATTCTATTGATGCTGTAGTTATTGGACATAATAAACTCTGGAAACAACACATTAATCTTGGTAAGAGAGTAAATCAAAATTTCGTATCAATTCCTTTTGATTGGTTTCTGAATCAGCTTAAATACAAACTGAATGATGTTGGGATTCGTGTGATTTGTGTTAATGAATCCTACACTAGTAAGTGTAGCTTCCTAGATGTCGAATCAATTTCACAAAAACCAACATACAAAGGAGAAAGGATAACACGGGGATTATACCTATCTTCCCAAGGTAGAATCATTAATAGTGATGTGAATGGGGGATATAATATCCTTAAAAAGGCAGTCCCGAATGCTTTTTCGATGAATGAAACAGTGGACGGGATAGAGGGTGTATGGTTACACCCAGTGAGATTAAAACAAACGTTGGCAACAAGTTAGTTGATTCAATCTCACAAAAGCGTCCAAAGATGCTATAACCCGTATTTAAATCTTTCGAACTGCTCCCTCCTCTGAAACTGTCGTCTTTTTGCTATCTTTTCTCTGTTAACCAGCTATTTCGTTCTTTGGTGATTCGAGAAGCTTTTTTCTTGATTTTTTTTCTCATTTTTGAATATTTAACCAATCCTAGTCAATCAATATTGAAGAGAAATGACAAAAGGAATCAATATTGAACAATGGAATTATCGTCGAAATCGGGTGGTTCTTCGGTCTACAACTGATAGAAATGACTTTTCCTCTGCTTTTTCATTCATGACTTGTGGTCCCATTGATGTGAATCATTTATTAAACCGATATACTCTTCCAGCTCGAAAGCTCACAAAGGATGAATGGTCTTCACGATCATTTGATCAATTACACACAAGCATCTCTTCTGACTATCTATCAAACCTCCCTTCTCACTGGCATCCACAAAAAATCTTTGAGGAAATCATTACTTCTCCTCACACAGATTTTGTTGTTAATGCGAAAACGGGTCAGGGAAAAACAACGTTTTTACTTCAATCCAGCCTCGAGAGAGTTATCCTCCACCCCTCTAACTACATCTTATCCTTTACTTATGCAAAAAGCCTAGGATCCACACAACAACAAAAATTTCATTGGCTCAGACGCAAACTAGTTCCTGATTTGGGAAGGTGTGAATTATATTTTGGTGGAGATCAGGCGACAAAACGACGACTTCGTAACCCAGGGAAAAATAAGAAACCATTTGCAATGCTTACCACTACTATCCAGTCTTACTCAGGATCATTTGCACATTTTTCCCCTTTGATTCCAAATACTAAGGCTGGATATTTAAATTCTGCTCCTGAGGTCTGGGGAAACCGCAGGAAAAATCCTCAATACCGATGGTATGAAAAACTCCGTTTACCGACAGTCTTACTTATTGATGAACTTGATTCTCTTCCCACTCATTTAGTACCCTGTTTAGCACACTTGACGCGTGTTTTGAAATGGCATGATCCAACAATACAGGTCATTTTATCTTCAGGGACACTAGGAAATCCAGAAGAGGTAGCGAAGCACTTTTTTACTAACAGCTCAAACGTGAAAGTGCTTTCAGGAAGTGGACAGCGCGGTAAACTTGAAATAAATGTCTATAAAGAAGGGCAAGAGGACAAAGTCGAAATTCTGCTTCAGAAAAGCATTCAGATGATTAGAAAACATATTGATCACGAAATTCAACGATATAATGATGATAGAAGTTATCGGCCACCTAAAGTTATTCTATTTTTGAACCATAAGACGAAAATTAATATCAAAAAGGTTACTGGACGGTTTTATAAACATGTAACGACTGTCCATGGAGGGATGGAAAGTTCTGAAGTTATTAAACGATTAGCTGACTTTGATAAAAACCCAAAGTTGATATGTTTAGTCGCTACTGAACTGATTCAAGCAGGGATTGACCTACCAGATGTGAAATGGGGGATCTTTTATGGATTACCTGTCAACGCGGAGCAGCAACGAAAGTTTATGCAATTACGTGACCGGATCAATCGAAATCCTGATGAGGAAGGCCGTTTAGATGTCATATTACGTGAAAGAAACAAGGTTGAACAATCCTTACTTACTTCTAATAGCACTCAAAAACGACAAGAGTATATTCTACGTGAAAAACCAATTTCTTTACATATCCCCTATTATACACCGATTAGCTTACGTTATTGGATAGTTATGGGTATTCTCAATGGATTTCCTGATGTTTTAAAGTATATAGAAGAAGATTTAACAGCTATGGACTGCAAATGGGATTACCATCATGATCTAAGAGATGCAGTTATTGATCTGGTTTTATCCCGAGCGGTAAGAATAGGCTTTGATGGAATTTTGTTACCTGCCTCTGGAACGAAAGAGTGGATATACAAATTCATATGTTTGGGGACAAATCCGTCTTATAAAGTAATAAAGGTTGACACTGTGGACGATACTGAAACACAAATTGGCCATATTGATGAAGTAACGATGCTGCGTCATCATCTTGAAGGTCAAAGCTTTCCATTAGGTGATTTTAATTATCTCGTTAAAAGGATAGAACTCGCAGGCAAAAACCGACAGGGAAAAATATATGTGATTCCAGCTCCCCCTGAATTTCAATTTATGGAGAATAAAATTGTATCGTCAACTCAACGAAGTCGACTTCATGCTTATGTAAAAGAACAGGGCCTAGCTTTAATGACGATAAATATTTCTCATCAACTTAAGGAAATCGATGCCCGTACAAAGATTCCTAGACATATCGAACAATATCATTCTTCCTTATCGCATACTGCTGTTTTTCTTAGAACAGATCCTGAAATGGATGAAGAGGAATCTAACTCTCTTATTACTCAACTGCAATTGGAACTTACCGAATCGCTATCTCTAGATCCTATCTTGTTTGACACAAGACGTTTCTTTGATGAAGAATTGGGTGAAGGAATCCTTTTTCTTGATAAAACAGGCCATGACCTTGCACGAATGGCTTATTATTTTTTCAAGGACCATTCGTCGCTACTCTCAAAGGTCAGATCATCAAAAATACACAATCGTGGGTTTTTAGGTGCAGGATGTGCACCCCCAAAATGGTTAGGGAGATTCCGTTACAAATATGCAATGAATATCGTGGCGATCCCTGATCTTCGACTGGGAACTTTGCAACAGGCTGTCCGTTCGCAGTTCCTTCGAGAAGAATTCGTGGGGGTTCGGACTCACGACCACCTGTCCATCCGCGTCGATCTTCGCCTCGAAGCGCCCGCGGTACAAACGACACACGCCCGGCTCAAGGTCGAGCTCAACCGGCTGCTGACCTCTTCCTTCACGGGCCACGACAACTACATGCGCAAGCTGCCCGAGCTCCTGAAAACCGTGAGAGAGTTGAAAGAAAGGATTGCTCGTCTTGAAGCGCAATCAGGGAACGATTAAAGAACCCGTTAAGTTTTCCGGGATCGGGCTGCACACCGGCAAGGAGATCCACGTGCGCCTCAAGCCGGCCGCCCCGGATACGGGCGTGGTC
>NJBF01000087.1 GCA_003144275.1 Candidatus Heimdallarchaeota archaeon B3_Heim
CTTCTATTCTAGTTGTCGGATTCATGAGAGGAACGTGCCCTTAGTACGAGAGGAACAGGGTATGGGCGCCTCTAGTGTACGGGTTATCCGGAAGGGTACTGCCCGGCAGCCACGCGCTAACCGATAAATGCTGAATGCTTTCATTAAAAGAAAGCACGAAACGGACCTCGAAAAGACGAATCCATTTTATCATCGACGTTATGTCATAGGGGCTGATGTCGGTGACCATGAGTGGGTAAACGAGTGCTGGGATAGAATATTCCGTTGATAGAGGAGCAGTGTACGCATGGAGGTTTTTCGACATGTTTAGTGGTTCTAACAAACTGCCACTCCTCGCACAGGGGCTAGTTCTTGGGAGAAAAGTGAAAATTATCTGTCCTCTCGTTTTTTTAGAAAAGAAGCCTTAAGAAGTCCAAATGAGTGTGTGTTGTTTTCTTGAGAAACTTCTGCTCTTATGTCGGGTGATATTGTCTCTAAAGTTCATCGCGATTGGTCTTTAGCCATGAATTATATTAATAAAAATATCGAAAAAAGCTGTAGTAAAGTTACCCCCTATGTTCTACCTACTTGTAAGACTAATGGGAAGATGTTTAGGCGATTCTCCATCATAAAGATGATACGGGGAGGAAGAATGTCTCAATAGGTTTTAAGAGAAAAAAGAAAAAGCTAGCGGTAAAATTTTACTTAGTGCTTCATTTATGACTGTTCAACTACCTCCGAAAAGAGCTTTTCGAAAAAAAGCTACTTCTTTAGTAAGTGAATCAATATTGCTCTCTTTTTTCCGAAACCCATGACCCTCACCCTCATATTCCACGTATTCATATAAAATTCCTTTTCTCTTCAGTACGTTTACCATTTCTCGAGAAATTTCGGGGGTGACAACTTTATCTTCTTTTCCTTGAAATAAGATCATTGGTGATTTCAACTTATCTAAATGATTGATCGGAGAACGTTCTTTGTAAATTTCTTCCCCTTCAATCGAATCTAATGATGCTCCCATAAGCCAATCAATGTAACGTGATTCAAATTTGTGAGTTAATTTTGTTAAAGTAACTAGGTTTCCTATACCAAAATAACTAGCCCCCACTTGAAACGTATCGGGAAATAAGGTCAAAGCACGTTGCACAGCATATCCACCTGCACTTCCACCCGTAATGGCGACTTTAGGTGCAACTAGATCCTGTTTTACCAAATAATCAACAGCATCTTTCACATCTTGAGCATCTATTACACCCCATTGAGTCTTTAATGAATCTCGGTATCGTCTCCCAAATGAGGTACTCCCACTATAATCAACATCAAAAAGGGCATACCCTTGATTCGTCCTAAACTGTTTTGATAATAGATACTGGCAATTAGTTCTTCCAGTAGGTCCCCCGTGAACCATCACAATCAGGGGGGGTCGTTCTCCTTCAGGAACACGATAATTCTTGTTCTTAGGTAAATATAATTTGCCATAAGCTTTTCTACCATCTGAGGTAGGATATTCTATCTGTTGTGGGATAGAAATGTCTTGTTCAGTCATTGGATTTGAAAAACTTGTTTTAATAACCTCATACTCCATGGTTTGGAGATCAAGCACAACTAAAGCAGCGGGTTTTTGAAAACTATGTCCTATAAAAACTATTTCATGTTCAGAATAAGTTTGGAGGGAGATGTGGTCATCAAAGGGAGAATTGAGTGATTCTAACACGTTCGTTATGGGGTCGATTAAAGCAAGAAATCCTTTTCCTTCTTTGTCGTAATTTGCGACAATTCGACCGCTAGGTAAGAAATCCCAACTAATAAATCGAAACACCCACATAGGAAGACCAAATTCTACATTCTCTTGTGTGATTGCTCGAATTTCATCATTCTCATATTGATAAAAATTCCACCAGTTTCTTGGACTATCTTCAGGTTGATCCTCTTCATCTAAGACAAAATAGAGTCGTCCTTGTTTATCAAATCGGATACTACCAATAGATATCCCTTTTCCTCCCGCAATGATCTTTTCTGACCCTGTTACGACGTTTCCATTCTCAAAGTTGGCCATTACTAACTCTGTGGAATTCCATGGCATATTAGGATGATTATACTGCAGCCAAGCAAGCTGATGGCCCTCCGTTGAGATGATTGGGTCAAAATAGAAGTCTTTTCCTTCCACAATTATCGTTGGTTCCTGAATTGAGTTTTTGGTAATATCAATGACTGCGATATAATTCTCATTTTCTTTGTCAGCAAATTCCTTTTCATATACAAAAATTAGTGTTTTACCATCTGGTGTTAAGAGTGGAGCAGCATACTTACCCAATGATCCATCTATATTTTTTTCCGGCGTTAATGGAATAGGGGCCTCATCTGCTATGATTTTTTTTCTATAAAGTCGTTGGTCCACAAAATTTACATAGTAGATATACTCTTCATCTACTTCCCAACAAAAACCCCCATATTCATGAACCCGACTTCGAACATTTACCTCTTCAGGCAAGATATCAAAAATTCTTCCCTCTTTACTCCGACAAACAATAGCTATCCTACCATTCTCAGCAGGACGGAGTTCAGACCAGTAAATATTATTGTTAACTATCTTAACGTTATAAAAAGAGATAGTTTCCTCGAAAACCTGTTCAGGAGTAATATTAGAAACCCATTTGTGATAGGGTGTATTGTTTTGGAGTTTTTCCATTCCTAACACCTATTTATGATGAAACTAGTGTAAATTCACCATAGCCGTGCTTGTTAATAAAAGCTAATCCTTCTCGATATTTTCTATAAACACACTTTCCAAACGAGTGCTGGGATCTTTCTTAAAAGAAATACGAGTGGAGGTTTTCCGACTTGTGTAGTGTTTAGTACACACTACCACTCATCGCACAAGGGCTACTATTCTAATAATAGTGTGGAAATTAGCAATCCTCTCGTTTTTTCTTAGAAAAACGCCTTAAGGAGTCAAATAGAGTGCGTTACTGAGTTTTATGGTACGTTTGGTGGTCACACTTTTGTCGTATATTCTCAGGATGCTTTATACAGTCTTCGTCTTGGGATAACCTTCGATTAATCAAAATAAAAAATTAATCATTCTTCTGATAAATTTGGCGCTAAAATAGTCATCAACTCTCTGGGGTTTTGACCTGGTACCCACTGGCTTTTGGCTTGGGCTACTCTCTGCCTTTTATATTCCCAATATTTCGTGGAATTCTCGTCCTCCTCATCAGGAACATCCTTGTTGTCTTTTTGAGCTTCAATTAATGATAAATTTCTGGTAATTTGGGTTTCTAAGTGGATTAAATACCCCTGAAGACGTTCGGAAATCGTTGGATCGGATTCAAAATGACCAAGAATTTTCTCTAATACTTCCTGCCGATGGTCTTTCATAAATTGCCATAGAAGCTGAGATAATGGATTGATTTCGAAATAAAAGGTTTTTAATGCCATCATTACCTTATTTAAACTTGAAGCATCCAGTTTTGTAATACCTGGAGTTGTTTCGACAAGAACTGAGTCTTTAGTATCACTTACTTCAATGATAATATGTTCTGTTAATTTCATCAATGAAACCTCACTCATCTAGATCCTAGAGATCAGAACAGCAACAATTCTTTAAAATTTTCTAAGCTCAGTAAGAACTAGAGGGGAATCACGAAAAAATATCCATTCACATCCATAGGGCCTCCTGACAAGAGATGATACAGCAAGGTTAGATTTTGGAGCCATTGTAAGATTTAGATGATATGATTGTTATTTTTTAGGCCTCTCACTCCTCGCACATGGGCTATTATTCTCAGAATAATATGGAAAGTGCCAGTCCTCTTGTTTTTTTTGAGAAAAAGCCTTCAGGAGTCCAAATGAGTGTGTGTTGCGTCTTTCTGATCTAAAGCCTTCTTCGAAGTTTCTCCTTGAGAGAGCCTTTAATTCTTATTAGTCGTTTTATTATTTGTCACTTGATATCACTTGTTTAGCTAATATCCGTAATATTTCCTCAATTTGCGTATTGTCTGTGATTTCGGTTTCAAAGTAGTGAGAATTTAATTTCTTTGCTAGCTGTTTTCCTTCTTCTGTCGTAATTGCCTCTGTCTCTGCTTTAATACCCACCACCGCAATAGGAATTGGACTAGATATAACTTTCTTAAACTCTTTGTGGAATGTAGTGACCTTAGTGAATGCCTTCCGATCATTTTTCTCAAACAAGATTATTCCTGCTACTGACCCCCGATAATAAGAGGAGCGCTGTTTACCGAAGAATTCCTCTCCTGCAATTATTACCAAAATGAGCGTTACTTGATTATTGTCGACATCTATTTTCTTGGTAGGGATATCTACTCCGTGTGTCGGTAAATAGTCTGTATCGAATACATTGTCTGCAGTCAATCTACCAAATTTCAAATTTATTTTCGTATTATTGCCAAAAATACTAATTTTCAATAAATATTCATTCTTATTTGTCATGTCCAGCTCTCGTTCACGGAGTCTATTTGTACTGGTTGAGAAAAGATAAAGGATTATCTAGAGAAATTCTCCGGATATTTCATAGCTATCTGTTACTAATCGCACACGGGCTACTATTGTTAGAACAGTGTGGAAATGGGCAGTTCTCTCGTTTACTTCGAAGTAATAACCTTCAGGAGTCAAAGAGAGGGCGTGTTGTCGAATTTTCTTTTTATTGTTTTTTATTCTCTAATTCTTTTATTTTAATTGAAGCCTCGTGAGCGTCTTTTATTTTCTCTAATTTCTTGAGGAGTTGTTCCTTTTTTCCCCAGATATCCCTTCTATTTGGCTGAATTTCAAGAATTCTCTTAAGCAAGTAAGGATGCATAGTGGTGGTCATCGGAGGTCAATTATTCAAAAACTTAACGTGTCAAACGAACACCCACTCGAAAGCGATAAGCATAAGAATCCCAATATCCATTGATGATGCTCGTTCACTAGATAATATTAATCAAAATACAAAGTGATAAAAATGAAAATTAAACATAATACCCGTTTGGTTGTTCTTATCGGGGCACTTATTGGAATAACCGCTCTCTCTATGTTGATTATCGGTTTTGGTCAACATGTGAATGCCTCTACACTCGAAACTCAATATCCTAGCTTCACTTCAATCTCAATGAATCTATTTTATGAGGGTGTCGATGGTGAATCAATAATAGCTGGTCGTGAAAATTCAATAACTGTACTTGGCTATTCCCATAGTATCAGTAATCCGTACGACCGACTTACGGGAGACCTTACTGGTAAACAGCATTCTCCCCTTAGGATAATGAAATTAATTGACAAATCGACTCCAAAACTATATGAAAAATGTGTCAAAGGGAATATTGCTCCCTCGGTCATCCTACGTTTTTATTTCGAACCTACTGGGTTGAATTTTTATACTATTGAGCTCATCAATGTAAAGATCACTTCTGTTCAAGGATATGGAACCATAAGTGTCAACGAAATCCCTAGAGAAACCGTTTCTTTCACCTATACAACCATAAAATGGACTTACACTGAATATGCTGCGGATGGAACAGCCAAGGGTAATATTGAAGCTCAAGATGATTGGATCGACGCACCTAACTGACGTGAAGCAGTATGAAACCAAAGAATGTGTCATTAGTATTTCTATTAGTACTACTATCATTTGGTTCATTTTCCTTCCTTACTCTTACTGGTGCGATTCTTCTCGATACTGATGTCTCAATTTCAAAAGTAACTCAAAACGGATCGAGTTTCTGGATTACTCTTGATTACGATTTTTCTGTTGCCCCAGCTAGAGAAGAAACGGAATCATTGGTGGTTCTTATCTTACTTACGCTCCCGTTAGGTGATACAAATCAGTATGTTGGATCATTGTTATTTTTCCGTACCACTACTGGAAATAATTTACTGTTCTGGATGCTTGGTGACCCATACGCCAGCGTTGGCTTATGGCAATCGGGAAGTGAAGATGAGCATTTTCAAGTGGCTTATAACCAGCTTTCTTTGATATTCATTGAGTGCCCAGATATGGACGATCCCGATCTGAGTATTATTTCTCTGGCGAAGCTATTAGAGATTGGCACTATCGACCAAATTACTGTTGATTTTCAGCCAATCCTGAATACGTTTCTACCTGACTTACAATCCATAGAAGTAATTCACCTGGATAGTACTTCAACAACCACAACAAAAGCCAAAGGATTTCCAGGTTTTCTTCTTCCCGTAAATCTGGGAATCTTGATTCTCATCGGGTTAAAACACAGGAAGAAGACCCCTTAAATCATTGAAAGACAATTGAGGACTAGGGGAACTCATCCTCTTTCTCCCTCATTTTTGCTGTCACATTTTAGTAGAATAATGTGAAAAGGGTCAGTCCTTTCATTTACCCACTTCTGATCTGGTGGTCTTTCAATTTTCTATTAATAAAAGTTTTTTTACTTCTACCATCGTCCTGTGCGCTTTTTACTCCGAGGATGTTGTTTTTTACTGCGAAACATACTGAGCTTCTTTCGTCGCTTATCACCTTTATTTCGCTTCTTATAATGGACGACTTCCCCCCGTCTTAATCTTCTTCCCATTTTTTTTTCTGCTACCTGTCGCGGTTCCGATTTTCCTGAGTCTCCAAACCGTTTATCCCCTTTTTTATTCCTAAAAATCCTCACCATCTAAATCTCTTCCCTTTCCATTTTATCTTTTTGATTTCCTGTGAGTTGGATTCAGTTGATTTGCTCTGTTGTTCCTGTCGGCTTTATAACTGCTATTCATTGGATTTTTTACATTCCCCCTCTGATTACTACCTTTTCTTTTACCCATCTTCATTCACTATCATGACTAGATTTGTCAGACAACTCTTGAAAAGAGTTCTGGACAGGATGAGTCACACATCCGCTATCCGGCAGATTAGCACCACTAAAAGGGTTACTATTCATTGGGACTACTTGAAGCGTCCTTACTGCTGATATCCCCAGCGCTAATACCTCTCACGTCTAAAGGGTCATTCTTCTCTTGCCTTTGACGGGTAACTCGTCTCACGTAGTTACAAGTGAATAAGACCCAAGAAGTTAGGAATTTTT
>NJBF01000010.1 GCA_003144275.1 Candidatus Heimdallarchaeota archaeon B3_Heim
AATTCAAAGCGTTTTTCTTTGAATGAAATCATCTAAAGACAAAAATCGTTCCCATAAAATCAGCTTGTTCCAATATCAGACAATTTATTAACTAAATATTTCTACTTAGCGCGAAGTGAGCCGAAGTGGATTTACTACCCAATCAAGAGGAATTTGGATCAAATATAAGGTTAGTTGTTTCGGTCCTTACCAAATTATTGTTATCTGATGTTTTGATTTCAATTATTGTGTTTTTGCTATTTAGTTCACCTGATTACAATAATTTCATAAGTTTAACAAATATTAAGAAATTTATCTTCACAATAGCTGCAGTAATAGCACTTACTGGATTCATCGTGCTTATCCTATTTGCATTTACCTCTCAGCGGACAACGAGTGCCGCAATAATGACTTCACAGTGGGGTAAGTCTTCCAAAGGACCGAGTGATTATTCTAATGAAATAATTTCTCGACAGATGAGAGATTGGCCGACTTTAATGGCTGGATTCATTTGTGTATTACTTGGTCTTCTTATTATGGGCTTCACACGATAGAAATCTGTTACTATACAGAAAAATTAGTTTTAAGGAACACTTACTGATCAAGTACTTTGGATGACTAGATAATACAACATTTATCATATCTTTATTTGTCAGGATGATCGACATCTACTTGCCTCATCTGAAGATAAAAATTGTTAGTCAGGTTTTTTTGTATAATTTGAAGACAATTTCTCTGCTACTTATGATTATAGACTTTAGTTATCTTTTTTTTAAAATTTCTTATTCGTCGATCCACCAAAATTCGGGCATATAATTTTTAGTTTGTGTTTTAGTCACTAAACTAAGTTTACACGTATTAATCGCTTAATATGGATGCTAGTAATTGAGTTCGGGGTAACCGATGGGTGAAATACCAAAGATGATTCCTATCACTATTTCTATGTATAATAATCAAACAGAGACGTTTAAAACTCAATTTGACTTTTTAAAATAATTTTAAATGTCGTCAAACACGGATTTGACGAAAGCCAGCTTTAAATATTCAAACCTTAATTTGACAGCGATGGATGGAAACCATGAGAAAAAACCAAAGGGGACCTCCCTCACATATTGGTATTTTGAGGGAAAATAGACAGATCATCGTTAGAAAAGGTTAAATGAAAACTGCTAGTAGAATCATATTGCTTGGAAACACTCGGAATAAGCACCTTACGAAACTAGTATTCTTATCTTCGGAAAAGGGAAAGTTTCCTTATTTGATTTGGTTAGCGGCTTAGGGTAGCTAGGTTATCCCGCGGGGCTCATAAAGAAGGAATTCTTGCGAAACCCCGAGATCGGATGGTTCAAATCCTCCAGCCGCTACCACCTCTTTTTACCATTCTACGATTCCCATTGTGGTTCCTAGGTTGTTCTTTTACACATCCATTGAATTTAAATCTAAATATGGCACTAAATTCTCGAGAAAATTAGATCAAAAGAAAGACAAATGGCCTAGCTCAGATGCAAATAGCTCCTCTTTCATTCCTAGAAATAGATCTTTGAATTCCGTAATGGTAAGACTTTTTTAGTTCTTGAGGCATTTCTTACCTGAAAAACAACAAAAGGTGGCAGCATAATCAGTGGCAATTAGAGGTGCTGACTTGAAAAAAAAGAGAACAGAAACATCCATATGGTTTAAATTTGCAGAAGAGGAGGGTTTAGATCCTCATAAGTCAGTTTGGGCAGATTATAGTGACAAAGAGATCCAATCGACTGATACGAAGAAAAAGCTACCTCAATTTCGATTTTGTACTCAATGTGGAGCTCAACTCTCTCCCGAATCTCGTTTTTGCGAACGATGTGGAAATCATATTAAAAAATGATTCAGAAATGAATCGAATTTTAACACTAATCACTCCTAGATTGTAATAGGGGTGGTTAATACACCATAATTTTTTATCCTGATATATTTGTCTTAATAGCTCGTTAAATTTTCGTTTATACCACATGACGATATTAAGGAAGAGTTTAGCACATGAAAAATGAGGAAAATATCAATACATTTTTTTATCCCAACCCAGTTATCTTAGTATCAGCGAAACAAAACACAAATGAATCGATAATTACGCTCTCATGGGCAGGTACGTGTTGTTCAAATCCCCCAATAGTCTCAATAGGAGTAAGACCTGAACGGTATTCGTATGCTTTAATTAAAGAGTCAGAAGAATTTGTAATTAACTTTCCTACAGAAGCTTTGCTAGCCCAAGTAAAAATATGTGGAACTAAGTCAGGAAAAGATATCGATAAATGGAAAGAGTGTAATTTTTCAAGAGAGAAGAGTAGTAAAGTGAGCGTTCCTTCCATCAAAGAGTGTCCTGTTAATATGGAATGTGAGGTAGAACAAATTATTACTCTGGGAACGCATGATTTATTTCTTGCAAGGATCGTTGCTCTACACATTGATGATAAATGGAAAACCGAAGGGTATCCTGGAATGATTACTTATTCGCGGGGAAAATATGGAGTTGTAAAAGAAGTTTTGTAAAAAAGATACAAACAAACGGCCTTACTTCAAGTAAAGCTAATTTGAAAGTAATTATATAGAGAATAGAGCAAACAAAATTATCTTCGTCTTTCTTGACGAAATTCTGGTTGACCAACTGGCATATCTCTCACGATTCTCTTTATATAATTCTTTTTATTGCGTAAGATGGGTGTTAGTCCTTTTCTTTTGCGCCCTTCTACTTTAGGGGTCTGATTTCGAACTTTTCCAGCTTTTGTAAGGCTTCCGTGACTACCTGCCATAATAATTCACTCGTATAACGAATCTTCGTTATTCTACTCTCTTTTCTAAATCCTTCTTAATGTTTTACTTTCTAGTTCTTACTTTGTCTCAAGAAGTGTAAAATTGAGACAGAACTTCCTGTGGGAGCTCTCCCTGAAGGACTAAGTATGTTTTATTCGCGAAACGGCTTAGAAGTTTGTTTTTCGTCTGAGTTATAATATTGAACCAAAAGGAGGGTAAAATGGAACTAGCGTAAAAAGAAGATAATTGGTCAATATAAGTTGGATTGTTTAACAATGAATTGTTATCATCAAAATCCATTTTTATTTGCTTAATCAGCCAAAGAGCAGCAATAGAAAATACCAATTGTGCATTTTCAATAGCTAGTTGCAATCCCACAGGACTCCAAACAAGCCAATTAAGAACCGAATTGAGAGATTTTCCTATCTCTTCATCCTTTATTATACCTATAACTGTTTCATGTATAGATGGAAAAAATTGAGAAAAAGTGGAAAGAGTAACATCTGTCACAGCCTTCATCAAGAAATGGTCTTCAGAAGTGTGACGATAAAATTCTGTTTGCTCCCGTACTCGTGATGAGGGAATGTTAATGTAAGGATTATTTTTATCTATTTCTTCTCCCCAGTACACGTCGAAATGATTGCTAGTCTTGAGTAGAAGCCGTTCAACGGAGGAATTAGTGATGTTTGAATTTTTTGTTGAGTACCATTGAAAGCCTTTTCCCCGACAGGGATGAATAGATACTAGAGTATCACTCTGGTTGAATCGCCAAAATATTAAAGGATAAATTAGGCATGTGAGAGGTTTAAGTGATGTGGTATGAAGTTGACAATGTCCTCCCTTGGTCAAGAACGGACATGAATTCCCACGAAGAATTATATCCCCATCTTCTGTGGATTGCAGGTAATACTGGTATTCTGGATATTCTTTAGATAAATGATATTTTTCTGATCTACAAAGAGGCAGATTAAACTCAGTGGCACAGCATTTCATATGGCAGTCCGCGCATGTGTACCTGGTATATTCTGAAAAGCCTCTAATCAACAAAGATGTGAACCTCGGTGAAGTATATTTATCTAGAAAAAGCTTACCTCGATTATATAGTGTTATTGGTTATCTATTATACGAAATAACTCCCTTGATTTGATGGTATTAACATTCAGGAAGTTTGAGATAAAATAGAATTAATGATTCGTCAGACGATTCATAAAATTATATTTAAAGAGTGATAGTTTCACCTTTTGCTACTGAAATCTAAGTTGAAATAAAAAGGCCTTACAATGATTGAAGAACATAGCCACAAATCAACAGGACTTCGTGGTGTTGAGGTTGCGGACACAAATATTTGCCTGATTGAAGGAGATAAAGGAAATCTTTTCATCCGAGGTTATGATATCAAAGATTTAGCAAAGAATTCAACTTACGAAGAAGTAGTATACTTACTTCTTTTTGGAAATTTACCTTCTTTTGATCAACTGAAATCTCTTCAAAACACAATTAGGTCAAATCAAGATCTACCTGCGGAATTGATTACTCATCTACAGAAAACCACAAAAAATACGCCTTCGATGAGTGTACTTCAGTCATCCCTAGCCCTCTTAGCTGGTTATGATACTGAAGTTGAAAAAGAAACAAAAGAATCTAATCGCAATATTGCTATTAGGATTATTTCTCTATTACCTATAATTGTTACAGCATGGGAACGAATTAGGAATAATAAAGAACCAATATCTCCCAATAAGAATCTTTCTTATGCGGCGAATTTCCTGTATATGCTAAATGGAGAAATGCCAACAAAAGAAGAGGCGAGAATATTTGATGTATCGCTAATACTTCATGCCGAGCATTCTTTCAATGCATCGACATTTACTGCCAGAGTAATCGCCTCCACAGGAGCCGATCTCTATGCTTCAATTTCAGGAGCAATTGGTTCATTATCTGGGAAATATCATGGAGGGGCGAATCATCTTGTTTATGAAAGTCTTTTAGAAATAAAAAAGATGTCAAATATTGAAGAATGGGTAAAGAACCGTTTTGATGATGGTAAACGAGTTATGGGAATGGGTCATGCAATTTATAAGACAATGGATCCGAGAGCTAAGATTCTAAAGGAAATGGCTTCAGAATTGGTGAAAAAACAAGGTGGATTAGCTCAATGGATGTATGATACAACAAATAAGATGGTTGAAATAACTCAAGCTGAATTTAAAAAACGGAAAAATAGGAGTATATATCCAAATGTAGATTTGTACGGTGCTACAGTTTATACAAGTCTTAATATTCCTGTAGAGCTTTTCACTCCAATTTTTACTACGTCTAGAGTAGCTGGATGGGCTGCACATATTTTAGAAGAGAAATATCCAGAAACACCCACCGTTAAACCTGTGATTTATCGGCCTTCAGCTGACTACATAGGGAGATATTGTGGACCTTTAGGCTGTGAATTCACACCAATAACTCAGAGAAATGCAACAGCTAATGATAATAACTTAATAAGAAGATTAATTACTCAGGAACTCACTAAAATTCTCGATGGTCATTTAATCCCAGTTTCATTATCTGCACGACATATTCATTTGAAGAAAGACGATTTTCATAGACTTTTTGGAGAAAAAAGTGATTTACATCCAATTAATTCCTTGTCACAACCAAAAGAATTTGCTTGCGAAGAGGTAGTTGATCTAATTGGTCCAAAACGAGCAATCTATGGAGTTAGAGTCCTGGGTCCTTTCAGAAATGAAACTCAAATCGAAATTTCTCGTAGTGATGGATATGTTCTAGGAATCAATCCACCCACACGTCAATCAGGTGACTTGGAGGGGACTCCTGGAATTCATGTCATCGGACCGAAAGGAGCAATCAATTTAGAAAAGGGAGTTATATGCGCCGCACGACACATTCATATGTCACCAAAGGAAGCACAGAAACTAAACATGTCTGATAAGCAAATGGTTGCGATTAAATTTTCTGGAACACGTGCTGGTATATTAGATGAAGCTATGACTAGAGTTCATCCTGATTACACTTTGGAACTACATTTAGATCTAGATGAGGGTAATGCCCTCGCATTGAAAACAGGAGATATGGGAACGATCATTTCAGATTTTGAAAAGGAGTCATATTCCCCGTTCAGGTGATATTATGGATGCCTTAGGTTTCATGGAAACATGCGGTCGTATTGGAGCAATTATAGCCACGGACACGGCATTGAAAGCAGCGGATGTGAATTTAATATCATTAAAACGAGTTTCTGGTGGTTTAGTCATAGTGATCATTGAAGGAGAAGTCGCTGCGGTTCACGAAGCAATCAGCGCAGCAAAAAATCAATTACGTCAAATTTCCTGTGGATTACTAACCAATGTTATTCCACGGCCAGATGAAGTGACAGTTGAACTCATTGAAAAATTCAGAATGCGTACCCCAAGTGTAAAGGAAGATCCTGGTAGAGATTGACTAGAAGGTAATGGTTATGGAAGAGAAAGAACTCGAATCACTTGTCACACAACAAGTAAGGAGCGCTCTCGGTAGTAACCAGAAACTAGGCCCCTATAATGTATTGGGTATTTTAACACATATGGGTCAAGGGTTGGAAGATTTATTTGAAGCTCTTATCAGGTTAGCTCAAAAAAACATGAATATTCTGATATGGACTAAAAAAGAAGTTAATGAAGCTTTGGAACTCACATCACGAGCCAGTTCAATTCCTACTATGGATATTATTGTCAATTCAACTGGAGATTTCTGTTTAAGCTTTTATAATGATCTCGAATCTATCATGTATGGTGCTTTTAGTTTTGAAATCGCAAACAAAGTTACTCTTTTAGAAGATTCGAATTCAACTGTTAATTTATTACTCCAAGGATTATTATCTAAAATTCCAGTCTATATAGTTACACCATTTCCTCCAACAGATTTAACATTTGATTATGGTCCCTCAGGCATGCTAACGAATGAATTAAGTAAACGATTGTCTTTTCTAATAGAAATGGGATTTAGATTGGTTAATGTTGAAGATTTAGCTGATCAATTTGTGAAGCATACACCAGCTGTGCCAAATTTAATAACAGAAGACTATTTGGAAGGTTTAAAAGGAAAAAAACACGAAATATTTGTACCACATTCTACAATCATAACACCCTTAGCCCAAGAAAGGGCCAATACTCTTGATATTAAAATTATAAAGATTTAGGTGATAAAAACATGAAAGTATGTAAAGTCATTGGAAATGTAGTAAGCACTGAGAAAGATGAAGGGATTAAAGGTTTCAAACTCCTTATTGTCGAACCAGTGGATATGGTCGATCTGAAACCTGAGAGTGCTCCATTTGTAGCAATCGATGCAGTAGGCGCGGGAGAGGATGAAGTTGTCTTAGTTGTTACTGGGAGTTCTTCTCGTTTAACTGCAATGACAAAAGATCGTCCAACTGATGCAACTATTCAAGCAATAATTGATTTTATTCAAATAAAAGGAAAAGAAACGTATAGAAAATAATATTTTAAGTAATTCAATTAATATAATCTCATATAAGCGAAGGTAATTAAATGACATATGATGAACAACAAATTGCCAAGATTGTCAATACTGTTGTGCAAAAAATACGCGCATACCAAGTCTATTCAGGTTTAGAAGATCTCCCCGCGATTGCTGGGGGAGGTATCTTTCAGGATATAGAACAAGCGATTGAAGCGGCAGAGAATAGTCAAATTACGCTAATGGCTCTCTCACTTGAAGAACGTAAAGAGATTATTCAATCAATGCGCGAAACAGCGATTAAGCACTCTCGCTATCTAGCTGAATTAGCAATTCAAGAAACTAATCTTGGTCGATTAGAAGATAAAGTTGCAAAAAATCTATTATGTGCACGTAAAACCCCAGGCCTAGAAGATTTGGTACCAAACACGTGGACAGGAGATAAGGGATTGACTCTTGTAGAGATGGCTCCATACGGTGTAATTGGCTCCATAACACCCTCTACAAATCCAACTGCTACAGTAATCAATAATGGAATATCAATAGTCACGGCTGGAAATAGTGTCGTTTTTAATCCTCATCCTTCAGCGAAACGAGCAAGTAATGAAGCGGTTAGGTTATTAAATAGGGCTATTCTTGAAGCTGGAGGTCCAGAAAACGTACTAACATCAACAGTTTCTCCTTCAATAAAATCAGCTCAAATTCTTATGAAACATAAGAAGATACGGTGTCTTGTTGTGACGGGTGGAAGCGCAGTAGTAAAGGCCGCAATGCAATCTGGTAAGAAAGCAATATGTGCAGGGCCGGGAAATCCTCCTGTAATAGTTGATGATACTGCAGATATTCAAAAAGCCGCAAGAGGCATAGTAGAGGGAGCAAGTTTTGATAACAACATTGTTTGTCTCGTAGAAAAAGAAGTTTTCGCATTTGATTCCATTACTGATCGGTTGAAAAGCGAAATGAAGCATTATGGTGCATATGAAATAACTGGAGATCAGATAAAACAATTGGAAAATCTTGTCTTCACAGGGAAAAAGGGAAGATTTCCAATTGTTAATAGGGATTTCATAGGTAAGGATGCAAAAGTTCTTCTTGAGGGAATAGGCATTCAGGTTGGTGACAATATACGACTAATTATTGCAGAAGTTCCTGATGACGAGCATCCCTTTGTAATATCAGAAATGCTAATGCCTGTTTTACCAATAGTACGAGTCAAAACAATAGAAGAAGCTTTACAAAAAGCGAAAAAGGCAGAACATGGATTTAAGCATACAGCTATGATGTGGAGTGATTCTGTAGGAAATATGAGTCTTGTGGCAAAAAATATTGAAACAACAATTTTTGTGAAAAATGCTCCTTCGCTTGCAGGGATCGGTTTTGGAGGAGAGGGGTATACTACAATGACGATAGCTGGTCCTACAGGTGAAGGACTTACATCGGCAAAAACATTTACACGTCAGAGAAGATGTGTGCTTGTAGACGCGTTTAGAATAATTTAGGATAATGAAAAGAGGCAGACTTAGTTGAGTTCTGATATCGCAGAGATGGCACGCAGTTCCGGTATAGTCGGAGCAGGTGGAGCTGGTTTTCCTACCCATGTGAAACTTTCTGCGAAGGTAGATACTTACATTGTCAATGCGGCTGAATGTGAACCTCTCTTAAGAGTTGATCAACAATTAATGCAGAAATATCCAGAAAAGTTGATAACTGGATTACAACTAGGGATGAAAGCCACAGGGGCAAAAAGAGGTATCATTGCTATAAAAAGAAAATATAAGTCTGCAATTAAAAAGGTAAAGCAAGCTATCAAAACTGATTCGCGTCTAGAGATTTTTCTATTAGAGGATGTATATCCTGCTGGAGATGAGCACGTTCTCGTTTATGAAGCTTTAGGAAAGACAATTCCTGAAAGTGGACTTCCTCTCGATATAGGGGCTGTGGTGAATAATGTTTATACATTAATAAATCTTGCTGATGCCTCTGAAGGAAAATCGATAGTTTCACGATATGTTACTGTCACAGGTGCAGTAAAAAAACCTGTAACTATGGATTTCCCAATTGGTACCTCGATCTTGGATACTATCAAAGCAGCAGGTGGAGCAACGATCGATAATTTTGAAGTATTGATTAATGGACCAATGATGGGAAGTCTTATTGACCCTAAAAAGCCTATAACAAAGTTAACTTCAGGAGTAATCGTTTTACCAGAGGATCATTTTGTTATTCGAATGAAAAATGAACGTATCTCCTCAAAGGTCATTGTTACCAAGGCAGCTTGCATACGCTGCCAGTTGTGCACAGAAGTATGCCCACGATTTCTCCTAGGTCATCAATTATATCCCGATAAGGTCATGCGAGGGATTGCATGGGGAGCTCCAGAGAGACCCGAGTATATGACAGGAACATTCCTCTGTGTGGAATGTGGTGCATGTACATATTATGGCTGTCCCATGGGCTTAGATCCTTGTAAAATGATGACAGAAGTCAAAGGTCAGTTGAGAGTAGAGGGATTAAAAAATACTCATAATCGAAAAGTCTTATCGATTCATCCTGAGAGGGAATATCGAAAACTACCTGTAAAGAGATTAATGTCTAGGTTGGATTTACTCAATTATGACAATGAGTGTCCAATTCGAAAGCGGAAATTACAGATTCGAGAAGTTTCAATACCTCTCAAACAACATATCGGTGATCCTGCTATTCCCATCGTGAAGGTAGGAGAAACGGTAAAAAAAGGCGTACTCATTGGAAAGATTCCTGATGGGTCACTTGGCGCGGTAATTCACGCTAGTATAAGTGGAATTATCCGACATATTGGACAAGAAATTGTCATTGAAAAAACAAAATAAGAAACATACAAATGGTGAAATAAAAATGGCTAAAGAAGCACTTGGATTAATAGAAACAAAAGGATTAGTTGCGTCTATTGAAGCAGCTGATGCAATGGTGAAAGCTGCGAACGTTCATTTATTGGGACGTGAAGTTATTGGAGGCGGTTATGTCACTGTGATGGTTAGAGGTGATGTAGGTGCAGTTAAAGCTTCCGTTGAAGCTGGTGCAGTTGCTGCGCGAAAAATTGGTGAGTTAGCTTCAGCACATGTAATCCCCCGTCCTCATGATGAAGTCGAGAGCATTCTTCCCAAGAAAGGATGAGTGTAAGATTAGCTGCAGAACGAGCAGCTAATATTCACTACTTTCATCTCTGTTAACAATCTTAGAGGTAAAATCAGATGCGTGCAATAGGAGTTCTAGAAACAAATGTAATAGCTCGTGGTATATTGAGTGCAGATACAATAGTCAAAACTGCAGATGTAAAGCTATTATTTGCATCACCAGTATGCCCTGGGAAATATCTCATAATTATTCAAGGAGCCGTTGCAGCTGTTAAAAGCTCCTTACTTGCTGGAAGTGAAATTGCTGGAGAAACACTAGTAAATTATACAGTAATACCAAATATTCATCCAGAAGTCTTTCCAGCAATTGCAGGGTCAACTGGTATCGATAAAGTGGGGGCAATAGGAGTGGTTGAAACTTATTCTGCTCCAACAGCTATTATGGTTGGCGATGAGGCTGTTAAAAGTGCACAAGTACGACTAATCGAAATTCGGATGAGTCGTGCCATAGGTGGAAAGGCTTTCGTAGTCTTAACAGGAGAAGTCGGTGCAGTGCGAGCAGCTGTAGATGCTGGTGTTAATCGCGTAAAAGGTGAAGGATTAATATTATCTATGGCAATAATTCCCGCTCCTCATCCAGATTTAGTAAAAACTCTCCTATAAAAATAGTTTAAACAAGCTGAAGTCAGATGAAGAAAATAATAATTGGATCCGATCATGGTGGGTTTCATCTTAAGAATGATTTAATGAAATTTCTTAAAGGTTTGGGATACGAAGTTTCAGATTATGGGTGCTATTCTACAGACCCTGTTGATTATCCTGACATCGCTTTATTAGTAGCACAAACAGTAGCTGTCTCGTTGGAATCTTTTGGAATTCTTATTGATGGAACAGGTGTTGCTAGTGCAATTGTGGCAAATAAAATCAAAGGTATAAGAGCAACTCCGTGTACTGACGAATTTACTGCCAATTCTGCTCGCGAACATAATAATTCCAATATCCTAACTTTAGGGGCTAGAGTTATTGGTCCTGGGATAGCGCAGAATATTGTGAAGATTTGGTTAACTACTCACTTTGGTGGGGGAAGACATGAAACAAGAGTGAATAAAATTACTGAGATTGAATTGAAATATCTAAAATCAGCGTGATCTTATGAAACTTGGTAAAGTAATAGGAAATGTAGTTGCTACAACAAAAGACCCGGGTCTCAATACTTTAAGGCTTTTAGTGGTTCAAGGTTTAGACGATAACCTACAACCTCTTGGAAATCCATATGTTGCAGCAGACGGAATTGAAACAGCTGGTCCAGGAGATATCGTCTATGTTGTCAGTAAAAAAGAAGCGGCAATTGTATTTCCAAAAGAACTAGTTCCAATCGATGAGTGTATTGTCGGATATGTAGAGGAATATTACGTTACGAAAAGCGCAAAACGGAAGCCACAGAAGATACAAACGAGGAAATCACCTCCACCAACAATTAAACCTCTTGACGAAATTCCCGAAATAAAATCTGACGAAATTCCAGTAGAAACTACGGCCAAACCTATCCCTAAAACTAAGATAATACCAACAGAAGTAGAAGAGATAACGAAACCAATACCTAAATCAAGGACTAGAACAAAACCTAGATCAAAAGCAACTAGGACAAAAAAGACAAGAAAAATTAAAGAAAAACAACCTACTTCAAAAGGAAGTGAATCAGAATGATTCTTGCTAAGGTTATCGGCAATGTTGTCGCTCCGGTAAAGACTAGAAGTCATGAAAATGGAAAAATTTTGGTAGTCCGTCCGATAGATATGAAAGGACAATTTACTGAACCATCATTTATCGCGATAGATGTAGCAAGAGCTGGTATAGGGGATTGTGTTCTCATTATTCGAGAAGGAAATTCTATTCGGAATATAATGAAAGATAATCAAGCAGCAGTCGATGCGTTGATAATAGGTGTTGTTGATTACGTCCAAGTAGACGGTAAGAATAGTGAATTATAAATAGATAAGTGAAGGTGTAGGAAATGAGTAATGAGATGATTCAAAAAATAACTGAAGAAGTGATGAGAAAATTAAATCAAGAGGATCTCTCCCCGGTCAAACAAACCAATCTAAATATACAGTCTTCCAAGAAGAATCTTAATTATACCATTTCATCTGGAAAATCAGCATTAATTTTACTTTGTGGAGGAAATAAAGAAATACAGGAAGTCATGCGACAAATCGAAATCATATCTAAAGCGTATACACATACTTACGTCGTTATGACACATGCAGCAATAAAATTAATCGGGATACCCGATATTAGAAAAGTCTCCGAAGGAGCAACAATTATCACAGAATTTTCTGAAGAGTATTTTGACGATATTTTGGGACGGGTTGATGTTATTTATGTACCTATACTATCCTTAAATACAGCAGCAAAAGTTGCACTGTTAAATGCTGATTCTCTAGGAACTATTACACTAGTTTTTGGTTTAATGTACGGAAAACCTGTAATTGCTGCTCATAATTCCATTTACTGCTGTCAAATTGAAAAAGAACAAGTACCACCTATTATGATTCGACGTATTGAAGGAATTATTGATCAGTTGACATCAATGGGAATAACTATGGTAAATATCCATAGTTTATCAGACCAACAACCTTCCCCTTATACTCCAACAACACCTGAGCGCTCATATACGGTTGGAACTGCAGGAAAAGATATTGGCTTAGATGGAAAATCACAAGTTGCTGTCAAAGCATTAGTCAATGGAGGAGCAGCAAGAATAACTTCGGAGACTGGAATCAATGGTTATGACATGGACCTAGCTCAATATATTGATCATACTAATTTACGAGCAGATGCAACAGAGGATGAAATTAAGCAGTTGTGTGAAGAAGCAGCTAATTACAAATTTGCGTCAGTTTGTATAAATCCCACAAATGTTTCAAAAGCTGCTAAAATTTTGAAGGGTAGTTCGGTAAAAGTCTGTACTGTTATAGGTTTTCCTTTAGGTGCGACAACCCCAACTGTTAAGGCAATAGAAACCCGTGATGCAGTAGCAAATGGTGCTGAGGAGGTAGATATGGTTATTAATGTTGGAGCGTTGAAGTCGGGAAATGACGATCTCGTGCGCGAGGATATCGAAGCCGTTGTAAATGCTGCTGCTGGGAAGGCAATTGTTAAAGTTATCCTTGAAACTGCTCTATTAACAAAAGAACAAATCGTTAAAGGTAGCTTATTCACAAAATTGAGCGGGGCCGACTTTGTAAAAACCTCAACAGGGTTTAGTACAGCAGGAGCTTTAGTCGAGGATATAGCTCTCATGCGAAAGACTGTGGGGCCAGAAATGGGAATAAAGGCTGCTGGAGGGATTAGAACACATGAAATTGCAGAAGACATGATTAAAGCAGGCGCAACTCGAATTGGAGCTTCTGCCTCGATAGCTATTGTTAAAGAGACTGATACGAAGTCAGGTAAGTACTAGAGGGTATTGGTTGATTATCCTAACCATTAATTCAGGTTCTTCATCTCTAAAATATTCAATTTACCAAATGGAGAATCGTAAAATTTTAGCAAAAGGATTAGTGGAAAGAATAGGTCTCTCCAATCCTCATATTTCTCATAATAGCGAAGCTAAAGAGATTAAGGAACAGATAAAGTGTAATAACCATGAAGATGCCATAAGTTATGTATTAAACTTCTTTAATTTACACGAAGTTGATGCAGTGGCGCATAGGGTAGTACATGGAGGAGAAAGATTTCAGAAAGAGGTAATCATTGACACAAAGGTTGAATCTGAAATAGAAAACCTTTCTGAATTGGCCCCACTTCATAATCCCGCAAATCTAATAGGAATTCGAGCTTGTCAAAAAATGCTTCCAGATATTCCACATGTAGCAATATTTGATACATCTTTTCATAATACTATTCCAGAGTATGCTTTTCGTTATGCAATCCCAGCAAAATGGCATATAGAAAAATCCTTTAGAAGATATGGTTTTCATGGTACTTCCGTTGAATTTGTAACAAGTAGAACTATTGAAATTCTAGGATTGGAGAATAGTCGACGGATAATTGTATTACATCTTGGAAATGGAGCATCAATAACTGCTGTGCGCAATGGTGAGTCTATTGATACAAGCATGGGCTTAACTCCTCTCGAAGGCCTTATTATGGGGACACGTTCAGGGGATATCGATCCAGGTCTTATACTTGCTATGATGCGATCACAGAAAATGTCAGTCGACCAAATAGATCAAGAACTCAACACTAAGAGTGGCTTGCTAGGAATAACTGGTAAATTCAGAGATATGAGGGAGATTCAGATTAATGCCCAAGAAGGAAACTCTGCAGCACAATTAGCAATCCAGATGGCAGTTTATCGGATACAAAAATATATTGGTGCATATTTTGTCGCCTTGGGTGGTCTAGATGCCATTGTATTTACAGGGGGAATAGGGGAAAGGTCTTCTTATTTCCGAAATTCTATCGTCAAAGGATTAGGGAGTCTGGGTATACTACTAGATCATTCTAAAAATAAAACTTCAGATGGAGAGGAAGAAGAAATAATTTCTTCTTTAGAATCTAAAACTCAAGTATTAGTAATTCCAACTAATGAAGAATATATGATGGCCTTAAAAACTCTGAAATTGTTGGCAATAGAGAGTAAGTAAGCCTTTAGCTTTTCGGGGTATATTTTTAAGTTTTGAAGTCCTTGGGTAGGCCGATTTGACGAGCTATTATTTCACTCAGTTTATCTGAACGTGGACGTGAATCAGTAAGAAATTCCTCTAGATTAATTTCAACCTGTTTTAATTTCTCTCTCTCATCAGAATGTAGATTACCTTTAGATATGTGATATTCAAAAAACTTGCATGCCAATTGAGGAGCTTTTGTCATTTGGATTATATCCTCATCTGGAAGCATTCGAATTCTATAAAAGGTTTGATTTACACGAGAATCAAAAATGTGGCTTTTAGGATGAACAATAGCGGTTAAATAACTTCTCCCTTGTGTTACATCGTCCTCCTCCATCCAGATATCACTTCCAAAAGACCACATTTCATAATCTATTCCCCATATTCGTGATGCTTTTTTATTTTTGTCCATTTGAACTAAGTAGTTACCAGCATTTCGATCAGGATCATTTAACCAAATATCAAATGGTAATAGAAGATAAGCATCATCAATGCTTTGTATTGCAGCAAAACCAGCATCTAAATCGGCCTTTTGATCATCTAAGTATTCATCGATATTCTTACTATCAGGAATTTTCTCTTGGAGGAGAGCTAAGACATCAACGGCTTTCTTACGATTACTTTTTTTGGCTAATACTTCCTCAAAGCGATCTGAAGTAGTTAAAGATCCAATTTCACGTTCTGAAAAATGATAAAATTCTTCAGCTGAATCCCCTTCATCTTCCTCCTCATCTAAAATTATAACATCATCCTCTCTAAGGATTGTAGTAGATTTGAGTACAAATTTGGAAACTTTCCGAGAACAAATTAGATGTGTTTCTGGTACATTTAAATATAATCGTCTCCCAAGACGCGAAGCAGTCATCTCGTTTAAAGCTCGCCATAAATGAAGACGATCTCGGCTACGTTCGGGAGTATCTTGGATATCTACTTCCAAGTCTGATACTTTTTTTACGTCAAAGTCGATAATGTGAGAAAACACTTTTAGAAGCCACTCTTTCCCTTGATGGTCAACGAGAATCGTGGCTTTTCCATGTTGGCCAGCTGCAGACAGAGTTTTATCAGAAAGTTTTAATTTATTCTTGATGTTTATTCGTTTATCATCTGTGTAAAGAACTAAATCCCATTCAGACATAATAATCATCCCTAAAATATGAGATAAATTAGTTCTTGAAAGGAATAGATTATTAAAAAACTTTAGCTTACTTTCGTCCCATTAGAGACATCTTTATCAGGAATCAATAATCCTAAATCTTTACCTTCTACTGCTGCAAGAAGCATTCCTTCAGATCTAACACCACGAATGGTTGCAGGTTCTAAATTAACAATAACTGTAATTTTTTGATCTATCAATTCTTCAGCATTGCGGAAAGATGCGAGTCCAGCTACCAATTGTCTTTCTCCAATTTCTTCTCCTAAATCAACCCTTATCTTAAGGAGATTTTTGGCTTTAGTTATTTTTTCGGCTTTTCTAATTGTTCCTATTCGGATATCAAGTTTTTCAAAATCTTTGAATGGAATAATTCTTCTATCTGGCAATTTTTTCACCTTTTTTGTCTTTTTACTTTGTTTTCTATGAATATCCTCAAGTTGTTTCTGTATCTTTTCTCTCTCAATTTTAGCGAATAGGGGTTTGGATTCTAGTATTTCAGAACCAGGATTTAATTTGAGTTTTCCTGCCTCACTTAAAAGCTGATTATGGACGCTTCCCTTCTGTTTAAGCACTTTCCATATTCTAGTGGCCGAATCAGGTATGATTGGTGATAGCAAAATACTTAGTGTAGCAACTGATTGAACACAAAGATATAAAGTGGTTTCTACTGCAGTAATATCAGTTTTTATTAATTTCCAAGGTTCTTTTGAACTCAAATACCCATTAGCTGTTCGTGCAAAATCAATTATGGCACTAGTTGCCTTCTTAAATTCAAAATTGTCAAAATTATCAGCAACAGATTCGGGAACAGTGTGAATAGCAGAAACAAATTCTCTATCCGTAGCATCTAATCTGTGACATTCAGGAATCTTACCTTCGAAATATTTGTGTAGTAAAACAAAAACTCGATGAATATAATTTCCCAAAACGTCATTGAGATCGCTATTCACACGTTGTTCTAATTCAGGCCATGTAAAAGAAGTATCTTTAATTTCAGGGCGAGTTGCAGCCAAATAATATCTCCAATAATCAGTTGGTAGAAGTTTAGCTGCCTCATCAATCCAGATACCAACACCTCGAGATTTACTGAATTTTTTATCATCAAATATAAGAAATTCAGTAGTGCTCACATTGTAGGGGAGAACAAATGGATCACCGTAGCTATCCTTCGTTCCTAAAAGGAGTGCTGGAAAAAGGAGAGTATGAAAGAAGATATTATCCTTACCAATAAAGAAAATAGTACGAGTATCTTGATCAAGCCAAAATTGCTTCCAATAGTCTGGATCTTTGTATAAGCGTAGTCCAAGTTCGGCTGAAGCAGAAACATATCCTAAAACCGCCTCTAGCCATACATAAATTGATTTTCCCTCTGCTTCAGGTATTGCAGGGCCCGCAGGAATCCCCCATGCTAAATCTCGAGTTAAAGTTCTTGCTTGTAACCCCTCCTCCAGAATATGGTTGGAAAATTTTCGTGCATTATCAGGAAAGTTTTGATTTCGGTGTATGAAATCAGTCAATTCTTCTTGAAAAGCACCAAAATTATAATACCACTGGGTTGTGGACTTAAACACTGGAGGTTTTCCACAAATTTTGCATAAAGGACTGATTAATTCAACTGGACGAAGTGGTTTACCACAAGCTGGAGAATCACACTGATCACCTCGTGCTCCCGGGGTTTTACAATGCGGACAAGTCCCTTCAACAAATCGATCTGGTAAAAATCGCTTATCTGTTTCACAGTACAATTGGTCAATCTCTTTACTAAATATAAATCCGTTTTCGAAACATCGACGGTAGAAATCCTGTACCCATTGATAATGGAAAGAATTAGCAGTTTTTGAATAGTTGAGATCAATATTCCATGTGTGGAGTAACTCTAGAATTTGAATGTGATGACGATTAACTAGCTCTTCAGGCGAAATTCCTTCAGTTAGAGCCGCAACTTCAATCGGTGTCCCGTGACAATCCGAACCAGTTGCTGAAATTACATTTGCTCCGCGGAGCTTCAAGTAACGAACATAAATATCAGCACTGAGTAGGTGTAAAACTGTTCCAAGATGGGGAACGGCGTTAACATATGGCCATGCAGGACACACAACAAATTTCTTATCAGTTAAATCTTCCAGGAGAGACACATCCAAAATAATGGCTAGTTTTTTTACGAAAATGATTATTAAGTACAATTAAGGGAGGAGTTGATAGGCAAGTAGAATGAAAAGCTTCAACCCTAATAAGGCGAACTAAGGTATTATCTTGAAAGAAACCAAAAAGGACTTCAAAGTAATTCAAGCATTTGGCAATCCCACATGTTATTTCGCCTCAAAAAGAGCAGAAAAACGAGCATTTAAAATTCTTTCGAGGTTTTACTCAATATTGGATAAATTTTTGTTATGTGTATAAAAGAAAAATGTAAATCTTATACTGTCGAGTATCTACTGAGAAGTGTGTATTTTGTCTACGAAGAGAATAAGGGCTTTTTTCGTGTAGCTTATAAAAAATATTATAAAGTTCTGCAAAGGAAGCTCCCATGACCAGTTAGACACTTGAGGTTTAATCGGTATAAAAACAAGAATACGATGGGATTCAGCGTGCCAAAAAACATTGTTTTTTATTAGCGCTGGATCCCCTCCCTCCCCCCTCTTACTGTTTCTCTTATTTAATAACTTAATTTACTTTAATTGAATTTTCGAATGCATTTTATTTGTTTTCAGAAATAATCGAAGAAAACTAAAGCTTTCAAAAAACTAATGACTAGTTAAATGGTTGAACTCGGCTAAAAATGACTTTTAATGGATAAAGAATAGTTCTCCTCTAGCAAAGTACCCATTACTTGTCTCTTTGATGGTTTGCTCGGAGTTATCCTGTTTTACTCTTATTAATTTCTGATGCGTAGACTAAGGTAGCTGCAATGTCATCAACTGAATCTCCTAAAGATTTACAGCTATCAACTTTTTCACGCATCGATTGTTTCATAGCTTTGAAAACTGCATATTGACGATCCAAGGAGAATTTTGAATACAAGCTCGCCATTACTAACATACTTGCGATTCGGGCTGTTTTTTTTGGATTTTTGCGAAATTCCTTGTCATCAAGAACCATAATTTCTTGGAGTTTGTTAAACCGTTCAAGAATATCTTTATACGCTTCACTCATGGAATAGAGTCACCTAATTCGTAGCTGTTTTGAAAGGTTAATATATTGAGGAGTATGATCGTAAGTTATTGCCTTTTAAAATAAATAAAAGTGTTATCGTCAGATTATGTTTGTTAAAGAACCAACTTTCCTATAAACCTAATTTTATAGATACATAATTGCAAGTACAGTCAGAGTTTTATTCACTTATACTTATTAATTAGAAGCCTCTCCTTTGATACAGGTAAAAATTTCGGTGAAGATACCATGCTAACGGAAGAAGAATGGTTAGATCGACTCGCAATTGAAGCTCAAGAACTAACTCGGGAACAACCTACCTTCCGATCAGTGAATAATGATTTAACTTTTTGGAAAGGAGAAATTCTTGGTTCGGGGTTATATGAGGGTGGTGTATTTGTAATAGAAATAAAAATTCCGCGTAATTACCCATTTGAACCACCTAAGGTACGATTTAAAACCCCTATTTGGCATGTGAATATATTCAGGGAGAAAGTGTGTGTAGGTGTTCTTGGAAAGGATTGGAGTCCCGCCTATAGCTTGGTACAGATTGTCGAAACAATTCGATTTCTTTTAACTAGTCCTAACCCAGATGATCCGCTTAACGCGACCGCAGCACGTCAATGGAAACGGAACAAGAATGTATTTCGGAATCAGGTTCTAGATTATATTCGACGCTATGCCCACTGGAATCAAAAATAGATGGAATTTAAACTCCTCGATGAATTTCCCGCTTGACTGAATATTTTTCAGGATATTCAAGTCTCGCAAAGATTTTATCAGCCTTGACTTCCTGCTTCAAGGTCTCTAACCAAGTTGTGTCATCTTCTGCATCTAATCCCCATACAAATAATGCTTTTTTATATCCACTTTCTTCATAGAGAGTTGAACTACGAAGTGCATGAGTTAAAGCATCCCAACTCGGTGTACCAGGTTCTGGATACATGGGAGAATAAGGCATGATATGATATATTACATATCCACAAATTTCTATAATTCTATCCAGATTTATCCCATAATGACGTATAAATCCTTCTTGCCATTCAGTTTCAGGATCAACTGGGACAACCATGCCAATATCTAAGCTAGGTCGCTCGCTTCTTGCATTCTCGACTGTTTGACGAAATGCTCTACTGATAAGATCAACACGCCAATCTTCAAACATTCGTTGAATAGAAGGGTCCTTCTGGATATCGAGGTAGCTGGTATCAAGACTTACACCTGATAATTCCGCAAACTTACGAACTGCTCTTTTTGAAAATGAAAATTCCTGTCTCGGGAAGAGAAATTCTTGGAGAACTAATGATCGAATGGGTTTACGGGCCACCTCACGAGATATTTGGCTCAGATGTTTCCAGTACCCCTCCATACTGGGGTCGACATATGTAGTCATTAGAGTGCCATCAGAGCGACCAATTGAATAATTCGGATCCGATCCGAGATATGAATCACCAAAGGCATAGGAAAAAGCATGGGTTTTCATACCAAGGTCATTCGCTAATTCTGTAAAATCAGTAAAGAAATTTTCATAATTCCGATCACTAGGCGCTGCTCCACTTCGAAAAGTCACCAATCCATCCTCTTTCTTGCAAACAAGCGCTACTTCTTCAACCACTCCTCCGTATTCAGCAAGAAACGCGTTTGCTCCTTGGCCTGCAAGTGAATCAGGTGTAGTAGGATCAATTACAGGAATAAAACCATGTTCGATTAATTCGTCTAAGTTCAATATGGTATCCCTCAAAGGACTCTCGTATACGATCTTGATTCTAGTGATTCTTTTTAAAAATTATCCTTTATTGTTGTAGAAAAAATCTTAAACAGAAATCCTACCTCCTCCACCGAAAGGCATTAATAAAGAAATTAAGAGGATATTAAACGTAAAAAATCACTTTACCGTGAAATGTGTGAACAATCATGGGGAACTTCGTAGAATGGGCTCCTGGAGTATTTCGGATTGTAGGGAAAACAGGTAAACAAAAAGAAGAATTTGCTAGCTATTTGGTCATGGGGGAAAAGATAGCAATAATTGATTTACCCTCGAGATCAGTTGGAAAGGACATAATTTCGTATGTTAAAAAAGAAGGGAGAGATACTTCAGATATCAAATACATAATTCTAACACATACTCATCCTGATCATTGGGCTGGTATTAGTGCACTGTCAAAGATAAAACCACAAATCGTAATTCATGAGTCAGGATTAAAAGCCCTGACCGAAGGGCAGAAATACATACTGGATAAGCAATTCCCAAATCCTTCGAAATTTAGTTTGGCAATGAAATCATCTCTCTTCTCGAAAATTGGGAAAGTAAAAGAAGAACTCATTACGTGTATTAGTGATAGTGAAACAATTGATTTAGGATCAGAAGAACTAATTTTACAATCAACAGGAGGACATTCTAAAGATTCTATCCTAATTCAAGCATATTCAGCCAAGTGCACATTTATTGGCGATGAGGGAAATATTGCACCCGAACAAGCTGCCTCATTCTTCATTGATGGTACTGGAAGTTCTCAGAAACGGTTGAAATTGCTAAAAATGTTGTCTAATATATCTACAGAGGTAATATGTCCAGCTCACCAGAGTCCTGTTCCACATCCTTTTGATTTATACCTACACAATTTGATTTTTGAGCATAAACACACGAAAGATACAATATATGATATTCTTGTAAGTGCAGGAGAAGCTAAAATCCATTACATTGCCGAAGAATACCTTAATACACTTGGAATATCATGGGAATCCCCATTTGAAGATTTAGGAGTGGCATCAACGACAGCAACTGCGTTTCTAAAGGAAATGGAGGATGAGGGACGAACCCAATACGAAACTCATTCAAAACGATGGAGTATTAACTGAATTCCTTCCTTCAATCAAGAAACCAAGCTGAGTTTTCAATTAGGTCAATATCAATTGAAATCCAGGTATCATTACTACCGTCAAGATTTGTTTCGTGTAGCAAACGTACATATACAAACATTTCAGGTTGGTAAAGGTATAAATCCCACGTAAATCCTTGTTTAATGGAAAAAGCGTTAATTCCTGCATCAAAAATTTGCCCCTTCTTAATTTCAGAATAAATGAGCTCACCATCTAGAGGTTGTTCCAGAATTCGTGAAATTATTTTCTGTAAATCAGAGAATATTCCTGTAATTTCCTTTTGAGGCTCAGAGTAGATATTCCAAGTTATAATGGTATTTTGATTCTGTTTCTTTATCTTAACAGGTAATGTTCTTTTACGATTTGGTGTTAATTGGTCCAAATGATATTCTAGTGCCTGTACCAGTTCTTGGAGAACTATAGGTAAGTGTGTTATTTCGTTCATATTACCACTTTTTATTACAGTAAGGACAATAATTTTTCTTTGCTAACCAACGTAGCATATGTTGTTGATGGGCTTTACTATGACAGTGGGGACATTCCATTAATGGATCGTCATCTTTAACAGGCTTCCAACAGATAATACACCGTGAAGAGACTTGAAATGGATCCCAGTTTCCAATGGGACGAGAAATTATTTTTATTCGATTCCCTTTCATGTTTTAATTCTCCATCCGCTTTTGCCAGTTTTTAGAGCCTTCAAGAGTGAATTTAATTTTGTACTGAATGATTTGTCCCATAAGAGTGCGTCTACCTCTCATTGGTTGTCATTAGCGATTCTAATTTGCTGAGAATCCGTGATAAGTCCTTTTTCAATGTTAATAAATCAATTGTTTCAATATGTCGGTTATTGGTTGTAATAGACTGCTGTTGTTCCATTTTACGGTCTAAAATTCCTAATATTACAATCAAATCAGAGAAACTTTTACTCAGATCGGTTATGAGATCTGATTGACTCGTGATTTCTTTTGAAACAGTTTCCAATTTTTGTTGAAGCATATCGAACCTGTTTTCTATTTTTCCATATTCAGAAAAGACTGAATCAATTACCGTTTCCAATCCTTTAACAGTCGGTACGTCTCCTTTTGGAGTTTTTAAAGATTCAATTTCGATTTCACGCGATTTTTTAACCATTTTAATCCACAAAAAGTAATATCCTTGCTTCAATACAGCTAAGAAATTTACCCATAAAATTCTATTGAAATAACATTCTTATTTTCTAAGTCCTTAAATTCAATTTTAGTTTGGAATCTCTTTTAAAGTTTCTATTCCTTTTTTAATCCGTGTATAGGAGATACAACATACATCAGTATCTTTAATGTCTGAGTTCTATTTCAGACGTTAGCATTAATGAAAGGATTTATTTCCATATGCAAATATCATCTGAAAACATATTCTCGGTAATATTACTCGGTACAAGTGGAGTGGGAAAATCCTCCATCGCCTTTTACTTAGAACATGGTTATCCCGCGCCAGGTAATATAAAACCAACGATTGCCTTTGGCATCTCTCATGTCGAGATTGGATCTACATTATTGGGTTTAATTGATGTTGGCGGGCAGAAGAGATTTTTAGATATGCGGTATCATGAACGCTTTGTTCGTACTGCTGATGGAATTGTTTTTGTTGTAGATAGTTCACAAAGAAACTTTAGATACGATGAACAGTGGTTAGATGAAGCATTACGTTTAATACCTGGCAAGATACCAATCTTAGTAATAGCAAATAAACAGGACTTACCTATAGCATTATCTCCAGACTTTATTCACAAAGCTTTCGTTGAAGCTCATCTAAAGGAGTATGAATATCAAATTTTTGGCACTGTAGCGACAGATCCTGGTGGGGTTCGAAGTGGTGAAAATCTTGAAGCAGCTTTTGAGTATCTAGTAGAAGAAATGATAAAATATCGCAAAGTTGTGGTTGAGCAAACCCAAGTTTGAAAATCAAATGAAAATATTTAAGATTTATCCTTATAGACTAATCTAGCTAAGCTTGAAGCTTTTTTATGAATTTTAAGGATTAATTTTCAATTCTAAGATAAGATTTAGGTTCCCTTGAATTGAGTTCAACTAATAAGTAATGGAGTTGTATTTTTCACCAGATCCCCTCAGAGGATATGTGTGCTACACTTGTTCGAAAAAATACGCGTAACTAGTGGTATTCGTTATTTAGATGAGCTTACACAAGGCGGCCTTATCAAGGGTACAACAAATCTGATCATTGGGCCTGCTGGAGCTGGAAAAACTATTTTCGGGTTACATTTTCTGTCAGAAGGAGCATTAAAGAATGAAAATGGTCTACTTGTAGCTATGCAGGAACCTCCATGGGCTATTCGTCGTGACGCGAGTAATTTTTCTTTTTTTGATCATAATCACTATGTTGAACCAGAAAAAATTGTTATGCTTGATTTTACCCCTTCAGGTTGGGAATTATGGGATCCAGATAGTCTTAATTTAACAGAGGACACTCCATTTGTCATTGAAGCCGAAGGTGTGCCATACGATGAAACTTCATTGCCAACCTTCCTACATAGAGTGTTTTACCATATAAGTCAAGTGGTGGAAGAAAAGAAAATTGAACGTATTGTTATTGACCCATTAGCGGCATTTCGATTTTATGACTATGGTAATGATCAGGGTTTTTTAAGGAAAATAACTACAGGCTTTTTAGCTAATATTGCCTCACTTAATGTAACCACACTAGCAATATCAGAATTACCAAGTAATTCAGGCACTTCAATCTTTGGAGAAGAGTATATTGCCGATTCGATTATTCATCTGGATATGCTGTCAGTACGAGGAGAGATGATGAGAATCCTCAGAATCAGTAAAATGAGAGGAACAAAACATACTACTAAAACATTGACATTTCAGATCACAAATGACGGGATAGTATTTCTCGAAGCAGATGATGAGGAATAGGTGTAATTCTCCTATTTATCCAGAGAAGAAGAAGAATTCTATGGGCTCTCAAAATCCCCTTTCGTATCGTTTATAAGTTAAAGGTCAAGTAAATAAGTGGGATCGACAAGTTATCCTCAAAAACAGATAAATTACGGTTAACTTGATTTGGTGAATAATTTAAAGGCTGGTAATCAAATATGCAGATAAATATAGTTCAGGCAATTGGAGGAGGACAGATTACACTCACCTGTGAGAAAACAGAATCTTTGGCATCAATTAAAGAGCGAGTTGCTCAACAAAAAAGAATTCCTGCTCGTTCAGTCATTCTTGTATTTCAGGGGAAGCAGCTTGATGAGAGCGAGACCTTAAAGTCAGCAGGAATAGAAGACCTAGATAAATTATATATGATTACGAGAACAACTGGCGGAATGGTTCGTTAGTCATCATTTTTTTTAACCCCCCCTTTTGTAGACATTTGTATGATAATTTTGTTATCTAAGGGGCATTTACCTTAAGAAAGAGCCGTTCTTAAAAACTATTTTCAATTTCCTCTTGGAATTCTTTTGTTATTGTTTCCAAGGAAATATAAAATCTCTATTGATATGTTAAAAACACAAAGCAAATGAACGTGAAATCTTGCTTTGTTTGATTCGGGTAGCAAAAATGAATACTTTTACTCAAGATTCCCAAACTATTCGCTATGATAGACAAATTTTGATAGAAAATTGGAATCAGGATAAAATTCGTGAAGGTAAGGTTATAATAGTGGGGATGGGTGCATTAGGATTAGTAGCAGCTGTTTCACTAGCAATGGCGGGGGTAGGAGAGTTAATATTAGTTGACTTTGACACAATCGAAATAAGTAATTTAAATCGGCAATTACTATTCCGAATGGATGATATAGGCAAATCTAAAGTAGAAGTAGCTGCTCGAGAGTTATTGAAAATTAATTCCGGGTTAAAAATTACCGCACTGAACATGAAGATACAGGATGTTCCACAAACTGACTTGGAATCAGTATCTGTTATTGTAGAAGGGTTGGATACATTCATTGATCGAAGATGGGTTAATTCATATATTGTTGAACATAATATTCCATTAGTTTCAGGAGGAATGTTTGGATTCTTAGGAAATATACAGGTAATAATCCCTCATGAGAATGCATGCTTGGAGTGTCAATCATTAATCCCAGAAGAAGAATTACAGAAAGCGTGTACTCCTTTTGGGGAGGGTAGAAAAGAAATTCGTCAAGAAGAACCTTTAGAAGAGAATATTCCATCAGTATCAAGCGTATCGTTTGTGATAGGAGGATTAATGGCTCAAGAAGCGTTGAAAATCCTCTTAAAATTATCACCACTCAAAGATTACTTATTTTGGGATGGTTCAGTTGGAGTATTTACTGCTATCGAACTTTCAAGGCGTGAAAACTGTTTTGTGTGCTCTAGTGAATATCAACTGAACGCAATTCCTGTTAGATCAGCATTCGACCAACAAATCAATGATTTTGTAACTCAGTTACGATATTCTTTCAATCTTGGAAAGGAAATGGTCATGATCCATGGAACGGTAAAAATTGACTCCTCCGAGGAAAAATTATCCACTGTACTTAAATCTGCAGATATTGTTCGTGTAATAGATCCCTCTTTGTCTAAACCGTTGAAGTTTCAAGTAACTTTTGATTCTTAATATCCTATGTTTGTTTTGCTCAAAGAAAAATGGGAATAAGGTAAAATAAAGCAAAAAAATTGCTCGCTATTGCGCTTGAAAGTAGGTAGGAGTAGGTAGGATTTAGTAGATGTCCAGATTGGAGACCATTACCACAATGATAAGCACATACTGCTAAGAACGGTAGGTAGAGCATATCAAAAATGGCATAACCAGATGAAAGCCAGGTGTCAGTAACATCGAGGGGTCTACCCAAAATGATAATAACAAAAGAAACAACTAAGGAAGCGGTGATAAGTGGCCCTAATGAATAGCCTACAATACTATACGTATCTCGCAAACTTGCTTTTCCACCAAGGGTTTTAGCTATTAGCCATATAACAAGTGTACTAGCAATCCAGCCAAACAATGCCAATATAAGAAAACCTATTCCTGTTAACCAAGGTGAAATGAGAAAGTAAATGAAATGGAAATCATGCCAAGACGACTTACTCCCTTTAATAGCAAAAGTTCCCAGCCGAGTTGCATAAGAAACCGATAATAAGTACAATAAGATAATGACTCCTAACCGGTCTGGATTAACGCCTATCTCGTTAAATAAAATTTTACTATCACGAGGATCTGAAAGACTTCTCCATATACGTGAAAATCGTTCTCTGAAGGTAATACCTATTCTTTGTTTTTGACGCAGTATATTTGTCAGATCAAATCCACAGTAGGGACACAAAATATATCCAGCTGGACTTCTTTCACTACAGTTTGGACATACTATTGATTCAGATTCACTCACGAGAGATCACTTCGAAAAGACTGGTACTTCTCTGATTATGGAATAATGATTAATTAAATTCACTTATTGATAATTATTTTCATTTCTAAGAATGATATGAAGAAGAACTCGCCTTATTCTTATATTAATTTGGAAGAAAGTTTAAATGTAATCTTTCACACTTATTCGAAACAGGTGCTGAATCAAGTCCGATCTTTTATTTGGGCCTTTGGGGTGCGAGTATATTACAACAAATACAGATTCTTTCCAATAGCTTTTTGTATCGCAATTATAATTCCTTGGATGTTTTCTAAATTTGAATAAATTCTGAATTAATAATTTTCCAGTTAAAACTATTCCCTTCTCATCCCAATAGGAAGTAAGCAATTGAATTTATTCAATTTTTGATAAATCTACTCTAGGTACGAATTGGATTTCACATTTTTCCTTCTGGAAATATGGTGTAATATTTAAGGAACTGAGACTCTAATATATCAGACCCCAATTTGAAATGGAGATAAACTATGTCGGATGAAGATGATAAGAAGTCTTCTCCCCAGGATAGCCCAGATTATACTTCCATACTTGAGAAACAAATAGAATCAGATATTACCGCCATGGAAATGGAAGAATTCTATTTAAAGGCACAAGTGGATCTAGAAAATGCGCTAACTGATGGTGGTGATTTTCTTCACATTCTAGAAGATGCCTACTCCCATTCCCATACAACAGAGGAGGAAGAACAGAAGAAATTCGAACAATTTGGGTTATTTCACTCTCAAAAAACTGAAGAAATTGTAATGTTAACATGTTTCAAGGATTCTGGACGTCCTTTATTTGAGATTTGTCTCTCAGATAAGGCTAGCTGCCAAACTTCCTTGAGTTTTATTTTAAATGCTATGAAAAATTACGTTCGATATAAACTTGGGGAACTCATTGAAGAATTATCCTTGGAATCTCAAACAATTCATTTCTTTGTGATCGAGGAGAAATACATAATTTCAATTGTCACAACAAAACAAATCACTAGAGACAGAATCGGACAACTCGCAGTACAGATTGTTACGATCATGAAACGGTACTCCGATGAGCGATTACGGGCAAGTACTGACTTTAAACAAGAAGTACTAAAAACAATAGACGGTTTTCAAGCTTCTTTTGTTAAAGAACACCATACACTTAAAATAATTCTAATCGGAGACGGTGCAGTCGGGAAAACATCGATTAGAAGACAATATCTGGGAGAAGGGTTCAGGAATGATTATCAGATGACCATAGGAGCTGATTTAGCAAGTAAAGAGTCACCTGTTTTATATTCCGGTGGAAGGCAAGTCAAATACTTAATTTGGGATCTTGCTGGTCAGCCTCGGTTTGAAGGAGTCCGAAAAGCTTATTATATGTCCGCTATGGGAGCTATTGTGGTTTTTGATACCACTCGTGTTGAGAGTTTTCAAAACACTGTTGGGTGGATGAATGAATTTTGGAAACTTAATGGTAGGGGACCAGTTCCTATTATTATATTAGGAAATAAAGCGGATTTACGTGATGAAGGGGTAATGGGTGTTTCTGATGCAAAAGCTAGAAAATTTGCTAGTACACTCTCTCATGTGGCTAAACAATATAGGGGTTTTGACATTCATTATCTCCCAACAAGTGCGAAAACAGGTTTAAATATCAATTTAGCATTTGAGTTATTGGGAGAGGCAGTAATGGACTTTTTTGAATCAGTAAAGAAATGATGAACTGTGGTTCAGAGCTTTAAGAGAAATTCTGGGATTATAGGCGAATCACAGTGTACTACGGGTTTTTTCTCTTCCTAATTGTGAGGATTTTTTAAGCATAGCAAGTAATGTTAACCTGACTAAGAGATAAAATGATAGCGGAGTATGCTTGAAGAAAAGTAATCTTCCTCCCTATTTCCATAGTTTTAGGTGAAATTAATGGATAGAGACTTTATATTAGCGAGAGAGGCACAATTAACATATTCTAATAATGCTGCATCGGGATTCAATCCAGTAGGAGAATCTCTTGTTCGTTGGCAAGGAACATTAACTTATACAACAAACAGGGGAAGGAATATGTTCACATTTGAGATTTTCCTCCCAGAGTACTTTCCCAATGTACCTCCAGTTGTAACTGCAATTGGGTGGATGGATCATCCAAATATTGATAAAGATGGATTTATTCAGTTACGGATTCTGGATAATTGGCGAGCGGAATTTCATCTCTACCAGGTGATTATTGCTTTAAAAAATCTCATGTCTCGTGTACCACCAACCCCACGCGGAGAAACAGCTAAGTCAGTACGCGATACTATGGTGAGAATAACTGAACCAGCAATTGAAAACAGAGATTCTAGATCAGCTGCAGAAACAAAAGCATTACGTACAGAATTAACTGCGAAGAATGCTCAATTAACTGCAAAGGATGAAGAATTGGCCAGATTAAGAGCTAGGTCCATGATGAGCTCCGAGGAGTCATCAAAGACTCTGAGAATGAAAGTTACCGATCAACAAGTGCTAGAATCTGAACGAATTGCCATTTCTGATCTCCTATCATCATTAGAAGATCGATATACTGCTGGTGAGATCTCAATCTTTGAATATTCACGTTTATACAAGAAATATACCAAAGAGCTTTATTTACTCCGGAAACAGTTAGAATACTTGAGCTAGGTAAAAACAATGTCATTTCCTCAAAACTTATCACACAGATGGGATCTAGAAGCCCGATTATTTGCGAATATTGGGACTCTCGATTTAATTTCACGTACTTATGATCGTGGAGAGATCGATTCGAGTACATATCATAAACAGCATAGAACCCTTCTAACTAGTATTATAGAAACACGTGCAGAGTTAGAACAGTATAATTTTGATGTTGATAGATTTATTGAAGAAGAAGGAATTAGCCAACTTTTCCCTTCGGGTCTTTCAAAACTCAAAATGACTGAAGGAGCCGGTGATAATGCCTATAGTCGAATTGATTATTCAAGCATAAAGAAACTTCCAACAATTGCTGCGGAGTTTGTAGCAAATGCGATTGAATTACTAGATCTTCTACATTTAGAATCAATCGCAACTGTTGATCGAGTGTTACCCTATCTTGATGAAATTCACGATATCTTAGTTAGAGTACCAATGTATGGAAATGATCATTGGGTAACACAGGACATAAATCAGTGGATTAACTGGATGGATAAACAAAAACCAGGACAATTATTGAAAAACAAGGAGATTAAGAAATTAGAATTACAAGGTTCTCGCTGGCTTTCTGACTTCAGAAGGGAACTAAAAAATCTATAAGAATCGTTCTTATAAAAGATTAGTTTTACCAGTTCTTATAAGCAGCTCTGTCCTTTCTTCAGCAATTTTCGCTAATTCAAATTCAAATTGTTTCAAGAGTTCGAAATATTCACGACCCGCTACTTTTTTACGGCCTTCTTTTAGTTCCTGTAAGGCTCGTTTTGATGCAAGTTCATGAATGCGCAAGTCTCGTAGTCTTTCCTCTAAAAAACCATTAACAAAATCTGGGATATTCTCTGGACTCTTACTTGGAGGCTTATTGGAGGAAGATGGGGTACTTTTATGGTTCTGAAAATTTAATGCTGCAAGGATTTTTTCCTGATAAATTTCCGAAGACCAATCACGGAATGGTTCATTGATATACAAGTCACTTGGACGACCTAGATAACTCAACTTCAGTGAATTGAATATCCGAATAAGATTTTGAGCATCAGACTGTATGACAAAATCTCGTTTAATAGCAGTTATTAAAAGCTTATCCCGCTTTAAAAATCCAGAGTTCTTTTTTTGTACATCCATTAGCGCTTTGGGAGAGAATTCATCACAAATGATAGTTTTATGGCTTAAAACATTAGTCCTCTTTTTCTGAAGTAATACAATCCTATCCGTTGTAATAATTAAATCAATAGTAGTCTTCCTAAAGCTATCATTATTGAGATCTAAATTTGAAAAATAGCCAATACCCAATTCACCTGGGATTAAGACGAAAATATCGAGACATCGGGCTAGGTGTTTTCGCGTTTCATCAAATAAATCACATTTTTTCTCTACTTGTTCTATAAGGGCGGAGATAGTTTCAAGTTTCGATACAACCGTCTGATCAAAGCTCGCTATATGTTTTTGAAATAGAGAGATTTGCAAAGATGAGTTACGAAAAGAATTCTCCGATATTGGGTGACGTACTACATTATGGTAGATTCTTTGGAGCTTTGAAGCATATTCCTGAAATTCATTCAAAGTAAAATTTTCAATTTTCTTTGTCTCTAGAAAGATTTTATCAATCAGATTGCCAGGAATGAGAAATTGTTTGCGAAAGGAACGTAATCTTGACTCCAATTGGCCAGTTCGTTTTAAGAGGATAACAGGACGATATCCTACGTGCTTGAGAGATCGTTTAAGGACAAAAATTTCTTCTAATAAGTCCGCTTTTCCATTTTTAATGTGGTCAAATGCTTCAATATTTGGTGATCCACAGGAACACTTGAGTTGGGAACCAGTCATAAGAGATCGTGTTGCGCATTGTTGACAAAAAGTAGCACCGCAATCTAAACACTTGTGTACCTCCGAAGAAACGAGTGCTGAACCACAAAAGGAACAGTAACCCGTCGACTCAGAAGAAGACGAACTAAGACCCAAAGACGTTCCCTATCTATCATAGAATGAATGTAGATTTTTAAGTAAATATAACATTACAGAAAGATGACAAGAAAGGAACAAGTAGAGGAGGAAAAGTTCTAGCGCTATTTTGAATTTATCATTTACTAAGAACCTGAAATTCCAATTCTTCCAGAAAAAGCAATATCCTCCTCATAAATCCCATTTTTCATCTTCCTACTCTCCATAGAGAACTGTTTCTTGACGAAAAGAATAAACAAATTCTCTACTCTGATTTCTAGTATCGTATTGTAAAAAATTATAAATAAAGAACTTTGAAGTCTAATTGAACTTAACATAATTAAATCTCGAGGAACAATAAGATGGGCCTTAGACGTATAGAAGAGAAAATAACTCAGGAAGCGGCAATGAAGGTAAAGGGTAGTCAATTGGCCCTCTTGTCTCTCAATGAGATGAGTAAAAAGATAAGAAATTTACACAAAGAACTTCAGAAGCTAGAATCTCAATATAAATCTGACATTAAGAAGAATCCCGACCTAGCCCAGAAGGTTATGAAACTAAGGGAGGAGCTAGGACTTCCTCTTGCAATTGGAATATATGATGTAGGTAAAAAACCTTCATTCAAATCACGACTGCAGGGAAATGATGAATATATTAACTATTTAGGACTAAGAATTATAGAGATTGGTAAACAGATACGGAATCATACAGGGGGTATCTTAAGCGTATCAGAATTAATCTTGAAACTTAATGATGAAAGTAAAGGAATTGTGGTTTCTATTTCAGACGTCAATAACGCTTTGGAACTTTTAACTTCGAATGGATTAATTCATCAGATACGAACACTCGTAGGAATGAAAATTATCGAGTTTATTGACCCAGAACTGACACAAGATCATCAACGTATACTTGAGTTGGCAGCACAGGCTAATGGCCAGCTTTCAATGACTGAATTAGTTCAAAAATCAACTTGGACAATAGAACGAGTAGAACGATCTATAGAAGTTTTGATCAATAAAAAAGTAGCAATCAAATCTAATACCTTAGATGGCATATTAATATCATTTCCAGGTGTAGGATAGTTCTCTTACATTACAATACAGTCATTTAGAAATAATTTTATGCTTAAAAAGGTGTAAAACATTCTCCTATTCTCTCTGAATACTCTTCTGGTAACATTTAGAGGAGCACTATAGTAAGTCTTAAGAAGAACTCCTTGTTTACCTAGCTTAAGATATTTAACTGAAAGAAGATACTCATTTCAGATAAGCTAGATGAGAGTTGAAAATACAAGTGAAACGACTTAAAGGGTTTTTAACGGGATCGAAACCATCTTCATCAACTGAAACAAAAGCGAAGTTAAAAAGAACCATAAATCAAATGGAAATAAAGGTAAAAAACTATTCAAGGCAATCTGATGAGCAATATGAGTTAGCACGTCGACTGTTAAAATCTGGGAACAAACCTGGAGCTCAACAAGCTCTGAAGCGACGTGAGCTATATTTGACCCAGACAACGAACACTCATAGCAAGATAGCAAACTTACAACGTATCATTGAAACGCTTGATATTTCTGCAGATAACGTTACTTTAACAGAGACACTAGCGCAGGCACAAATTGCAATTGATAGCAATGTTGAAGCAGCTTCGCCTGAAAGGACAGAAGAAGTAATGATGTCCTTAGAGGATTCCATAGAAATGGTTTCAGATATGGAGGACTCTCTTACAGATACCTCGATAACTGAAATCGGAATGGATGTTGAAGCAGATGATCGAATATCTATGCAAATGGCGGAATTAGAAGCGGAATTATCATCGGGTTCTCTTCCAGCAAGTGAAACAAGTGTTTCTGCAACACCTAGTTCCCCAATATCAGAAAACACCGCTGGAAAAAAACGTGAAGCAGACAAAAAGAAATTAGATGAGATGCGGAAACAGATTGAAGAAGGTTTGAGGTCATAAACATGGTTTTTGATAAATTTGGTCAATGGCTTAAAGGTGGAGGAAGTGGAGCCAGTTCTACACGGAAGTGGATCGTTCGACTTCGAATGGTTGAAAAACGAATGTTACGTCAACGGAAAAAATTGCTAAAAGAAGAAAAAAATATGTTAAAAGAAGTTGAGAAATCCATAGAAGATGGTGATATGTCAACTGCTAGACTATTAGCAAAGGATGTAGCCAAAAACCGTAATATGGCCCGCGCATGCCAACAAATGGCTAGCAGGGTAAAAGGGATCAAGTTTAAGTTAGAACAAGCAGCTGCTACACAAGCAATTGGAAAGGATTTGAAAGGACTCGTACGCACACTTCATACAATGAATGCCGAATTAAAAATTCCACAGCTTGAAGGTGTTCTTCAACAAATGGAAATCGAAACAGAGCGAGTTGATATTGCAACAGAAGCAATGGATGAAGGATTTGAGATGATGACAACCGATGGAGAAGAAGATGAAGTGGTTGAAAAAATCCTTGGAGAGATAAGCGCGTCTAAAGCAGCTACAGCTGATTTTGGTCTTCCTTCTCCCGATATACGGTCCCAAGAATTACAAAAAGAACTAGAAAAAATAAAGAAAAGCTGACTACAAATCACTTTTCTTCTTAAGTAGGTAAGTATGTTTACGTGGTGATACCATGGGTTCTCCTTTATTTGAAGCAGCTAAAAAGAATGCTAGCTTGGCTTATAAGCTGGATCAAAGTGGACAGACTCAGCAAGCAGTCAAATATTATGTATCTGCAGCTGAACAGTTACAAAAACTCATTAATTTTACTGACGATTCAAATATGAAAAATCTCTATTATCACAAAGCAATGGAATATATTTTGCGTGTGAAGGAAATTCGAGGAATAATCGAACCATCTGAAACCCCGACCCCTTCTTCCGCTCCATCCCCAAAAAGTGACGAAATTTCCGATGCTATTTCAAGTGTTATCGTTCGAGAGAAACCAAACGTGAAGTGGGAAGACGTTGCAGGAATGGAGGAGGCTAAACGTGCATTAAGAGAAGCCGTCATCTTACCTATGTCTCGACCTGATTTATTCAAAGGTGCACGTAAACCATGGAAAGGAATTTTGATGTATGGTCCCCCTGGTTGTGGGAAAACTTATCTATGTAAGGCGGTAGCTTCTGAAGTGGAATCAACCTTTTTTTCAGTAAGTGCAGCGAATTTAATAAGTAAATGGTTGGGGGAGTCAGAAAAGCTCGTAAATGAACTCTATGAAAGAGCAGTAGAAGAAGCCCCGTCCATAATTTTCTTTGACGAAATCGATGCTTTGGCAGGAACACGAGGCGGGAGTTCTGAAGGAGAGGCAATGCGAAGAGTGAAAACACAACTATTACAAGCAGTAGAAGGTTTTGCTACTGGTGATGAACTACTGGTCACTATAGGAGCAACGAATACGCCTTGGGATATCGATGCTGCAATGCGTAGACGTTTTGAACGTCGTGTTTATGTAACACTCCCAGCAAGGGAAGCAAGGGAGGTAATGTTTTCAATTCATACAAAAGGGATTCCCATGGGTGCAGATGTTGATTTTAAAGCATTAGCTGAAATTACAGGCGGATATACGGCTGCAGATATTGCTTTAGTGTGTCGTGAATCCTTGATGCAACCGATTCGTGAACTGGATGCAGAAGGGGCCCTAACCGATATGACTGTACAAGTACGAGCTCCGAAAGCAGTTGATTTTCATAATGCCATGATGCATATTCGTCCCTCAGTCGCTCCAGATGAGCTTGCGCGATATGATAAATGGCGCGATAAATTTGGAGGGTAGAGAAACCTCATCCATCTTTACCAATTCATGAGCTGTTAATGGATGGCCGAATTACAACGAAAAAAGGAAAAGGTTGACAAGAAAAAAACTTCAGTTGATGTACTTGAAGATGTACTTCAGCAAGTAACAGCAGACAAACCGAAATCAACTAAGATAGAAGCTCCAAAAATCAAACAAAAACCTTTAACGAATACTTTACCTTATTCCCAGTTTCATAAATCGCAATCAAAGGTCGAACAAACGATAACTGTGAAGTCCGAACGAATTTCATTAGCTGAGCTAAAACCTGGTACCGTTCATCCTAATGTAAAACCGATTTTACCTGGTTGGGTTACAAAGCCATGGCGATGGATGATTCCAGAGGATCCTGAATTAAAACAGCAGTGGTTGCTTACCTGGGGGGATTTCTTACTTGCATTTGCACGTGTGTTAAACCAACATATACTCGATCTCCAGGAAGTTAGCCTAGTCTACCCATTTCAAAATGGGGTACTTCATAAAAAGCTGTCAATTCCACAGTTAAAAGCTATTTCTGAGTATTTAATTGAGCAAGAAAATGCCTCATGGTGGGATACAGACGAAACACAACTTAGGGTATACTGGAAGACCCTCAATTCTTTTGCCGAGGAAATTTTCAATTATTCCTTCCAAAACGGATTTGAAATGATCACACTTTATGATATGGTCAAAATGAATCAGTCTTGGTCATCCCTTCCACCTAAGGATCTTGCTATTATTATGAAACTCATGGTAAAGTCAAAGAAAGCTACATGGGCGGACTCAGAACAGAAAACAATAGAATTTGTTTTTTTTTAATGTATCATTTCAGGTGTAAAAGACATCTACAAAACTTCTTAACATCGTTTTTTAATGGATTAACTGTCACTTAAATGCAGAAAGGATTGATATTATAAGGAGTTTCTTCAAATGACAACCCCTATACAAGAAGAAGAATTGCTCACGCCTCTAGAAGATTATTTAAAAGCAGGTGTCCACATTGGAACATCTAGCGGAATGAAAAGCATGGATTGGGCGATCTATCGTACTCGAAACGATGGGCTTTACGTTTTAGATGTCCATAAAACTGATGATCGTATACGTACTGCAGCAAAATTCCTTGCACGTCAAGATACGTCACGAGTGGCTGCATGTAGTGTCAGGGCATACGGAATTTATCCTGTAGAAATGTTCTGCAAAGTGACAGGAGCAGAGCCTATTACTGGAAGATTTATTCCGGGAATTTTCACGAATCCAAGCATCAAAGGAAGATATAATTTTATCGAACCCACTAGCATATTAATTACTGATCCTCACTTCGATCATCAAGCTCTGAAAGAAGCTTATCGAATGGGAATCCCTGTTATTTCTCTTGTTGACACTGATAACACAATAAGTAATATTGATCTTGCTATTCCTTGTAACAACAAAGGGCGTAATTCCTTAGCCATGATATTCTGGTTATTAACAAAGGAAATTCTTAGAGAACGTGGTGAATTAACACCAGAAAAAGATGCTCAATTAAGGGTAGAATTATTTAGAGCCCCACGAGGTCGACGACCCCTGAGCGATGATGGATTTTAACAGGTGAATTAGCACTATGATGATCCCTATACGGTGTTATACTTGCGGAAAAGTTATTGCCCACTATTATGATGATTTTTTAGACGGCATGAAAGCTGGTAAGGAAGCATCAGAACTACTAGATTCATTTGATCTAAAGCGATACTGCTGCAGAAGAATGTTAATTACACACGTAGAGCTTATTGATGATATTCTTACTTTTTCAAGCCCAGTTCGTTAATTTCAGCCCCGTAGTGTAGTGGTCCATCACAGAGAGTTCTATAGTACGAGTTCACAAAGCGTAGAACCATGGAGAAATACTCTCTAACCTCAGTTCGAATCTGAGCGGGGCTATCTTAGGAGGAATTACGTGGTCAAACAAATAGGTATCCTAAGTAGAAATAAAGACTATTTCCCAACAACACGATTACTTAAGGATATCAACCAAAGAAATGATATCTCTGGTGTTTTTCTATCAACACAATATGTTTTTCCATTAATTAGTTCTTCAGGTGCTGATGCTCGATTTGCGAACCAATCCTTACTCCCACTCTTGGGGATTGTTCCACGTATTGGAAGATCTCAAACAGATTTGGGTATATTATGTTTGAAGCATTTTGAATTAATGAATATTCCAAGTACTCTTTCAGCAGAGGCTCTTTTTCTTTCACGAGATAAGTTTCGCTGCTATCAGGCGTTATCAAAGATAAAAGGTGTACAATTACCTAGAACTATATTAATTAATAACTCATTTCAGGCCGACCAGTTGTTAAAAGCTTTTAAATTTCCAGTGGTCATAAAACTACCTGACGCGACCCGAGGAAGTGGAAGTATGTTAGCGCCTAATCCAAAAACAGCAGAAGAGATCATTGAATCACTATTTATGCGATCTTCTGAACCAATTATGATCCAAGAATATCTTCGATCTGGGCCTCTACATACATCTCCTCCGTCTGCGGATATCCGAGTAATCTACATAGGAAAGGAGATCATTGGCAGCATGAAACGAATAGCCCCAACTGGAGAATGGCGAACAAATTTTGCCCTTGGAGCTAATTGTGAAGCATATCAGTTGTTGGCTGAAGACGAAGAGCTAGTACATCAAATAGCAGAAAGAATTGGAATTGAAGTAGCTGGAATAGATCTTTTTCCTACCCAAAATGGGTTTTACATCCTTGAGGTAAACGCCTGTCCAGGATGGAAAGCATTTGAAATGGCCAATCCCAAGATAAACGTTGCTCAAAAAATAATTGATTATCTACTGAGAAAAATACGTCGGTAGAGAGAAAACCTAATATATCCCACGGAGAAATTTTCTCAATCTTAGGAGTCATAATACTCAAATTTTGAAAATAATAACTGATTCCACTGAAAGGATTAATGGTGAGCAGTACTAACGATTTTACCAAGCTAACAATAGCAAAAGAGGTACGAGGTCGACTTCAAGAAGAATTTCCCAGTTTAATGGCACTAGCTGCGACTCCTCCTGCGGAAGTAATGAAACGCTGTGAAGTAAGTAAGTCTTCCGCGGAACGGGCTGTCAATCAAGCTCGAAAAATCATCGGGATGAATCAACCGACTACCGCAGCATCATTATTAAAGAAAGAGTTAGATAGACCAAGAATTACGACCTCTTCACAGTCTCTAGATGATATATTGGGAGGAGGTATAACAGTAGGATCCATAACGGAGTTTAGTGGGGCATTTGCGACAGGAAAAACTCAGATATCATTCCAGTTATGTTTAAACGTTCAAAGATCAGTGGAGGATGGCGGGTTAGCAGGAAAAGCATTATTTTTAGATACTGAAAACACTTTTGCACCAGCTCGAGTAGCAGAGATGGCATATTCCTACACAGATGATCCAAGTGAATATTTACAGAATATCTTAGTGAGTCGAGCCTATAATACAGATCATCAGATACAGCTCATAGATAAGGCAGACAAAATACTTGAGAAGAATAATATACGACTAATAATAATTGATTCTATGGCCTCACATTTTCGTGCTGAATTTCCCGGTAAAGAGAATCTTCCACGGCGTCAACAGACACTAATGGCCCATGCAGAAACCCTCCAAAGATTAGCTGAATCATACAATTTGGCTATAATCACAACTAATCAAATCCTCAGTAATCCTGATAATTTATTTTCGGGGGCGAATAATTTAGAACCTGCATTGGGATTCGCTTGGGGTCATAGACCAACTCATAGAATTTTGTTACGAAAATCACGAGGGACGGCACGTATTGCACGAATATTTGATTCTCCCGAACTGGCAGAACGAGAAGCAGTATACCATATTACACCTCAAGGTATACGTGATGGCCCTCCTCTTGATTACTAACATCGGTATATTCTTATTTCATAAAAAGAGAAAGCCGTAACTGTCTCGAATACTCATTTGAGAAAATTAAGACGGTTTTTCCGTAACCTAGTCAATAAAATAAAAATGACAAACAGATAACTGAGGCACAAGATTGAACAAATCAAATGGAAATTCTTTCAGCTACTTTCATAAGGTAGCAGAAGTAAAAATAAAGTCCCCTACTGTCGTTATCCAAGGGTTACCTGGCATGGGGCTAATTGGGAAGATTGCCGCTAATTTCTTAATCGATCAGTATGATGGTGTTGAAATAGCCCGAATATACAGTTCATTTTTCCCCCCCGTTGTCCAAATTGACAATGAACAGGGGATTGGTCAATTAGCTCGTATGGAAATTTATGCCATAACCAAATCGACTCCGAACTTATTAATTTTGACAGGAGATGCACAACCTCACGATATAGGTATTATTCAAGTACTAAACGAAGTACTTGATTTCGTCATTGAACTGAAAGCTGAAACGGTTGTGTGTTTAGGTGGATTAAGGGCATTGGAAGAAGGACCAGAAGTTGCTGCATTCGGATATAATGAAGAAACTATGAAATGGTTAGAGGAGTATGATATCACTCCATTAAAGGGAGGAGAAATAACAGGAGCGGTTGGTGTATTCTCGGCCTTAGCAGCTGAAAAAGGGTTACGAAGTTTCGGATTACTTGGAAAATTAACGCTTGTCGGTACTGACCCGTTAGCCAGCAAAAATCTGTTGAAACACTTAGCAAAACTCTTCTCACTGGATTATAAGTATGAAGATTTGGATGGAATCATAGAGGAAGCCGTTCAGAAAAATGACTTACTTCACAAAGCTGAGGAAGCAGAAAGCTCATCAGAGGATGAAAGCTCCCGAGGACCAAGTTATTACATTTAATTCAATGAGAGAATAAATTATTCCTTTCAGCGAATTGTAACCGTCGTCGAAATAGCGCGGTAATAAAAAAAGATGCAATCATCAGTGATAGCATAAATAGTAATCCACCAACTGGGGACTGGAACATATCAAGTAATGCACCAAAGACTGTGGGAGAAATAGAGCTAATAACAAGCCCTAGGGAAAAAACAATTGAATAAAAAAAGGTTCTATCTTTCGCAGGAACTAAATCAGCCTGTAATGCTTGTAAAGTGCCTCCAGCCAAATAAAAACCAACAGCAAAGGTAGAAAATCCGAAAATAATAACCAAAATCTCCGAAAAACCTAGAGTAATTATAATTAGTCCCATGATCGCAATACTAGAGATTAGTGCGGAAATAAGTATTATCCGCGTTCTTCCACGCGGACCCAATCGATCTGACTTGACAGCACCATAGATATCAGAGATAGATCCAAATAAAAGGATCAAGCTTGTTAAGACTCCTGCAAAGAAAGCATCCACAGAATAGAAATTTTTCAGTAGGGTCGTTGTAAAATAGCTAATTGATCGGTAAACTCCTCCTCGTAAAGCGCTAATTAAAATAATGAGTGCTAAACTAGTTAAAATCCAGTTTCGATGGGGAGAAGATCGAATTGAAAGGTTGTTTGATACATTAGTTACCAGTTTCTTCTCTTCCTTCGCTATTACTAAAGATTCAAAACGAGAAACCAGATTTTGAAGAAAAAGCCATAACATAAGGAATATTACAAGAAGTATACAAAATACTCCAAGGAAGAAAAAGGTTAAACGCCATGTGAACACAAAAATGGCTAGGGTTAGGGTACTGAAAGGACTCACAGCAGTTCCAATGACACCTGCTGCATGGTTGATAGCCATAGCTTTTCCACGATTGTGTTCTGAGAAAGAATTCGCACAAACGCCTAATCCTACAGGATGATAAGTTGTACAACCAAGACCAAGAATAATATTTCCAATAAATAATCCAAAAAAGTCATTGGCTGTCGTGATACTAAAACAGGAAACAGCAAAAAGAAGGACTCCCATAAGGACAATGAAAAATCCTGTGACTGGTTTTTTACCTAAATAACCAATTAATGGGGAGGTAAAGGCCATGATTAAAGAAGGAAGAGAACCTAAGATACCCATTTCAAGATAATTGAGAGGAATGTCATCAATAATGAGAATAAGTAAAGCTGGAAAGGCATACAATAGCACATGATGAATAAAATGAGAGATTGACATAAATCCTAGCAATTGGTGCCGAATATTCAAAGCCAAAACAGATACCTCTGGTATCACAAGGAAAAAAGGATTCTTAATTTTTCTTTCGGATTTTTACTAGTTTGATCCCCACACCAAGAAGAACACCACACAAAAGGACAATAGACAGAAGAATTAAAGTCCATGAAAATGCATGTTCAAATGCAAACCGAAGAATAGCCCAAGGTAGACAAATAAAAGCGGCAAATAATTCAATTATTAGAATACGTAAGCCCCATTTCTGCCAAAACCAGACACGGTCTAGTGTGCCGCTTTTTCCTTCAAGAACTTTCATGTGGGATAATCCTGCTTGGATATAGCATGCATAGGAAAACATAGCAAGAAGAAACAAGAGAATAAAAATTATGATCATATAAGAATAATGACTTGGCCAGTAATCTGTAATAATTGAATCGGGTAACCATTGACGAATCGTATCAACGAAACCAAACTGATCTCCAATTGGTTCATCTAAAAAATTATACTGATTGGAACCAATTCTTTCAGCATTTACTGAAACCAGAAAAATTGAAGCTGTTAAGAAAAATCCTGCTAAAATAGCAGCTGCGGTAGAGAAATGGCCGAGTAAATCCAAAGCGGATTCTTTAACTATCAATCCTTCATCATAGGCTTTCTTGCGGTCATCATCAGACATCAAAATTAATCACCCAGAAATGAAATGAACTTACGAGTCATTAGACGATTATATTTTTTAACTCTTTGGCCACTAAATAGAGGGAATTTAACTTATCTTGGATTCAAGATTTGGTTTAACAGGTTCATCAACAAAATAAAAGGCTAATCCACCAAGGATCCGTAACAACATCACTACAAGGACAAGAGTATAAATTGCTGGCCATTTACCAAGAATAGGAATGAGAAATTCAGCGAGGACACCCATAGACAAAGATCCAAGGAACGTAGCAAGGCCCATAATGAGTTGATATGCACCCACATACTTACCTTTTGAGTCTTCAGGAGCAGAGTCAATGATATAAGCGGTTGTGGTGATGAAATACAACCCGTAACCAATTCCACCAATAAGGTTACCGATGGCCAATTCTACCCAATTTCTCGCAAAGAACAGAACTAATGGTATTAAGAACATTATTTTACGTCCATTAAATCCAATTTTCTTGCCGTATTTGTCAATCAACTTTCCTCCAATAGACAGGGAAAAGATTTGGAACGCCATATGCGTTGCCCAAAGAAAACTATATTGACTTGGAGTGGTATATCGCTCACGAATAAACCCAAAAATAGGCCAACCAGTCGACATACTGAAGTCCATGAAGGCACTAATTAATACAAAACGAGTAAAGGTGGGATTTTCTCGAAACGGAGCCAGAATGTTTTGAAAAGAAAATCTAGCCGCCATTCGATCCGAGATACCATTAGGTGGATTGTGAGAATGCAATTTGAGTTCAGAATTTCCATTGGGGTTTGTTTCTTGTAACCAGAAGAGAGAAATTAGGCCAGCGGTAAGAAATCCAATGCCTCCAATGCGATAAATTATCTGATACTGAGACGCATAGTCTGTTGAAAGAAATGGAATAAGCCACCCTGAAATAAGAAAGACTATCATGGTAAAAATAACGGTTATCGTTGTAATACGACCAATATAAGAACCTCTTGTTTCCTCATGAGATGAATCACCCAAGAATGCGATCCAAGAAGGGGTAAAGATACTGAAAGCCAACGAATAAATGATCATGGCAATCAGTAAGAAAATAGGATCAGTGATCATAGGAAAAAGAAAGCTCATGACGGCAGAAATTAAGAGACCTGTCACTAAAAATGGTTTTCTGCCATATTTATCACTTAAGTGACCAAAAGGTAATTGAACTGCTAACTGAATTAAATTTCTCATACTAGTGATGATTGAAAGAAGAATCGGGGAGGCCTGAATAAAAACCGCATAAATTTGGGAATAAGTAGACACGATAAAATGGCCAGTGTCTTTTCCAATGGCTATTCCATAGATAGCTCCCTTCTTATTCTTGATTGTCAATGGTTCATCAGAAATAACCTCTAAGGGAGGATTAATCGCAATATCTGTCACGGTCTTCTCGAAAAAACGAATTCTCAGTGAAAGGAAATAGATTGTCACTAAGGAAGGAGAAGGAGAAGAAAGAGTCGAGATCGACTCTGTTTCTTACTTTTTTTTGTTCAAGCTCTCTGATAGAGAACTGAGAACTCGATGAAATTCAGAAGACTTTCTCTAGTAAAAAAAGAAATAAATTACAAAAATCACAATAAACTATACTGAAAAACGATTTACTTAATAAAGTCAGATGCAAAGTTTCAAACAAGGTGGGAAAGGGAAAATAGGGCACCCGGCACAGAAGAAATCGTATATAAGTCTTGCGAAAAGGTTTATAAAGAAGGAAAAAGGCATTGTGTACAGTGGTGATTGAGGTCAGGCGCTCACCCTAGGTGGCAATTTATTTTCCCCGTGGTTTTAGCAAGAAAGAGAATATTCTCGCATTTATTTATTGCATTAAAGTGAGAGAGCCCTAACGTATAGAGCAGAGAATCCCAATACGGAATGCTAACGCCTCGACCAGAAAATCACAAGTTAGAGAAGGAACGTTCAGGAATGGCACTTATGAAAGAGGCAAAAGCAAAACCACAGAAAAAAGGCCAAGTAGAAGACGAGGAAGAAATCCTCGAATGTAAAAACTGTGGATCAACAGATATCGTAGCAGATGAAAATAGAGGCGAATTGATCTGTGAAAAATGCGGGTACGTACTGGAAACACGACTAATAGATGAAGGACCCGAATGGCGAGCATTTAATAGCGAAGAACGAGATAAACGAAGTCGAGTAGGATCGCCAAGCACATTTTCAGTACATGATAAAGGATTATCAACCATTATAGGATATGAAAACCGAGATACATTCGGAAATAAACTAACCGCATCACGACGAGCACAAATCTACCGATTACGAAAATGGCAGATACGGACAAGAGTCCATAGCTCCATGGATCGAAATCTGGCATTCGCAATGTCAGAAATGGATCGGCTAGCATCACAACTAGGCATCCCACGAAATGTGAAAGAAACATCCGCGATCATCTATCGAAAAGCCATAGAGAAACGGTTGGTGCGCGGACGCTCCATAGAAGCTATGGTGGCAGCAACGATCTACGCATCCGCACGGGTACGACGAGTCCCCAGAACACTCGATGAAATCGCAAAAGAATCACGGATCACGAAAAAAGAACTGGGACGCTGTTATCGACTCTTATTACGCGAACTATACTTAAATATCCCGTTAGCCAGCCCAATAGACTATTTGGTGCGCTTTGGAACAGAACTAAGACTCTCAGGAGTATGTCAACGAAAAGCCGCAGAAATCCTAAAACGCGCGAAAGCCGGGGGATTGACAGCAGGGAAAGACCCAACCGGCCTAGCCGCCGCCGCAATCTATATCAGCGGAATAATCAACGGAGAACGACGGACACAACGGGAAATAAGTGAAGTTGCGCACGTTACCGAAGTTACAGTGAGAAATCGCTACAAAGAGCTTGTGCGTAAGCTTAGTATTGAGATTACCGTCTAGACGGTATCTCCATTCTTTTTTATCTTTTTCGGGGAGTTCGAACTACTTACGGATGATTTAATAGTAGTCCATTTTTTTTTGTCATTAGTAATTCTAAATATCAAGGGTTTCTAACACCCTCCGTATCGAGTCTTCTTGACTGGAGACAATGAAAACGCAAAAACGTTATAATCTAGAGGAATTTCATAAAATGAGCTATGGAGGATTTCAAATATGACTGCAATTAGAGAGCCAGGCAAAATAAATCCAGACACTACGTTAATCGATTTTGGCTTTTCAGATGTTCTTGGGGTTGGAGGAGTTTATCTGATTGAATCAGGAAAATCATGTTTAATTGATAGTGGGACTACAACTGGAGCTCCACGTATCATTAAGAAGTTAAAAGAACTAAATGCCTTTCCGCCTGATTACATCCTATTAACTCACTCTCATTGGGATCATTGTCAAGGTGTTCCTTTATTAAGGGAAAAAGCTATGAAAGAGCAAAAATCCGTACAGGTGCTAGCCTCTGAGGTAGCTATTCCTTTACTAGCTGATCAATCCTTTAATGAAGTATTTCATGCAAAAGAGAGGTTTCAGAATATTCAAGATGTAGGTTCCTTAAAAGAAGGGGATACAGTAGATCTCGACGGAATTTTACTGAAGATATACAGCACACCTGGGCATTCAAAAGATCAAATTTCTATCCTTGACGAGAAAAATAAAAATCTCTTTGTCGGTGATACCTTTGGTATGAAAGTAGCTAATAATGCTTTTCTGTCCTCAATTATGCCTCCTTTTTGTAATAAAGATGATTTCACTTCTACCATTCAAAAACTAAAACAAATTGATTATGACAGCATTAGTTTAGCCCACTTTGGTTTAATTTATGATAATGAAGCTAGGAGTATATTAGATGAGGCACAGACGATTTTTAACCAGACTTGGCAAATTTTCGAAACAGCGGAACAAAATAACCAACTAGATGATATGAAATATGTTTATCAGTTAATTATGCAAGAGATAAAACCCACCATACCTGAATTTGAGTTACAGAAAACCTCTATGCGAATAATACTAAAGGGAATTAATGGTTTTAGGCGAATTGTCAGGAAATAACCGATTTCCACCGCGACTATAATGATGAAAGAGGTTCTGGGATGGCAGGTGGACGGATATAAAATTGCTAATGGTATTATTTGAGCCTTTCATTCCATCGTCTTTTCTACAGAAGACCAGGTAATATTACGTGCAGGAATCATTTCTTTTTTGAACTCATTAGGAATCTTCATATCATCGTCAGGTGATTTATGAATGTATTTTTCTAATAAACTCGGAAATCGGGAGGTTCTTGGATTTTTACTCTTTTTTGGTCCACTCCAGTTTATCATAACAGTGTTAATTGCAGAAGGAATTGCAGATTCTTATAATTCTAGTCTTTATTATGTTAGTTCATTAGGTGTGGGTACAACAGCATTCCTTTTCAATACTACTGTGCTTATCCTCGGATTATGTGTCCTTTTAGGCACATATTTTTTCTACAAAGAATATGCAGTACGAGTACCCACCCTTTTCCTTTTACTCACCGCCATTTGTGCCATCGGAGTTGGTATCTTTCCTGAAGACAGTCCTCCTTTTCACGGAATTTTCACAGGCTTTGTATTTTTATTTGCTGCGATTTTTCTAATTTCTTCAATTAAGATAGACCAATCGTTCACTCTTGTTTCCATGACAATTTTAGGAGGAGTTATTCTCAGCGCAAGTATACTCTTTCTTCCCTATCTTGGTTTGGAGGTGGAAGATCCTCAAACATTTTTAGGTTTTATGAAGGGTACACTGGAACGCTTTATTATATATCCCACCTTATCAGGCTTTCTTGTCCTCAGTGGGTATCTAAGTAGAAAGACAGAAGCTAATGGATAATCAAATGGAATGAATTTTCCATCATCTGATCATTCCAAATGATTTTTGGCTTCTTGAATTTCCACATGTACAAATATTTTTAAAGAATTCTCGTTGTCCCTTGAAAAGAATGATGGGATACTCTTGGCTGTCCGTATACGAGAAATAACAGAAAACGATTTCACCGCGGTTCGAAAGATTTTTGTTGAATCCAGTAGCTTTCATGAACAGGTTGACTCAATATTTGCTTCTATTAAAGAGGCGGATCAAATATGGCTAAATTATATTACTACTATTTTACAGCAGGATGATTTCAAAATCTACGTTGCGCTACACGGCGAACAGATTGTCGGTTTCTGTGTTGGTCAGATAATTGAAAAACCGCCTATATATCAAGTGAAAAAAATTGGCCAGGTCAATAATATTGCCGTGAAAGAAGGCCATAAACGACAAGGGGTTGGTAAGGCATTATTAGAGACAATAAAAGCTTGGTTCATGACTCAGCAGGTGAATCACATCGAACTATTAGTCGCTACAAATAATCCCCAATCTCTAGGGTTTTGGAAAAAAATGGGAGGGAGAGAGTTCATGAAAAAGATGGTTATTCGATTCTAAGTCTTTACATGCAATAAATGTGAAAAAATTAAAAAAAAATAGGTGAAAAGAGGATTTCTATTCACTGATTAAGACAAGATCTGGTCAACTTCAGGACGAGTGAGAACATACAAACTAAATATACCAAATATTGTCCCCATTGGCATTGCTAATAGACTGAGGACGCTGATGAGGATAGAACCAGAATGGCCATTTTTCTGATAATTCATTAAGCGACGGCCGTTGATGATTGCTAGAACGCCATAAATTAGGATAAATATGGCTACAAACCCGAGAACAAGCATGATAAACAGGAAAATTCCATAAGAGTTTTCTAACGAGCCTGCAGGTACAGAAGACATTCCCTTAAATAGATCAGGCATTGAAACCATAGTTTGGTCAGAGAAAAACATGGACATCAAGGCCGCAATGAGTCCAAGTATACCAGCAATTAACAAAGCGAAAACTCCGAAGATTACTTCTACTATTCCAACCACTTGAATATATCCTCGGTATTCACTTGCATGAGATTTCGGGTCATTATAGGTTGAATATTTATGTGATGAATACTTTGATCCACATTCTTGGCAAAATAGATCCTCACTGCCTCCGGTAGATCCACAATTAGAGCAAATATATTTTGACATGATAGGTTCATCCTCCAATTTCTTTTTAGTTAAGGATGGTTGTGTATAAACACATGATTGAGACTTATTTAAGAATTAAGATAGGGGCGAAAATGCTCTCGTGAATATTAGCTTCAAGCGTTCAGAATATTTTTTCTAATTCCGATCATGATTACCAGTTCAGTCATCAGTCTAATACATGAAAAAGACTTATTGAGTTATTGTAACTATTGTTCTTAGCTTTTCTGATTAGTAAACTTATTTACATTTTTACTTATATCTCAATTTCAACGGTAGGCTTTTTTTTCTGTTCTGTTTTTGATGCCAGTCGCGCTCGTGCCTGAACCCAGGTACGTAATGCCGTAATATCTTCCTTCATCAATCGGGATAGTGGAACCATATTTTCCAAGGCATTCATGATATCTGTGGTTTCGACTTCACGATCCTCAGAAAAAGCATCGAACATAGCTGTGATGAGGGTTTGTTCTATTTCTGCTCCGGAATAGCCTTTACTTAACCCAACCAGTGTTCTCATATCAAATTTTTCTGTTTCACGCCCTCTTTTCTTAATATGGATAGAGAAGATATCTTCACGTTCCTTTGGGGAAGGTAAGTCTAAAAAGAAGATTTCATCAAATCTACCTTTTCTCATGAGTTCAGGAGGCAATCGCTGGACATTATTGGCGGTTGCGATTACAAATACTGGTTTTTTCTTCTCTTGAAGCCAAGTAATAAAAGTCCCAAACACTCTGCTTGTTGTTCCTGCATCCGTAAGATTACTGGACTGTACTCCCGCAAATCCTTTCTCTATTTCATCAATCCATAGAATAGAAGGAGAAACAGATTCAGCTGTTTTTATAGCGTTCCGAATATTCTGTTCACTCTCACCAACAACTCCTCCAAACACCTTTCCTACATCAAATCGTAGTAAGGGTAATTTCCATAATGAAGCTACTGCTTGGGCAGTAAGCGATTTTCCTGTTCCAGGAATGCCAATCAACATCAGACCTGAGGGAAAGGGTAATCCATACTCTCTTGCTTTTTCAGTAAAGCCTCGATTACGGATGGTTAACCATTCTTTTAAGTGTTCTAATCCTCCAATATTATCAAAGTGTTCGCTAGAATGATAATATTCCAGTATTCCTGATTTACGAATAATTTGTTCTTTTTCTTGGATTATAATTGCAGGGTCAAACCGTTTTACTTCGACAAGTGATTTGGCAAAGACATTTTCTGCCTCATCCACAGTAAGTCCAAGAGCTGATTTTAGGACAGCTTCCCTTTCTTCCTCGGTTAAACTGATATCAACTCTAGGATTCATTTTTAATGGTTCAATAATTCCTTCTAGAACAGTATCCAATAGCTCTAAGGTTGGAAAATCAAAGTCGACAACATTAATCATTTTTTCTAATTCAATTGGTACTTCCAAAACTGGAGAAACAAGAATACATGTTTTTTTCAAATTATTAAGGTGAATTTTGAGGTCACGAAGTTTTCGAATAACCACTGGATCTTTCATAAAAGGATGAAAGTCTTTTAACATGAAGATCGCGGGCCTCGGGTAATCGGTAATGAATGTTAACGCAGCAAAAGGATCCACTGCTTCCCCATCCAATTTTTTACCTAGAAAATCCGAAAACCCTTCTGTCGTACTCCAAATGATCAATTGTTTCTCTGATTTTACAGCAAGAGTATTCAACATAACAGCCACCCTTTCCTCTTCCCAAGTGGTGATATAGATGAGAGAGTAACGAGCACGAATTAAAATATCAACCTTTTTTTGTTGATCCTCACTAACCTTTTTCATAGAGGTCACCAATGTTCAGTATATGTTATCGTCTAGCTGTAACCCGAGTGGTGGCCTCTACTGGACGTTGATAGTAATCTCTCTTGAAGTCTCTATTTGTAACCTCGCCGAGGGCCTCATCAAGAAATCTGGTTGTTTCTGTACAGGATTTTCCTTTTACCCCATTCACTGTATATGAAATATCCCCTTTTTCATCAATAGTGATTTCTAATTCTATATTGTCAGCACTCATTGACCTACCCACCCTCGTTTAACAACTAGTAATTTAATTTCCCCAATTTCATTGATATACCTTGATTTAATGCGATATCCCTTTTTCCTAAGTTCACCCAAAACTTTGGTGACTGCGTATTCCTTCTGGATTTCATTTGCAAATTGCCGTCGGTTTTTTCCAATCGCTGCTGCTGCGCCATACCAATCTGCTAAAATTTGATATGACGAATCTTTCGCTTTAATGAAACCTACATCAAATTCTCCAGTTGTTTTGATAACAATATCCCCTTTTCGGGTTCTTCGATTATAACCTCTTATCGTCGAGTTCTCTTCTACTTCATATTGTAGATTTTCAAGGGTTTTCAATAGACAGTTTCTGTCTGTGATCTTTGTTTTAAGTTTTGTAAAATGTGACATGATTTTCATACTCCTCTAATTGTTACATTCATTGAGAGACACAGGTGTATTGATAAATTCAGAGACGGACTGAGTTAGGATGATGAATGCAAACTCTACGAAAAATTCGTTCGCATATCAGAGGAGCAATTTCATTGAGATTCGTATACGGATGACATGAAAGGTAGAATTTTTTACACTTTTTCAACCCGTGTAACACGGGATACTACTCTCTTAGAAGTATGATTTACTCTTTCCAAATGTTTTTCGTCATTTTCACTGACCTCTCCCATTTATGGCACACATGGGCTCACCAATCCCCCCCCATAACCACCACTCCAGCACTAATCTTGGAAGTATTTAAATAAAAGAGAAAAAGTACCTGTTGACACGTCATTACCAGAAATACCCGTGTAACCTGGATTTGATGGGGATATTAAGATATGAGTACTCAGAAACGAGATCAACAGGGAAAATTTACGTCTGAAAATCCTAGAAGATTCATTATGAGAGTAACAGCCCAAGAAAAAAAATTAGTTGAAAAATTCCGTCAAATAAAACCTTCTAAAAGTACTAATAATAATCACTCTTTAGAGGAACTTCAAGCCTTAATTCGTAAACGGGTCGACAATATAGAATTGTAATATTCAAGTATAAAATCAGTCTGAAACGTGAAATAACGGTGAATTTAAGAAGATAAGCGGGTATTATTGCTCCTCCTCAACAAGTGCTCCTAGATAGGTCATGAATGGGAGGAACCAGCCTAGAAATCAAGCTACCGATGGGCAATATTTTGATTTCTGGGTCTTTATATGTATTGAATAGACTTCGCCGAATTTGAGTTTTTCATTTTCGGAAAAAATCACATTTTTTCGTCATTCTATAATGATTTTTGGGAGTGTATTAATGATTTAATATCAAGATGACCGAATATCAGAAAAAATCCTTTGTACCCCATTTTATTTCATAATGGGGATCTCTTATGGGGTAACAAACTTTTTCACACTCGTTATAAACCCCAATTTCAAGGGTTTCGCCGTTTTCTGATTACAGGAAAAACTGCTAGGACTAGTAACAAATATGTAAAGCCTGGAGAGATGGTAGGAGTTGTTGGTTCTGTTGTGGTGGTAACTGTGGATTTTTCCGTGGTTGATATAATTTCAGAAGTTGTTGTATTTGTTGTAGTGGTGGTCGTTGATGTTGTGGTGTTCGTCGTGGATACATGTTCAGAAGCATCATATACAATACTTAGCAGTTCTACTTGAAAATAGAGATCTCCATCACCATATGCCTCTTCTGAGAGTATAGTGAAATTCTTTACCTGATTGATTGCCATGCCAATTAACGCTTCTTCAAATTTTAGGAGGAAAGCAGAGCGGGCTTCTGGATAAAAAGCTAGTATATCAGGGGGGACAGTTTGTTCTATGGAGAGATAGATATTGTTTAGTTCGACATTTGTATATCCAGGAACTTCAACACTATAATTGTTATCTTCATATAATGTATGACGGACATTGACAATATCTCCCCAATCGGCAGTATTTTCTTGGGGTTGATCAGACCAAGCAATGGCTGTATAAGTTGGATCATGATAGATTTCTCCACCGTACCATTCTGGAAATTCTGTAAACGTCAAATAAAGGAATTGGTTTACCACTTCAGTGTGTTGGCCTGCTCCTGGAAGTACGATATTTGGTGCTATTTTAGATGCCACAAACACGGTAGATGACCAAGCAAGCGAAAGTTCTACCGTAAAATATGCTTTTGCTACATTGGTGAATGTCCAACCACTTGGATCAAACAAAGTAACGTATACATCACGATTTACGTCAGGATCAATGTTGAAGGGGGCGAAATCTAACTCTCTAAGTTTGTAGGTCATCTTATCCTTAAAACTAGTCCAAAAGAATACATTACCATTGTTTTCAACGTCAATTGTTGGATTTTCTGGATCATCTAAGTGAGTAGCATATTGAGGATTGCTAACTGTCTCTACATCAAACCAGTTTGTGGCAGTGATAACAGTCAAACCAAAGGCATCAGCCCTGCTCATTCTTAGTTTGGCATCATTCTCAATATAGAACGCCATTTCTGGTAGAGTAATGCTTACACTGTCCGGAAATATCCCTGAACTTCCATATGTACTCATATCAATACCTTGTAAAGCAGCAGGAACATCTAGAGTATAGCTGGGGGATTCTATAAAAGGAGAGCCTTCCCAAATCCCTGCGTTGGCAGCAATAAAGGCAGCATCATCACCTATCGTCGCAAAGAAACTTGATTCACCGATGTGATACTTTGTCTCAACTGTTCCTAGATTGATTGTAATTGCAGGAGTGGTTGGTAATTCAATCTCTTCTACCTCAAATGAGTATTCAAATGCAAGATGATCAAGAACTGAAACAGCCACAATATCTTGCCCATATATATTACCTTTAGTATCTGGAAGCTGCAAACCAGCTGCACTGAGGATATCTGGCCCTCTCAGTTCCACATCAACATCTTGCCATAAAACTAACATATTAGTATAATTGATTCCAAAGTTATACCCTGTTACAGTTTGTTCAAAGCTAGCTTCATAATCAAAGTGAGGAATTCGATAGGAAGTATGAGGAGCTAAGTTAGCGTTTAACGCATCAGCCAATTCTTGAACTGCAAACGTATATCCCATATAGAGATTATTGCCACTATCCATTCGTAAGGAATCTGCACCAGTACTTTTGGAATAAGCAATTAATCCCATAAAATTGTTTGTTACGAAAGCCTCAGTCCCCCAAGGAGTATTGTAGTGTTGAACTAATTGCTGGAAGGGGGCTGTTGCATTGACATGGAATATATTTGACTCAAGAGCTGCAGATGAACCTGGTAAGAGAGAATCCCCAAGAGCCTCGAGAATGGTAACTACATCAAGAGGCAATTAATCTCGAAAAGTTATCCATTGTTCCAATTTTTCTAAGGCTGAATAAGACAATTCAATCCCAGATCTATTCACATAATTCATATAGAATTGGAGATCAGTTTCAGGGACTGAATCTGTTCCTTCCACTCCAGATCCAAGATCGTAAATTACATCAGGGTTAGCCGCATTTGGGTAAAGATCAATTTCAACAGCAAAGTGATCTTCACTGAAATTATGACCAGCATAATCGGTTGCTTCACTAATAGTGAAATACGGACTAATTAACGCTAGAATACAGAAAATAACTAAGAAGAAAGACTTAGGGTTTCTCATATTTTTTTCTCTCAACCACATTCTATCTAGAAAATTTGCTCAAAATAATTTGTTCAAAACAATATTTGATCTCTATTAAAAGGTTTTTTTCTATTACGTGAATCCCTATTAACAAAATCTTACGGTGGGTATATCAATCTCTCTTCTCTACGAAGTATCCTTATTCTATTATCCAATGTGATGTTTTTTTAACGGATTTCACAGTTTAGCATTTATTATAAGCTCGAGGGAAACCCTCTCCTTATGCAAGGACTTAGCCCCAAAGTGGCAATCAATGGGAGAGAATATTAATTTATGGCACCTTCCTTTATCCCTGGATTGGAATTATCTCGTATTTTTTTTGAAGAAGCAGTTAAACCAATTTTAACTCAAAATTATCCTTTATTGAGGTATGATGCGGCATTGATCGGTCCTGGATCCGAGGTGTTGGAGTTCGATGATCCTGTATCCTCAGATCATCACTGGGGGCCCCGTCTGCAGTTATTCTTAGAAGAAACAGACTACTCAAAGAATAGAAATGAGATAAGTTTACTGCTACGGCAAAAATTACCTTATAGTATCCGAGGTTATTCGACACATTGGAGCGAACCTGACCCATCAGACGCCATGAATCAGTTCTTAGAACCAAGATCTTCAGGCCTAGTAAACCATCGTGTGGAAATCTACAGCATAAGCGCTTATTTAATGAAGGTTTTAAACATTGAAACCACTGAGTTAACGAATATTGATTGGCTCATTTTACCTGAGCAAAGACTATTAGAATTAACATCTGGTAAAGTGTACCATCATGGCCACGGGGAAATACTAAAGGTACGAAAATTCTTCAATTATTATCCTGACAATGTCTGGCACTATAAACTAGTGTCCGAATGGGATCACATTGCGGAAGAAATCGCTTTCGTTGGTCGATCTGTTACAAGAGGAGATGATTTAGGATCTAGACTAGAAGCAGCTCGACTTGTGAGAAGTATTATTAGACTAGCATTTATCTTAAGCAAGAAATACATTCCTTATCCTAAATGGTTTGCCTACTCGTTTTCTTTCATTCCTATTGCCATTCATCTACAACCTGCATTACTTGCTATTTTGAAACAAAATAGTTGGCAAAAACGGGAGGAACTTCTTTGCAACGCCTATCTTCTTCTACTTGATTATCAAAATTCACTACAAATTACTCCTGAAATTGTTTTGAAACCTGCACAATTTCACTCTCGTGATCAAACTGTTATTGATGTTCAGAAGATAATCGTAGAGTTAAAAAAGCTACTAAACTCCCCCCTGGATAAAGTAAAATACTCTATAGGTTCTGTAGATCAATTCATTGATGATACTCATATACTCACTGATGCTAGTTTTGCAGAAAAAGCAAGGGTTTTTTACTACTAATTTCATTACTAAACGATAATAAGCGTTGAAATTTTATTTTCTTTATGCGAAAACTGAGCCCTAAAGTCGCAATCATTGGGGGGGGAAATGTTGGGATCCGTTATGCTTATGCCTTAATGATTAAAGGGCTTGCACGTCATATTATTGTTGTAGATATCGATATACAAAAAGTACAGGGAGAAATCATGGATTTATCCCATGGTATTCCATATACTTCACCTGTTAAATTAGAAGTAGGAGCTTACGAGGATATCCAAGGTTCTGATCTCGTGGTGATTACTGCAGGAAAAAATCGTAAACCTGGAGAATCACGCTTAGAATTAACTAAAGCTAATGTCGCCCTTTACAAAGAAATTATACCTCAAATCATGAAATATGCTCCTTCAGCTCTTTTTCTGGTAGTGACAAATCCTGTTGATATTTTATCTTATACCGCATATAAAATCTCAAATAAACCTGAATCAGAGGTAATCGGTGCGGGTACAGTTTTAGATACTGCTCGTTTTCGCAATCTCATCGCTGCTCATTGCAAAGTTGATCCTCGGAATGTTCATGGCTATATCTTAGGTGAGCATGGTGAAACAGAATTTCCTGTCTGGAGTAGAGTTCTAGTTGGAGGTAACTTGATTAAAGACTATTGTCCTATCTGTGAGAACTGTGATATCTGTAATCATGAAGAGGAACTTGATAAAATCTTTATTGAGGTACGTGATTCTGGTGCAAAGATAATCAAGAAGAAAAGAGAGACCTCATATGGTATCGGTTTAGCACTTGTAAGGATCACCGAGGCTATCTTTAATGATGAAAATGCAATTTTACCTGTTTCCTGCTTAGTGAATGGCTTTCTTGACATTCATGATGTGTATCTGAGTTTACCCGCAATAATTACTAAAAATGGTGTTAAGAAAGTTCTGGAAATCAAGCTAAATGAACAAGAACAACTACTATTAATAAAATCTGCCAATAAATTAAAGGAAAAGATAAAAGAAATTATGGCCCTTCTGGAAAAATGAATATCTGAGAAAAAATCCCTCTGTTTATTTTCTGGAGAAAGAATCACATACCAAATCTTACTTATCTCTTTCTCAAATTATCTTACCATTTTCCTGATCTTTTGACATAAAAATTGTCTAAATTAATAAATATTTAGTTAAACTCAATTGTTTATAATTTGTGATAATATTTGTCTTTTAAATATTATAGGGAAATAATTTCTATCTCCAAATGTCTGTTACTTTTATAGGGTTAGATTTTTAAGGAAAATTTACCTAAATCTACAAAGTGATTAAAATATGGCAGCTGGCAAAACTGATTTATTATATATTTTTTTAGGATTGGTTCTTACTATATCTGTTTTTGCGTCTGGAACAGGAAAAATTACCCAGATTACAACAAATGTGCAGATTCCATCAGTAGGGTTGGTTGGGACATGGATGGATGACACAGGATATAATGAAACATTTGAAATTGTCAATGAAAATGCTACCCATTTCATATTAGATATTTATGGAAATGATACAATTCCCATTACCTCTTATGTTAGTAAAGCTGTATGGATTGATTATTCGTATCTATGGGAAGGAATTATGGGGTGGCCAGGCTGGATTAGTGTTAATGGGTTAACCATAGGAGAAAAAGTAACAGTAGGTGATTCATCCTTTGAAGTTGTTAGCGTAGATTACCTCACCACCCCGTTAGGCACATATTCAGTTTATATAGTTAATGCAACGGACGGTCGTTCTTATAATTATGGCGTGAACACTGGATTTCTGCTTGGATACCGTTCTGGTTCTAGTTTCCACTTTCTTACCGCAACCAACGGAGATTTGAGTAAGGATTCTTACCAAGGCGGTGTCCACGTTCCTTTTGTGGGTTTTCGTGCTGTTTATCTACTGGATGGAGGTGTCAATGAAACTGTCGTGATTACAGGGGAGAATTCTTCCCATTATTTCGTAGATCTGTTTACTGATGGGATTCTCATTGATCAGTCCTTTATTTCTAAATTCATTTGGATGGATCGAGTGTATCTATGGAATGGAATTATGGGGTGGCCTATTTGGATCAATGTCACGGATTTAACTCTCGGTCAAAATGTAACACTCGGTATAGAAAGCTATGAGGTTATCGATAAGACTAGCCTTACGGTACCGGTTGGTGATTTTGTAGTGTGGAATATATCAAGAACACTAGAAAATAGGACGTATTGGTATGAAGTTAGCTCCGGCCTTCTTATTGCCTATGCCTTCCCTAATGAATATCACTACCTTGCTGCTACTAATGCAGTTAATGAAACAGAATCTACAACCACTGAACCGCTAACTACTACATCTCCTCCTACAACTACTACACCGGGAACAGAAACTACAACCACTGAACCTGAAACGACAGAACCACTAATCAGTTCTACTACGACTGCCTCCTCGGAAGATTCTACGAGTGATGAATCTGAAACTACCACTTCAGAAAGTGATTCATCCATAACAAACGATTCCACTGTTCCTTCACTCTCACCAGGCTTTTCTCTTCCTGTAGGACTAATAACTATCGGGATAATATTTCGGATAATTAGGAATCGTAAAAAGAAATAAATTTCTTTCTCTTCTTTTTTTTTGTTTCCCCAAGTAAATAGAGGGAATTAATTAATAGCTTGAAAATCTACATCAATCTTCGAGTTTAATATACTGATTTGTAATTGTGAGTTCTTTGTTTGCTGCACACGCCAAATAGGGTGCTGAGAAAGCAAGCTTCTTTCTACAAATGTTTGATTCATTCTATTTAACGTGACTCCAATTAGCTTCACATTCGTTGAATCCGAAAATGCTTTAGTTTTTAATTTTCTCTTTATATAGTGATTTAGATGAAACCAATAAATTTTAGTTGAGGGTAAAGATCGTGCAAGTTTCATTAATTTTGATAATTTTACTTTCTTACATTCTATCCAAATGTCAATCTCAGGTTTCATTTCGTGGGGAATTTCTGGATTTCTGAAAGCCACCAAATCAGGTTTAAATCTTCGATATCGAAACTTAGGCTCTATAATGAGTTTTCTATTCATCTTGTAGAAATAGAGATAGGCGAGGAGTTTAAGGGTAATGTGTAAGGTTGATTCAGTTTTTTTCTTTATTAAAATCACAGTTTGTCGATTAACACATCCATTATCTAGAGAATACTCAATCTTCAAGTTGATTTTTAAGGGAATGGGCACTACATTTTCCACGCAATCAGTCTTATTTGGTTGATAAACTTAGGTTGTCAAGAAACTATTCCAAATATTTCCTTGATAATCTTAGCTGCAGCATATCCAGTAATACCAGATTTATCATGTTTAGGGTTAATTTCGACTATATCAAAGAATTTAATTGGTAATCCTGCTAATTCATGTATTAAGTCTACAACATTGGAAGTTGATAGTCCCGCTGGTTCAGGATTTCCTACACCGGGAGCATATGCAGGATCAAGAACATCTAAATCGATGGAAAGGTAAATTTGATCTAAATGGCCCGTTCTTTCCTTAATTTTTTTCTCCAAATTCTCTATTCCAAGGCGAAGGACTTCCTTTCTTGTGACAATTAAAATTCCTTTTTCGTTTGCAAAATCAATTTGTTCTTTTGTTGCAGCTCTAATGCCAACTTGAACAATATTTTGAGATTTAATCTCCGTATACTCTAAAACTCTTCGTAATACACATGCATGGGAATATTTGCTACCTTCATAGGTATCATAAAGATCAGGATGAGCATCAAAGTAAATTATACCCGTATTTTTTGGGTTTATTGCATGTAAGCAAAGATAAGTGATTAAGTGGTCACCCCCTAAGAACATTATTGGTTCTTCGGTCCTATGTTTTTCTATCTGGTCACTAATACTGCTGATGATCTCGCTAAAATTCTTATCTTTTGTGTCTATGTTTCCAAGATCATTAATTTTCCATCGTTGGGATAATTCAATTCCTGTCTCTGTAAAAGTGTTGTAAATCTTTGATGATGTAGCGTTTCTAATATAATTCGGACCTTGTATAGCACCAAATCTGTAAGAGGATGACTTATCCCATGAAATTCCAAGAACAAGAAGATCTCGCGCTTCTTTGTTAATATTTGTAGTTAAACTGAAAAAATCACTCATAGGTTCACCTACTTGTGCTTAAACAAATTCTGACTTCACTATAGATGTCATTAAGAAGATTATCTAGATTCTATTTATTTACCTCTAATGAGTAATAATCCACTATACTGGTGTAGGTAGAATTAGTGGTTGAGGGATAATGGCAACCGTGGGAGACTAATATTATGAAGAAACCTATACTGAATTCTCTGTATTAACAGGTGCAACAGGTTGAGTAAGAAGAAACAACGATGTGAATGGGCGGGTGAGGAACCACAAATGCGAAATTATCATGATGAGGAGTGGGGAGTACCAGTTCATGATGATCGAGAGCTATTTGAATTGTTAATTTTAGAAGGAGCACAGGCTGGTTTGAGCTGGGCTACTATCTTAAAACGACGAGAAGGTTATCGTAAAGCTTTCGTGAATTTTGACATTAATAAAGTAGCTCAATTTTCAGACAAAGATTTCGATCATTTAATTGTGAATGAAGCTATTATACGTAATAAATTGAAGGTCAAGAGCGCAATAAATAATGCACAGAGATTCATTGAAGTACAAAACGAATTTGGTTCATTTAACAAATATATCTGGTCGTTTATTGATCATAAACCCATCCATAACCAATTTGTTTCGCTTTCCGAAATCCCAGCATCAACACCTCTTTCAGTAAGAATAAGCAAGGATCTGAAAAAACGTGGTTTTAATTTTATTGGTCCGACGATCTGTTATGCGTATATGCAATCCATAGGTATGGTTAATGACCACGTAGTAAATTGTTTTCGATATAACACCATTAAGAATATGGAATGAAGTTTTTGGCGATTGTTATGTTGCTTGATTAGATTTCTTATATATTTCCACTAATTAATCAGACTGACGAACAATTTTAAAACCTAACAAGTTTTTCAAGAATTGTTTCATTATGTCTTTAGTTTACATGAAAGTATTGGAGAAAGATCCAAAGACATACGATTGGGAGTTTAAAAAGAGATTCCCTGAAGTTGAACATATTTATGAGTTGATAAAGACCAGAATTGGGGAACAGGGACGTGTTCTTGAAATTGGGAGTGGAACAGGACGATTAGCGATTGATATAGCTAAACAGGGGTTAGAAGTAACTGCAATTGATGTTTCTGAAGAGATGATCAACCATGCAAGAATAACTGCGGGAAAAGAGAATATAGACTTGGAGTTCATCATTGGTAACTTCCTTGCTCTTCCTATATTCGAACAACTTCAAGAATCTGGATCATTTGATTTCATTATCTCCACATTTGCTTTATCTGAAATGTCTCCTCTTCAACAAACATTATTCCTGAAACAAATATCCCTTTTACTAAAACAGGAAGGAATTTGCTTTCTGGTTACCGATACCGCCCCTAGTTCAGGAATATCCAAGATAGGTTTTTCGATTAGAAATTTTATTCGTGCGCAAGTTTCGATTTTTAAGGACATCCCCTCCACAAACCCTGTAAAGAAAGTAGAGACTAAAATCGATCCCTTTTTTGAAAGTACACTTCAATTTCAAAAGAAAACAATCAAGTTATTCGAAATCACTAAGAAAGTTGAAGACTCAGCCATATCTGAAGAGCTTCCATCCGTTAAAGCTATTTTAGGATCATATTCACAATTAAAAACTGCTTATTGTATCGTCAATGGAATATTGACAAGAAAGAGCGTACCTCCTGGCTTATATCGGATTGGGAATCCACGAAGAAATTCACCAGTTCTGGTAACTGCAAATTACTATTGGACGGTAGATTCTGTATTTAAACTTCTTCACAAGGAGACTATTGATTGCTTTCTATTAATAGTAGATTCAAATGGAATAAATGTGTGGTGTGCTGCAGGGGGAGGCCATTTTACACATACACAAATATTAGACGCAATTAGGTTATTTGATGTCAAAGAAATGATTGATCATTCTACCATAATATTACCTCAATTATCAGCAACAGGAGTAGATCGAAAGGAATTGTCTAAAGCAGGTTGGAAACCAGTTTTTGGCCCCGTAGATATCAAAAATGTTAATACATTTCTAGAATCATTCACAAAAAAATCTAAAACAGCGATGGTTGAGTTTAACTTAGCATTTAGAACTCTAATGGGAATACAACATGCGTTCTTTATTAGTTGTGTTCTTTTCCTCCCTTTGTTACTGATTCTTGGTATTTTAGCGGCTATAGAGATTCCATTGACATCTTTTTGGTTTTCTGTTGTATTTCAGCTGTTTATCCTCGGTTGGATTATTAATATGCTATTTATTTGGGGTTACCCAATTTTTAACTTCACATCTTCTTTCTTTAAAAAGGGCCTTTCAGTAGCAATAATCAACTCAATTGTGGTTTTATTTTATCTGATAACTCAGATAAAGATCATATCTTTGTATAGCTTAATTTTCTGGGTCGCTTTGGTTACTGTAGTGAGTTTATTCATAATTCTAGATCTTGCTGGGAACACCCCTTTTACTAATCACTTAGATGTTGAAAGCGATCTGACTCTGTTCATGGTACCGGCATTGATTCTTTGCCTTATTGCGATATTTATTCCGTTGGTTAGTTCAGATATTAAACACTTATTATTTTGAAATGTGATAGAGATGGTAGCTGTTATATTTATTGAGAGGTGTAATGGATGTGCTTGGTGTCTAGATGTCTGTCCACATCAAATAATAATTTTAACTAATGATAAAAAGGCTGAGATCGTTAATGAAGAACGATGTATAGAATGTGGGGCATGTGCATTACAATGTCCAAGAGATGCAATACTAGCTCATCCACTTGGATGTGGTTGTGTTTCTAGTGTGGTACGGAAGAAGGTTCGTAAATTGCTACATCTACCTGAGAAGTCCAAGCAGTGCTGTTAGTGTTTCGAATTATCAAGCTTTAAATTCGTAATTCTAATGAAATTCTTCTTAAAAAACTAAATTCTCTTAATAATCATGCTGCGTAGCGAATTTCCTTTCAAAATTTCAGTAGTAAGTTCCCCTGATAAACTAGCAGAGTCTATGTTGCAAAACTACAGAGAATTAAAACCTAGCGATGATACATCGCCTCCTAGTTATGAGATAAAGATGGATGTCAGCGGCATTTCCGTTCGTCTCCATATTAAGCAAATCCAGTTAGGAAACAAAATTCCGACCTCTCGTATGAAAGAATTTCAAGGATCCATAGGAATGATATATATTTTTGAAAATAAAGATTTAACTTTGTTCAATGAAGTTAAAACTGATTATTATACCTTCGAACATCTTTATAAGACTGTGAATATACAACCTGTATTTCTAGGGGTGGGAAATAAACAAGATTCAAACGTAATGAAACACATCCACCAGACACTAAAAGAAATGAATCATAAGCTAGATGAGCTTGAACAGAACAGAAATAATTCTTTCACTCAACTTATTCGATCTGTTATCATTAAGTCTAAATCTTTTCAATCTACAACTCAAGGATCGTGTGATATTAATTTAGAATAATTATACAGTTAAAATAACGATACGGTAGAGGAATATCATAAATCTGATAAAAGCCTTCCCCAGACTCTTAATAATTGATTAATTTGCTCTTCCCGTATAAGTTCTGAATCTTCTTCATCATCACCAAAGGAAAACTTCATTGTTTCTGTTGTTTCACCAATATAAAGATCGAGTAATGCCTCAGCTGAGAATAATCTGAGTTTCGCCTCACTATGTTGTGCAATCTCTTCAATGATTAGATCTTTGAGCCCAATGGCGATATCCTTTATTACGGAATAACCTGTTTCAAAGAACTGTTTCTGAAATTTTCGTGTTAGAAGAAGATCAAGCATGAAAGATTTATCGATTGCCATAAAAAACTCGTTACCATAGATAAAACGGAGTTTCCTTATACTAGAAGTACCAAATACAAGAAATCGAGGCTTAGAGTTAAATAATGTTGAAAGTAATCCAATTATTGCCGCAAAATATCCTCCAAGAAGTACATCATCCTCAACATCATAAGAAAAGGGAATATCTCCCCCATCTTGATGAGAGATTAAACACCAACTCGTTGGAGAAATATAATCAGCTTTTTCTGCCTTTTTTCTTAAATAATAATGAAATAACAAACATTCCTCTAAGGATAGAACTCCAAAATTTGATCCTGATCTTCCAACAATTACTTCAACTTGGTTATTTTCAATGTAAGATGGATTGATATCAAGGATGATATTTTGGAGCTGCTTGGTTATTTTTTCTTGATCTTGCTGGTTTGCGTCTTCAATACTCGTGGCATAAAGAATTGATGCTTGACCAACTAGTACAGCGGTCATGATTTCCTTAATATTGAACGGAATCCCCTCTTTTGCTGAGATTAACATAAGAGTTGTCGCTGGATTACTAATGATGAAATAAAAATGATTATGTAGCGAGACAATAAAAATTTCTGCCGTTTTTGTTCCTGAGTACTGCGGAAGATCGAAAGTTATACTTGCAATGCCTTCACCAAATAACTCCTCTCCGAATGTGCCAAGACCTTTTAGAAAATCTACAACAATTTGTTGAAATTCGTCTCTCGGTTCGCCGAATGTCCACTTTACTTCCTCTCCCTCAACAAAGATTGCCCAGTGTTCATGTTCTGTCATTTGCAATATAATCCTTAATTCTGGAAAAGGAGTATCAGGCTTCTCCAAGCTTCGCTGTTGAGATCATTAGATTTTCTACATTATTAGGTGTAAAAAAGCCATCAAAATCTCCAAATCGTTGAATATATTCAACAATATGATTGGTTGTTCCTATTGGCATCGTGAAAATTTGTTTAATTCCTTCTGATTCACTTCCAATTACTCCATCAGATGTAAATTGCACACCACGAGATTTTTGGATTTCCACAACCTTAACTATGTCTTTCACGAGGTATGCCAGATGATGCACGCGAGAATCATATTTTTGACAATATTTCTCTACAATAGAATCTTCATTTAACCCCTCAGAAATGACTATTACAGGCGAAGTGTCATGAAGTTTGATACATGTGGTAATGGCATTCGCTCTGAGGATTTTAAAGTTCTTAAATTCACGATAGGGTAATAAATTCATCATAGCTCGCATTGTTGGTATTCGTTCTCCCATTTTCACCCTGTAGGCAACATGATCCAATTTAACAATCAATTTATTTAATCCTGATTCATTAAAGTTCTCTATTACCTGTTTGAGGTCATTTGACATGATATTTCCTTTCCTAATTCTAAAGCTTCATTAGAACTTCTGAATAGAAGGTGTTTATATCTTTAATAATAGGTACGATTAACAGTTTATTAATAATTATCTATTTAATAATTTCTGGATATTTTGATATAGTGGTTTATTGAAAAATGATAGACTAGTTTATTCACGTGGTTAAACATCAGGAGTCGTTACTAATCCACCAAAGTTTTTCATAGGGTGATTCTTTGTAGGTGTTATCGATTACCGAGAATTCCGTACCGATAAACTTCATCATTGTTTTTTTGACTTCGTTGGGATTAAACGTTAAAAGAAGATTTGACTCATACAATTTCTTGTATAAAAAAGGATCAAGTTGATTTTGGAGTTGATTATAAGGCAGTGGTTTTCCTTCTGCGATAAGAATATTCTTGACAATATCTATTATCCATTCTTCCAACTCTTCGCTTGTAATTGGGCGGTAAATCCTTTTTTCTTCTTTTAATGGCTTTTTGAAGATGAAAAAATAGTCCCCTTGCTGAGAGCCCTCAGGTTGAAATAAACTTTTAGCCGATGCACGAGCTGGAGGATGATAAACTACTCTTTCAAACAAAAAACCTGTTTGAATTACGGATCGGTATAGGATATTACGAATTGACAAACTTGGATTATGGAATGTTACCGTACAGTATTTTTCCCGTTTTAATATTGAATATATTTTGTGAAAAGCCTGTCTGAGAAGCTGCTCGTAAATTGCAAGGTCTTTGTTCTGTCTGGAATTAGCGATTATTTCATTACGTAAGATATCATCATACCCCTCTAGGATGTTTATCCAGGCCCCCCAAAGGTATAATAGTTCCCCATACTGAATGGAATGTCCATATGGAGGATCAGTAATAATAAAATCTACTGAATTTTGAGGAATGAGCTCTAATTGAGTGATGTTGGAATTTATTAAGAAAAAACTTGGTAGAGTTGCTTCGTGGAGCTCTTCAATACTGTTTACTTCTTTTATATGTTTTATCTTCAGTTTCAAGTCCTTTTTAGCCCGATATAATCCTTGCTTTCCCATAACTGCACGTTCGAATAATTGCCAAACATTTGATTCCATATAATGGGGGCAGTACCAATAGCTAGGTTGAATCCAAGACGAACTAAAGGGGCGGGATGGCCGCACGGGGGTCATCTTTGAGGCTAAGTGAACCAAACTAGAAAAAGCAAAAAGAAATGATTCTCTAAGGTCGGATTCACAGATCTTTTTAATCCGATCAAGTAATTTAGCAAGTGCAATCAGGTTTCTATATGTATAAAGATCATCAATGTTGTCATACCGCTCTTTTTTAAGGAAGGCTTTCCCACCTGAATAATAAAGAGGGTTTTCAGGAAACCAATAGTTCAAGAGCCCTTTAGAATTAAAAAAACTGTCTATGGAATGATTTTGTATTTCATTATACCTATCGCGATCAAATGACTGTACCTTTTCTACTTTTTTTCCGTCTTGAGGACAGACATAACGCCTGTCGAATAACTTTGAATCTTGCCAAGAAAAACAGGTTGCAGGTATAATATTTCCACATTTTGGACAATTTGTTGAATAAAGATTCGAAATATCATTTTTTACATCCGCTTCTATAGCTCTAAATTCTTTTACTATTCTCATATGTGAGATATAGCGCAATGTGTTTCTCGTGACAAATATTGAAACAGGATTAATGTCAATCCCAATAGCTTTTCTTCCTAAATGCAAGGCTTCTCCAATAGTAACTCCACTTCCACAAAATGGATCTAAAACGATCTCTCCTGAATCATGAGTGTAGTGTTTGATATATTCTTGTATGAGTCGTTCTTGTTTTCGTCCAAAAAATTTGTGCATTACATACATTGACGAATGACCTTGAGAGGGAACTACTTTCTCAATAGGTGAAGAATTAGTCATTATTACATCCAGCTTAGAACGAGCTACTTTGAATGTTTCTTTTATTTATCGCTAAGAAGTACCTTACAAAACTTTATAATAAACCAATTAACGATGCTCAAACCAGTTGAGTTAATCATGGCTAATATTACAGCTCCTATAAATAAACGTTCAACCCGCGGGAACATATTATTATGGTCTATGTATGATTTGGCCAATACAGTGTTTTCTATGGGGATAGTTTCCCTAACAGTGATTAAATTTTTTACTTTACTTGGTATGCAGCAAGGATTAAGCTGGAGTGAATCAAATTTCCTTGCTGGATTGGCTGGTTCAATATCTACGATATTTGTGGCTTTAACAATACCTTTTATGGGAGCTATAAGCGACAAAAGTGGAGAACGAAAAAGCAAAGTTGTCCTTTTAGGGGTTCTTTGTATACTATCTACAGGAATTGTTTATTTCTTTGTTAATTTTTGGATTGCTTTTTTCCTATTTATCATCGCTAATATTACTTATCAGTGGGGGAACCTATTCTATGATGCCATGATTCCTCATATTTGTGCCGAAGATGAAATTGGTAAAGTTTCAGCAACTGGAGTGGCTATTGGATATGTAGGATCATTTATTGCTATTGCAATTCTATTTATATTGCCATTTGTCGGAATACTAGATCATACTCCATTACGAGAGGATGGAGTCCCATTAAGCGCTCCAATTGAAGAAGGAGGAATACCTATTTCCTTTGACCAGATTGTTTTAGGTGAGTTTCAGTGGATGTGGTTAATTTGCGCACTTGCTTTTCTTATTACAGCAATACCTTTTCTCTGGGTAACTGAAAGAACGAAGAAAGAAACTCACTCCACTAGTAGTGTAGTAAAGAGTGCGTTTTCTGAACTAAAAATAACGACCAGAGAAGTAGTTACTTATCGCGATATGTTATTTTTCATGATTGGTTGGATTTTAACGGTAGATGTAGTTAATACAATTATTGCATACATGCTACCTGCAGCAGAGGATGCTTGGGGACTCTCAGGTACAATGCCCCTTATACTAATTTTCGTAGGGGTTATCGGAGCCAGCGTATTGACCTTAGCAATTGGTCCAGTATCTGATAAACAGGGGCCTAAAATGGCATTCCTTATAGTAGGAGTAGGATACTTATTCACCCTTGTAATAGCGGTTTTAGCTGATACAAATGATCCTAGCTTAGGTGGAGTTTGGCTTGTTTTACTATTTATTGCAGCATTAATTATTGGTGGAGCTCAAGGTTCAACTTGGGTCGCCAATAGACAGATGGTAATTGAATTAGCCCCTGAAGATAAAGTGGGACAATACTTCGGGTTTAGCAAATTAGTCAGTAAAGGTGGCAGTGCTATAGGTATGTCCATTTTTGCAGCAGTATTATCAATTACTCAGGAGATAACTGGAAGTATACCAACTTCGTATCGTGTAGGATTCATCGTTCTTGGTGTAATATATATTATTGGACTGTTTTTCTTAATGTTAGTTAAGGATCATCACAAAGACTATTTAGCTGGTAAAAGAGCTCCCTTTGACTGAATCACTTATGAAAATTGTTTTAGATTCCAATGAAGCAAATAATCCTTTCGGATTTCGATGGAACTATTATCCTCAAAGATAGTGCTCTATACATTTTAGAACGATATGGTTCTGGAAATTGGAGAAAATATGACGATCAGCTGTTAAAAGGGGAAATTTCTTTAGAGGAGTGCCTTTCTAAGCAGTTTTCGTCAATAAATGTCACACAAGCTGATATTATACATGTGCTTGATGGAAAGATCGCTTTCAGACCGAATTTTAAAAATTTCGTGCTTTCTTGTGAAAAATTTCAAATTCCACTGGTTATTGTGTCAGCTGGACTAGATTTTGTTATTGACCATTTTTTAAGTAAAATTGATATCAGCTATCCCATTCCAATTATTTCTGGTGTTCCTAAATATAATTTAAAGGGACTTTCGTTTGACTTTCCAAAATTGAAGCACAAATATTCTAAAAATTTTAAAGAAGATCTTGTGATCCAATATCAAGTGAAAGGTTATTCTGTTATTTACATTGGGGATGGAAGTGGGGATTTTCACGCAGCTAAAAGAGCCGATATTGTATATGCTGTAAAGGACTCCGCTTTAGCAAGGATCTGCAGTGAGAATGAAATTAGTTTTCACTCATTTCTAGATTTTGCATCAATTATACAATATCTAAGAACACCTTGAGATCTTATGATCTAAAACAAATTTCATCTTTGTTCCGAATTAGTATTGCTTATTAATTACTAGTAATGAGAATCAGATACAACCAATATTGAGTATGAATTGAGTGAAAAAATCATGTTAAGAGATAAAGACAAATCATTTCTTAAATACGAAGTGACTGGTGCCCCAGCGTTCGCAGTGGTACGAATTACGATAGATAATCCAGGTCAAAAAGTTCGAGCCGAAGGTGGATCCATGGTATACATGGATGGACATGTTAACATGGAAACTAAATCAGCTGGTGGAGTTATGCGTGGTTTGAAGAGGAAATTTTCTGGCGAATCAATGTTCCAAAACTTTTTTTCGATTCCTGATGGTTCTCCACCAGGAATGGTAGCTTTTGCTCATGGAGCTCCAGGGGATATTGTTCACCTTCATTTAGCACAAGGAGAAGAATGGATTCTTAGTCGAGACGCATATATCTGTGGAACAACTAGTGTCGCAGTAACGTCGAAATTTGGAGGATTCAAGGGAGTTTTGGGTGGTGAAGGTCTAATGCTGACCAAAATCATGGCTGAAGCTGACGGGGATGTGTGGATAGGGGGGTATGGATATGTTGAACGACATGAATTAGAACCAGATCAGGAGTTTGTCGTGGATAACGGAGTTATGATGGCATATCAAGCAGGCATGCAACATAAAGTTTCAAAAGTAGGTGGTCGGAAGAGTTTTATGCTCGGTGGAGAAGGAGTGGTGATTCGTTATACTGGTCCCGGTGTTGTGTATACACAGAATCGTGAGATTGGATTATTAGCTTCCTTACTTCTCCCATATCTCCCAGTGGGTCGTAGTAGCTAACTTACCCCTTTATCTCCCTTCATTCCCTTTTTTCTATTTCTAAAAAAGATAAAATCTCCCTTTTACATGTTGCAGATGGTGCCCATAATGCCATCAGATGTTCTAGAACGCTTTTTAAAATACGTTACAATCCACACAACTAGTAAGGAGGATGAGGAAACTATTCCAAGTACTAAACGGCAGTTTGACCTTGCAAATTTACTTGTTCAGGAGCTCAAAGAACTTGGAATAGTGGATGCCACTGTATCCGATGAATGTTATGTCATTGCAACTCTACCATCAAATTTAACACCCGAGATTACCAAGATTGTACCTGTAGTTTGCTTTTTTGCTCATATGGATACTTCTCCAGAAGAAGCAGGAGATAATATCAAACCCCAAAATGTTAATAACTATCAAGGAGGTGACATACAACTTCCTGGAAATCTAGACCTTGTAATATCACCTAAAGAAACACCCGCGCTGCTGAAATTCGTTGGTAGTGATATAATAACATCTGATGGGACTACATTGTTAGGAGGAGATGATAAAGCCGGAGTGGCTGCAATTATGGCTGCTTTAACAAAATTGAAGGCCGATCCTAAATTAAAACACGGAACTATCAAAATTGTGTTTACTCCAGATGAAGAGGTAGGTCGTGGTGTTGATGGACTTGATGTTGACTCCTTAATGGCAGATTTTGGATATACGATTGATGGGGATGAAATGGGAGTTTTAGAATCTGAAACATTTAATGCCGCAGGAGGGGATATACAGATAACGGGTTTTAACTGTCATCCAGGGTATGCTAAAGGTAAAATGATAAATGCTATCAGAATTCTAGCTGATATTATTCAAAATTTCCCTATAGATGAGTCACCTGAAACAACAGAAAAGAAAAAAGGTTATTATCATCCATATGAATCTTCAGCTTCTGTTAATGAGGCAAAGTTAAAGTTTATTATTAGAGATTTTGATTTTGAACAGCTTAAACAAAAGATTCGGAATGTAGAAGAGTTTACAAATCATATTCAACAAAAATATCCTTCTTCCCACATCAATTTAACTATCAAAGAATCGTACAAAAACATGAAATATAAGATAGATGAAGTCCCTGAAGTTATGATGAATGCCGAGGAAGCAATCAAACGAACAGGCATTCCTGTTATCAAGAAAGCTATACGTGGAGGAACAGATGGCGCTCATTTAAGTTATCGTGGTCTACCAACTCCGAATATATTTTCTGGAGCGATGAATTTTCATAGTAAAAAGGAATTTGTTCCCGTTATCGCCTTGGAGAAATCAGTTGAAACAATTATAAATCTAGTGCAAATTTACGTTGAGAGAGCTTCTGAATGATCACCAATGGAAGAATTTTGTTAATACAGTCCACCTTAACACTCACCTGTATAGAAACAAACCTATACAGATATTAGCCTTGTTTAGAATTAGAAAATCTTTTAGAAGATACAATATATCATTTATCTACATAGGATGAACGAGTAATTATGGCAACCCGAAACGAAAAACTGGTTCGGATAGAGCTTCCCTCTACTTCTGGGGTAGAAGTTGAGATTAGAGAAAGCAGAGATCGGTACGTACTGAATTTTTTCCAGAATGATAGACAAATAAATACCGCTTCTCTCTCTCAAAACAAGCTTAATCAGGATAGGCTAGTGGATCTCTTAAGTGAGGCCGGAGTGGAATTTTTTAGTTTTTCTGCAATATTTGAAATCGCTGATCTACTTGTGAATACAATTAAAGATGAATTTCAAGCTTTTTCCATAGAAGATGAACCTGCTTCAACTCCAATAACGCATGATGTTAATGATGTGACTGAAAAGTTCGGTATACTAACTGAAGATGTACTAGAAGAGGAGGATGAGATTGTTGAAGATACAGTCTCAGCAACATCAAGTAAGATTCTGACAATTCCTCCTGGAGATAAAGAACTAAAAAAGATCAAAATGCTACACTCGAAATCAGGATTTGCCACAATATATTATACTCCCGAAGGAAAATTTGCTATAGTCTTATCTCGCAATGATGAATTGTTACTGAGAAAAGTCTATTCTAAAGACGATGTAAATCAAGACAAGGTTGTAGAATTAATCAGTGAATCAGGAATTGATTTTCTTTCCTTTTCTGCAATATATGATTCTGCAGAGCAAATTGAATCACTAATCTTAAATCCAGAGAAATTTGAATCAGAAGATACTGTCTCAATTCCTCAAATGGACACTATAGTTGATGTCGCTGATCCTTCACCTATTTTAAAGTCGAAATCAGCAGCTACCTCAGAACAAGATGAAGTGACACTCGTTGATTTATCCGATTTTGATACGTCTGAATTCAATAAGGCTGATGATTTTGATAAATTTATCAACAAGGTTAAAGAAGTCGTAGAAGTAGGACAACCTCTTCCTGTTAAGGAAGTGGAGATTGCTCATTCGGGTGGAGTGGATTGTATTATCCTCAGAAAATTTGATGATTGGTTTTTACGTTTTCGCAAGTCTGATGGTTCAATATCTGCCCCTACAGAAATAAAAATTGATCAGGATGAAATCGCTCGTCTGATAAATCAGGAAATCCCCCAAATTTCTTTTAGTTACTTGTATGATGCTTCAGAATTGATTTTTCAAACTATTGGTGGTTTAGCAACAAAGCCAATGGACCAAATCATCATTAATGTGGCTGTTGGTCACTTCTTAAGAATTATTGAACAGAATGAAGCAAAGGGGAATCTTAAAGCCGCATCGAAAATCACTGAGGTTTTGCTTAAGCGTTTTCGTAAAGAAAACAATTCTAAGGGTATTCTACGATTTGGGAGAAAACTTGTAAAGTCTCTGATAGATCAAGGAAAAGATTCCAAAGTTGTGAAGCTCCAATCTGAATTGATCTCAGATCTACTCAAAATTGATTTGGAATCATCTGTTGAATTCGTATTTGAATCTATAGAGATGCTGGCCGATCAAAATAAACATCTTAATGCAGCTAATTTATGTGATTTAGTTTTGGATTACTACTTGTCTGAAAAAATAGTACCTGATTCAATATCAACAATCTTACTCTTAGCTAAAAAACAAGCGGAGTATTATAAGCATGCTCGACTACCAGTAGTAATGTGGGAGAATGCTCTTCGTTATGCCCACTTTGCCCTAAAAGAGATAGGAGCAAGTGGGGACACATTCTCAAAGGAACAAAGAGATGGATTCTTGGAGGACATTATTTTCTTAGTTGACTCTGCACTGGGAGTACAAGAAGAACGTAAAGCTAATTTTGAAATTCTGAGCACGCTTGAAGAGACAACACAATTATTAAAAGAGATTCAAGAAAAATCCCATTATCAAAGATACGTTAATCGATTAATCCTCACCTTGGAGACTCAGGGAAAGAAGGAAAAAGCTTTAGAAATCACATTGGAAGCTTCAAAAGCACTAATGAATTCAGAAACATATGTAAAAGCGTGTGAACTTAGTAATCAAGCAATAAAATTGTTTTATGAATTGAAAAAGGTTGAAGAAGCTGTTGATTTTAGTCTTGGAGTAGTGAGGGGACTCACTGAATTAGAAGAAATAGAGGCTGCAAAAAATTATTTGCAGTTTGTTGAAGATCTCATTAGTAAAGCATACAAAGATAGTGATTCTCGTCGAATAGAAAAACAGCTCGCAATGGGCGATTTACTGGGGAAATTAGGGATGAAAGATCGCGCTAAATCCTTTATTCAGACCGCTCTTCAAACAATTGCAGATCCTAAGAAAAGGGAGAAAATTGTTCTGAAATATGTAGATGAAATGCATGTGAGTCATGCTTTTCTTACCGCTCAAGAGATGATTAATTTAGAATTATCTCGGTTGTTGGAAACAAAGAAAATAAAGGATGTAATAAAATTTTGTTGCCAATTTATAGACAAATTAAGAGAGTATGGCCAAAGCGATATGATTTTCGAATATATTCGGTACATCTCTAGTTTAATGTTACAGTCAGATCATAGTGATTATAATTTACTGCAGAAGTTCATAAAAGATCTATTGACAACGAATGAGGTTGATAGAGCGGCGTTAATCTTGGATCAGCTAGTAATCCTCCAAGGTAAACAAAGTGATTATACGAGAGCAATTGATTCAATAAGTCGTTTTGTTGACCATCTTTTGGAAAGTACTCAAAGAGTCGATCTTGTCCAAAAATACGTTTTTGAGATTGCTGAAGCTTATAGACGGATGGGAGACGATCAAGGAGCGCTCGAAGTGTTGGTAAAATATCAGGAAGTCCTACTTGATTATTCAGTTGAATTATCACAGAAAATTACTGACATCATACTAAAAGAATATGAGGCAAAAGAAGAGTATAAGAAATGTATAGAAATTGTGACTAACATCATTGATAGGCAATTAGAACAGAACATGTTTCAAGACGCATACATTTTTAGTGTTCAAAATGCTCGTTATATAGAGAGCTCTGGCAGCATTCCTGATGTCATCAAATATCTCGGAAAAATGAGAAATAGATTTTTAGAATTTGACAGGTTTGAAGACGCAGCTAAAATGACCGATTTAATATTTAGATTCGGTAAAACTCATCAACAATACAAGATCGCCATCCAATCAATAAAAGAATATGCAAAAATTACTCTAGATAACGAAGACTATTTATCTGCTATCAAATTCGCTCTTAATGTCGCAAATCTCTTTGAGGAAGACAATAAACCAGATAAAGCACTTGAATTTCTTCATATGATATTCAATATTACTTTTAAACATATCAAAGAGCCTTCTCTTCAAGTATTTCGCAAGATAATAGAAATTCATCGCGAGAAAGATGACTTCAAGAAAATCACAAAGAAAGTCGTTGATCCGTTATTAACAAAATATCCAGATGTCGCGCTACTTACGGTCGTGAATGAGGTTCTTTCTCCTCCACTCGGGGATTACATTAAGTATTCTGAAAAGTTCTTTGATCAACTAATTGAATCTTCTTCATTAACCTTTGACAGTGCAGATGGTATAATTTCATTAGTTAACCTTGTGTATGGAAGTGCGTTTGTAGATCTAGGAGATAGGTTGGTATATAAATACACAAATAAACTGACAGAGTTCGGTTTTGCTGTTGAGGCAATGAAATTAATGTCAATATTGTCAGAAAGATCAAGTTTACCATTTTCGGATCTTTTAAATAAATCTCTGGACTTCGTTCAAAATTTAGTTCAAAAAACTAACATTGAAAAAGCAAGAGAGTTTACAGATAAGTTGATTCAACATATTACAACTAACCCTGAACTATCTGCAGAGAAAAATCACCTAGGAGCAAAAGTCAGTGATAAATTTGCACAAATGGTAGCGTTTGAGAATCCTGATCTAGCCTCAGAGTATGCTTATCTTGCTGCAGATTATCTACGAGGAGCAAATGACTTTGATGGAGTAGTTACTATCTATAATAATCTCGCAACTCAATATTCATCCTCAAAAAGAGCCATTCGTACATTTGAGAGAGGAATATACATTTGTAGTAAATTTAAGGCCAAAAAACACGAAGCACAACTACTAGTTTTACTCACAAAATACCTTTGCACTATTTCAGACGACTCTGTTTTAGCAGCTTTTCAACAAACAATAGAAAAACTGGAAGAATTGGAGGATCTGGATGAACTCTTCAGAAATTGTTGTGAGATAATTACCGTGGCAATTTCAACTGATAATCTTAATCTCGTATCAAGATATCTAGAATATATGAGTAAATTAGCCAATATGATAAACCGTTCAGAGGATATAGGTGGAATTCTGGTTTTCATGTTAAATTACGTTACTGACATAAACGATACTGAGAAAGCAAAGAAAATTAGAAATAATATTGAGGAATTGGGTATACAGCCCAAGAAATTTAAGAAGGACTTTAAACGCCTTTCAGAAGAACGTAGCAACTTTTTGAAGTCAAAATCAGTAAAAGACAGACAATTAATCGAAGTTGAAGCAGTAACTCCAACTTTGGTTAACACAGAGGAAATAATTACACCGATTGAAGAACCCCTTTTAGATAAAGTCATTGAGCCCGATACCGAAGAAGAAGATAAAGAGATTGTCGATTTCATTAAAGGAATCAAATCAGAATCACCACTACCAGAACAAATGGAAACTCCACAGGTAATTCAAGAACCAGAACCTCAAATCTCTCAATTATTGGAAGATAAACCATCTTTGAAGGGGCAACCGCAAATAAGCGGTGAAGTTTTGGAAATCCCTCCGAAAGAGGATGGGACCGAAGTATCCACCATACTGAGTGATGATGAAGTTTCGAGCTTATTTTCACTTGATCCTTCCCCTGAAGAGGTTTCACAAGTGTCATCATCAATTGAAGAAGAATTATTCCCTGAAGTTGGCCAACATGGCAAAGAAGGTGTAACACTATCCGATAATGAAGTAACCACACTGTTTAGCGCTCGAGAAGATTCCAAAATGAGGGGAGCTGATGTGTTACGATCACTGTCTGAACAAGAACCCTCTGCTAGTGAGGAAGAATGGGAAGTCGATACATTTGGGCGTTTATTGAAAAAAGAAGCAACAACTCCTTCACCAGATAAAATCAGTGAACCTAAACCAGTAATATCTCCTACTATTGTTGAAGATACGTCTGGAACTCCAGATATAAGTACTCTAGAATCATCCTATAAACCCAAAGAAGAAGTAGTAAAACCCACCCAATTAAAGTCGCTTCAATTAGAACCTGATTTGGAAAGTGAGAAAAAGAAACAGCTTCAAAGTCTACCTGATCTTGAAGAATTAGAAATGGCGCTAGTAGATACAGAGAGCGTGTTACCTCCTAGACACGAACCAGAACCAACTGAAGAAACGAAAAGTCTGTTCGATAAAGACATAACCAGTTCTTTAGACTCTGTTGTGGATGCCCTTGTTGAAGACGAATCTGGTGACACACAAGATATCTTTGGAATTCCAGAAGTGTCCTACGAGGAAATCTCCGAACCACAAACTTCAAAACCAGCTGAAGTGAAACCACCTGATTTAATAGATTTATTTTCAGACGCGTTATCTGAATTAGGATCAATAACTGGGGAATCTGGAAAGAAAGGCAAGGAAAAGAAGAAAAAGAAGTAGTGCTTAATCTTTCCTTGATTTTCCATACATATCAGGATCATAAAGAGGATATTTCTGTATTTTTACTTCATGCATCTTATTTCTGACTTGGAATTGTATAATTTCATTTTCAATATTGTACTCTGGTAGTATGTAACCCATCCCAATACCAATGTTTAAAATGGGAGAAAAACCTCCAGATGAAATGACACCTATTTCTTTTTCCCCTTGGAACAATTTTAATCCTGAACGGGGGCTAGGCCCTCTTTTCATAGAAATTAAGCCTACTCGAATCTTTTGGAGAGGTTTTTCTTTCAATATTTCAAGTTGGGGCTTACCTATAAAGGAAGATTTGTTTATATGAATAAACGGAGGAAAAAATAAGTCCGCTTCAAGTGGATTAATACTTTCTGATATATCATTTCCATAGAGATGATAACCAGCTTCCAATCTTAGAGAATCGCGTGCTCCCAACCCACAGGGTTTTATGTTAAATTGCTTACCTTCCACAAGTAATTTCATCCAGACATTGACCGCATTTGTATTTTCTTCATTTGATGTATTAAATACAATAATTTCATAGCCTGACTCTCCAGTATACCCTGTACCTGAGACAATTACATCACAGCTTCCAATTGTTGTTTGTAAAATATTCCAAGAAGAAGGAGGGGATGCATTCTCTGGTATAACTCGTTTTAACACAGCTTCTGCCTTCGGACCTTGTAAGGCATACATCGCAGATGAAGGTGAAATATTAATTATTTCGATTTCCAATTTGGAAAAGTCATTAATCAAGACTGATAATAATTTAATCCAGTGTAGGATCTTTTCATAATTTCCTGCATTCCAAACCAGCAACCACTTATTTTCTTCGATACGTTCAAAGACTAAATCATCTCGAAAGCCTCCAAGTTCATTGAGCATGAAAGTATATGATGCTCTTCCTATATTAGTTTTCGAAAGGTCTCTTGGCACCAGAGCGTTGAGAAATTTTTCAGAATCCTTTCCTTGAATCCACATTCGTCCCATATGAGAAACATCAAACAAACCAACAGCATTCCTAACCGCCATATGTTCCTCAATAATGGATGTATACATTACAGGCATTTGAAAGCCTGCAAAATCTACGATATCGCCATTTTCTGCATGCCAAGCATATAATTGTGTTTGCATTTGTTTTCACAACATTTTTTGAATTTTTCTACGTTTCAAGCCTAAATTTGGCTATAAAAGGAGAATAATTATCTGAAAACAGGTTATTATTTATGAATTAATGAACTTTGTAATAAAGAAAAGAAGGATAAGAAATTTTTTTTAAAACTATTGTCAATTTAATTTTATAAACAGTAGAATGTGTGTGGAATTAATTTGACCGATGATCCAACATTTAAAAAAATCCGAGGTATTCTTAAAGCTCATCATGAGTATTGGAATAATGCTATCCCCTTAATTGCTTCAGAAAATTTAACAAGCCCTGCAGTAAGAGAAGTAGCGATTTCTGATTTAGCACATAGGTATGCAGAAGGATGGATAGGGGAACGAGTCTATCCAGGTAATGAATATTTCGATGATATGGAAGAACTAACTTTAAAACTCTTGAAACAACTATATAAGGCTCCTTTTATAGATGCCCGTCCTATATCAGGTGTTGTAGCCAACCTAACTGTCTATACTGCTTTTACAAAAGCTCACGATAAAATGATGGCAATTTCAATACCTGTAGGAGGGCATATCAGCTCTGGCCCTCTTTCTGCGAAGTCAGGTTCATTTATTGGAGGAACAGCAGGTGCCGTTTCAAGGTTAGATGTTGAATATATACCTTTTGATCGATATGGATTAAATATTGATGTTGATGCGGCAATAACAGCATTCCGTGAAAAAGAACCAAAGCTTGTTCAGTTTGGCGCAAGTGTTTTCCTCTTTCCTCATCCGCTTGAGGAACTTATTCCTGTTGCTCATGAAATAGGAGCTCATGTGAATTACGATGCAGCCCATGTAGCAGGATTGATAGCGGGAAAACAATTCCAAGACCCCATAAAGGAAGGAACAGATACAATGACCATGTCAACACATAAAACTTTTCCTGGTCCTCAGAAAGGAATTGTAATAGCATCTAAAGATGAACTTGCAGAAAGGATCAAATCTGCTGCATTTCCTGGAATGACATCAAATCATCATTTAATGCATGTGGCTGGTCTTGCGGTAGCAGCTGCGGAATTTTTAAAATATGGTGAAGCATATGCAAAGCAAATTATTCTTAACGCAAAGGCCTTAGGACAAGCACTATATGAGCGTGGATTTAAGGTAGTATGTCCTGATAAAGGGTTCACCGAATCACACACATTGTTAGTTGATATCACCAATTTCCAAGATGCAATCGGTTTGGGGGCGGATGTTGAACAAAGGTTAGAAAAGGCTCATATTGTTGCGAATAGAAATTTATTGCCTTGGGACATCTTAGAAAAACGTAATTATTTAAATCCCGGAGGGATTCGAATCGGATCTCAAGAAATTACTAGGCTTGGAATGAAAGAACCAGATATGATCACAATTGCAGATTTCTTTAAGTCTGTAATTGTGGACAGAAAGGATCCGCTTATTGTTGCACAGGAAGTATCAGAATTCAGAAAAGAATTCCAGAATATTCACTACGGATTTGAGACCACAATAAAGGCTTATGAATATATAAAAATAGTTTAGAATGGTAAAACCTAATTTTTACCTTTCTTTTTTATTTCCAATCGTTGGTTGACAACCATTCCTCTACTGTTCCCCTGAGAATCTCCCATGGTTTGCTTGAATTAAGATTGAACGACTTTGCTTGTGCCCAATAACTTGACATTTTCCCTTCTGCTTCAGGATCCGCTTTATTCCTTTTTTGCCATCTTTGAATGACAACTATCCGTTTTTCCGCGTCATCAACAGATTGTACTAATAAAACGGCCGTCCACCAACGTCCACGACGTGATATTGTTTTTCCTTTAATTAAATGATAATAATCAGAACGATAAGGGAAACTTTCTTTTGTTTTTTCATCTACCATTAGTAACACTCCCATTTTGTCTACTTAGGGCACATTTAAAACCAAAATAAAAAACTGGCTAGTCATACACAATTCGGGATAGCTCTTAAGATATATTTTTAAGAGGTGTCATTCAATTATTCTAGCATGAGTGGCTGTAAGTTAGAGTTGGTGTTTTTTTGAGCGAGTACGAAAGCTATATTCATTATGGGCGATTGGTAGTCCTTTTACAGTTTATTTTGATCCCTATTTACTTCTATTTGTTATCTTTTATTTTTGTAGGGGGTGTAATCTGGTTTTTAAAAACCCCAGATCTAGTTTTTCTTTCCGATTTCATTGTTTACGGAATTGGACCTCTCGTAATGGCTGTGCCTTTCTTTTTTTGGACGTACGGAAAGAAATATCAAATTGGTGATGCATATGAAACCTTTGGACGCGAAGTATGGCGTTTACCGACAACAATTAAAGCTTTTTATGGATTTAATTTTCTACTAGGCATTATTTTTTTGTTTCCGTTGCTGGTGCCTGTTGTTTCCTTATTTGGAGGGTATTTCATTGCAGTGTATCTTTTTGGGTGGCGAGAGGAAGATAAAAAAATTTCCAACCAAAGGAAGACGCGGCTACTAACTCTATTATATTTTCCTTTACCATTGTTAGTTGTAATCGGATTTTATTTTGGATATGATCTATTAGGTACGCAATCAGGAATTTTTTCATTCTTCATCCAACTTATTGAATACTGGACATCACAAGTTGACCTCTTATATACATCTGCACTCATTTTAGCTGATTCAGCAACAATCGGAGGGGCTATTTATTTGATATATGAGGGAGCACAACAGGTTGATCGTGAGGTAGAAATTCCTGAAATTTTAATAACTCTAATTTCATTAGTTTGTTTTATAATACTGGAAACACTCTTTTTATTCTTCTCCGATAGTTTTGAAGGATTTCTTGTATGGATTCATATTGTAGTCGTTATACTTGGAGTTTTATTACTCATAATCAGGTATTGGAAAGGATTGTTGACAAGTCGCGATACAAGTATCATTGGTTGGTTGACACTACTAATCTTTCAGCTTGTGAACTTTGCCACTGGAGCGTTAGAAACCATTAGCCGTTCTAGTGCAATTTTTATTGCATTTGCTATCTTCTTGTTCCTCTTTTGGGTGGCTTATCAACGTGCAGGAAAACGTTATTGATGGAGGTAATTGTTTTATTAGCTCCTCAACCCCTTTGCTAGTAGTATGAGCTCTCACCAGAAGATTCCCCCAACCCAACAATTCCAATTTCGTTTAACTATTGAAGAATGGATGGCTAATGAGTTTGAAAGAGTAACTTTACAGTACTCTGCATTGTTGGATGTCATTGAACAGGTTCGATTTTATGGTATTAATGGATTGATACAACTAGAGAATCAGAAAATCAGTCCCTTTTATTTTCATTTATCCGAAGAGCATGATGAAAAGTTTTTAATTATCATTTTCTCTATTCCTGTTTTTCAGTCTTTAGATTCGAATGCCCTAACGACAGGGATGGAGTATTTCTCTGCTATTCTAAAAAATATCTTCTGTGAAAATAAATCAGTGTCAGAATCGGAAATAATGGCATTTAACGATATTAAAAATCTGCCTTTAATTAGATCTCAGGATCAAGATATTATTCCTTATGAGGACTACGCAGAAAAAATTGAATTACAATTACGTATGAAAGTGCGAACTGGTATCCAGATCTTTCCTGTTGCTAAATTAATTGAAGATATTTCTACCAAATCTATGCAACATTTGAAAGAATTAAGAAAAGCTAAGGCAGCTCTTGTCACCATTCAATCAAATCTTCGAGAATATTCTGCCAGGATTGCCAACAAATATCGTATATCGGTCAAACCATACTTGTTTAGAACTGCATTAGAAAATCGATTTGAACCATCTTTTATTTCAGTATTTTCTTTAGATGCAACAAGTCAAGTAAAAGATGATTTTTCCGTTCTAGTATTTACTACTGAGGTAATAAAGAGAATTAGTAAAAATGAACTGAAAATATTAATTGCTTATGAAATTATATATGATTTGTTAAAGGATAAATTCTCAAGGGGTTTAGTAGAACGAGAAATCTATCAAATTCTGTCAAATGGGAAAAAAAATGATCCGAATTTCTTCATTGTAAATGAACTGAAAAAATTTTTTACAGAGGAAGAAATTTCAAATGCTCAAAATGCAATTAAACAGACAATAGAGGATCTTCTAGAAGAAAAATATCCCATTATGAGACTTGATTGAAGTCGAAAGTGAGATAATAGGTAGAGGAAAAAGAGTTATGTCAGATATTCAACAATTAGAGCAAGAAATCCTTCAGGACGCACAAAATAATGCGGAAAACATACTAAAAAAAGCAAAGAAGGAAGCTGATGAGATATTAAGCCAAGCGAAAAGTAAAAATAAAGAGCTAATGCAAAAGATGGAGAAAGAACAACTCGAAAGACAAGAAATCGAAGTACAGCGGGAACTTTCACGAATTAGGATCAAGAATAAAATTGAAATCGAGAATCTAAAAGAATCTCTTGTACAAGAGATATTTGATGATAGCATAAATAAAATCAAACAGATGCGCGAACAAAAAGACAAAAGATACCTGAATGCTCTTTCTGATCTTATAATTTTAAGTGGAACGATCTTAGAAGGCGGAGAAATGAGTATCACTTTACACCCTAGTGATGCACAAACCATCGAAGAAAATTCCTTGGAAGCTGAAATCGCAAAAAAAACTGGAACCAGCACCAAAATCAATGTATCTTCCAAGGAGCAAGATCTTATAAATGGCGGTGTGATTTTCCAAAAAGGATCTTTAATTGTTAATAACACTTTTAATGCTATTTTTGATCGGAGAAAAGAAGCAATAAGAAATAAATTGAATTCTGTCGTTTTCAACAAGGGGAGTAAAGGAGAATAAAAGTGCATAAAAGATATAGACAGTATCAAAAAAAGAAAATTTCAGTCTTAACGACACAAAAAGATTCTCTTCATAGAGTATATGGATCGGTACGCCCCATGATACGTAAAATCATTCGACCAAGCATCATCGTGTTTGTGATAATGCTTTCTTTAGGTATTTTGCCTTCTACCCAGCCCAAGATGATTCAACTGCATATTGCAAAAGCACAATCCATATCTCCACTATTAGAAATTCAACAAGTGAATCTTGAAGTCGAAAAAAACGGCAAATATCAACTTCTGGAAGAATTAGTACTTGACGAACCTACTACAGGTAAAGAAACATTGATACCACAGCTCGTTAATAACTCTAAACTTCGAGTCAATGCTTCCTATTCAACAATTATTGGAAATCCAGAATCAATTGTTATTCACATCTTTGCGGTAAAGGTATACGAAGTCCTAACAGGACAAAGTGCCAACCTCACATGGGACAGTCACATGGGACAATCAAGATACAGTGAAGATAATCCTGAAGAATTAATATTACCTCCGAATTCTTCGAAATCAGAAGTTATAATTATTCCATACCTTGCATTACCGACATATGGGAATTATAAATTCGTATTTACTGTTCAATATCATGTTTATGGGGGAGAAACGGTAGCTACAGAAGTTTATTTTGCTAAAAATATGTCTTTCGAGTTCGTTGAGAGTTTACCCGAGCCTCCGTATATTTTGTACTTCCTTTTTTACAGTGTATTACTTGTTTTAATTGCATTTGTCACTTTGGGAGTATATGGAACTCGTAAATATAAGGATTTAGAGATATAATTATTTATTCTTGAGTCTTGACTTCAAATCCCAAAACTGGCGAATCTAAATATTTTTGATTATAATCAGTAATTCTCATATTGATTAGCTGTAAAAATATTCGATTTCTATTATTTGCAACAAGTGAAAAAACCGCCAATGTCCCAGAATCTAACGATTCATGAAAGTATTCCGATTTTTCCACAAAATCTTGCGTATGACTCGTGGATGCGTTGTAAATTTTGACTTTGTAAGTAACTCGGAAGAATTGAGGGTGAGGCATTTTTAAGACGAGTTTTAACAGGAAAGGTTCGTCCAGATGGGCATGCGATGGGCCCTCTAATGATAACGTAATATCTTTCCACGATACTGTGTTTTCGGCTGTTAATTCTGGTAATATTTCCGGTATCTCGAATAGTTCTCGTGTGAGTTGCTCATGAACAGAAAGAAAGTCAAATTCTTCATTAAATAGATAATCAACGGTATATGGATGAGATGTGTAAGAATCTACTCTGTAGATATTGAAACCTGGTGATTGAGAGTTAATCTTAGTTGGATCTAATACAAGTCCAAAGGATTGGGAATGCATACTCTGATATGTTCGCTGGGTTTCTATATCTGTACCTGAAAAAAACAAGCCTAATCCAGGATGAGTGTGAGCCCAACCTACGATTACCTCTCCTTGGTCAATTCGTTCAAAAGAAATTAAAGAAAAAACCTTTTCATAATCACTTATATCTACAAAGACAGATGAACCGGCACCAATGGGGATAATATCAGTTACAATTATCGATTCATCGTTAATTCGACCCAAGATTAATCCAATACATTCTCTCCAATAACGTGACCTTTCTAGAGGATTAGCATTCTCGAGTGCGAACTTTAGAAATTTTTTGTAGACTTCCTTTGGAATTTGGATCATATAGGCATCCCAATGCTAGGAAAGAATTTTAATTGCGTGAATAAGGATTCCAGAGTAAACAATTGAACGAAATTTAGGCCGCATTATATGTTTTTTTGGGTTAACATTGAAATCTCTACGAGTAATCTCAAATACTTGCTGTAATTCAAAAGCCGAATTTTGATTGATTTTCTCAACAGTTTGTTCTACTTGTCCCCAATTAGGTACAAAGCAGATTAAATGCCCACCACCAATTAAAGTTGGAGCAATGGAATCAATTGCCTCGAAAGGGGTTGAAAAATCTAAAAAAAATGCATCAAGAAGTGGAACATTAAAAGATTCACGTATATCTTGAACTTGGAATGTAATGTTGTTTTGCAATCCAGTCATTTGGATATTTTGCTCTGCGTTGCGTAGATGCTTCTCGTTTACATCAAAAGAGTATACATGTCCATCAGGAGCTACTGCCCAAGCAAGAAATGTAGTTAAGGCCCCCGATCCAGTACCTGCTTCCCCAACGTTCATACCATTCCCTACTCCTGCTACGCTACAAGCTACAGCACAATCGTCCGCATACAATATTTGTGTTTTTAAGGTAAAAGAACGGAGGAAGTCTCTAGGTGAAGGTTTCAACAGCACTATTTGCCCCTTCGTTACTGAAATCACCTGTCCATATTTCAATCCGATAATCTTGTCATGATCTATTCGGCCAAGATGGGTTGATTTTTCTCCCTCGTTCTCTAGCCTGAAGATCCAAGATTTAGGTTTCCTCTCTGTGATTTCAACTGCTCTGACAATACACCCTTCTTTGAGCATTTTATCCTCTCATGCTAAATTGGTAAAAATTGTGGGAGGTGATTTAAGATTGATAATTGGAATAAATCGAATTAAACCAGTGTGGGCGTTTTCTAAGTCTTGCTCTTTTAGAAATTGAAGAAATGTAATTTGGTTAACAGATTTTTGTAAATCATATCGGACTAATGATTGCCCTTCTTCTTCAAGCTCGGACTCTGTAGTAATAAAAAAGAGTACAGGTAATGCTCGGTAATCGAAATATCCAGGAAAAATAGCAAAAGAACTGTAAAAATATTTTTCTCCCTCTATCTTCCATTTAAAAATGGTAGAAGGTCTATCTGGACTAGAACTTGTAATTAAGCGTACAAGATCTACAAAGCTCGATAATTCAATTCCATAGGCACTCGGTAATTCCATTAATCTAACCCTCTCTAAGTGGTCCTCTTCAGCCCAAAGAAGTTAAGCAATTGCTCTATCTCTTCCTCTGAGTCAACAATTCGTTTGTTGAATCCACGTCGATATTCTTTCTCATTTAAAGTATCAATCATTATACTTACATTTCTTTTTCGAACAGGTGATAAATGCTGATCATATAAAACGAAAAGAGTTTTCTTCTCGAGATCAGCAACGACGTAGGCATCCGATGGGATCATAACTGGGTCTATATGTTCTATCAATTTGTCTTTAGATACACGATAGATTCGTATAGGATTTGTACTAATTAAAGCAGTTAAGCGGGAATCTATTTCTTTCATTTTATCTTGAATAAAGTCCTCCTCTGTCTTGAATATATCAGGAGTAACATTCGATAGATATGAGAGAATAAGACCATGTGCATGTGATATAATACGTTTAAGCTGTCTCTTGAAAATAACACAGATAACTGAAGGCCTCTTATTCAGACGAGGATCTATTGTAAACATTGCATTAACAAAGAATGCATAAGCTAAACAAAGAAATTCTTCATTTGAAGGAACAGGTAATGGTCCAAAGATATCTCCGCTAATTTCTTCCCCGATTAGTGTCATTATACGGATTGACAGATTGAAGGCTTGATCTTCTGACACATGTTTTTCAGCGGAGTTGAAGATCACTTGAGGTCCTGCATCGGTGAAAATGCTTATTATTATTCCGACTACTGGACTCTCTGTTTTTACGGTCATCTTGAATCGCCGTTGATTAAATATTAGGATTCTCACTTAAAAATACAGCTAGACAATATCCTCAATCATCAGATTCAATTTTTATATGCTAAGGAATTACGTTTGTTTGGGTTGCCAGAGTCTTTGCTGCTTTTTTTGATAATCCTGTTTCGCCTAGAATCGTATAAATTGAATCCACTTTATGAGCCTTTCGTAATGCGCTTATGATTGATTCTGAATCTACTTCTTCTTCTAAATCATCTATGTTTGTAGGACAACCCGCTGATTCTAATATTTTTATTATTTGTTCATAATCTTGACCCTGTAATTTTGCCATTAGAATTGTCCCAAGGGCGACTCGCTCTCCATGAAGAATATCAATTCCTGTTGTTTCTGAATGTAAAGCTTGAGAAAATAAATGTTCTGAACCATACCCTACTCTTATATCATTAGAAGTTCCCATAAGGACTCCTGCGATAAGTAAAGCTTTCAATACCACTTTTATTGCATGTTCTTGATCTAATAATGCTTCTGAAACTTGATGTTGAAATAAGGAATCTGCACTTTGTAAAACTCCCCCAACAAATCTTGAGAATTTGACAGATTTTATCCTATGAGCATACCTCCAATCCCAGATAGCAGTCATTTTTCCAACGGTGTCACCAACCCCTGCCGCTAAATATCTAGGTAAGTCAGGATGTTGGATAATTTTATCAATATCTGCAACGATAGCAACTGGAGGCCGACTTTCTCCGATATATGTCTCTGTAGGATCATTTAAAAAGATAAAAGGAGAAGCTATTCCATCATGAGAGGTTGTGGTAGGTACAGAGATCAATTCTGTCTTTTGGTTGGCCTTAAATGAACAATATTTTCCAACATCAATTACTTTTCCTCCTCCCGCACAAATCATGATATTAGATCCAGTATCTTTCACTCTATCTTGATAGGTTATGGCCGCTTCAAGGGAAGCCTCTTCCACAATCAAGGTGTCAAAGGGGATATCTTTATCTTCTAAAATTGCATAGACTTCCTCCCCTACAATCTGACGTGTTTTGGTACCTGAAAGAACCATCACTTTAGGTTTGAATCTCAAAGAATCAATTATTTGCGGGATTTTATCAAGAATCGAATTACCAATAATGATAGATCTTGGTACGATCGATTCTAGAATCTCTGATCCCGGCATTGTGAATCTATCCCTTAATCTTACCTTTATAAGATTAATGACGCAATCCTTAAAAACTCCTGTGTGCGGGGGAGAGAACAGAGGAATTTAAAGCGAAGAATCACATTTCTCTTCGGGGAATTATGCTAAATCTTGTAATGGTTTCTTGTATCCATTCTAATATCTCCTAAATTTGTATCTTACTTATAAGGTATTAAATTAATACTGGATCGGATTATACTCTTCAATTATAATATTGAGCAAAAAAAGAAAATATATAATTCCCTTTTCCCTTATTATATTAAGGCTCCCCCAATCATTCAGAATATTACCAAAAAATATGAGGACAGGAATAATTTAACCCTCTTATGCTAAGAAATTTAATTTCTAAATTATCAACCAAACTTAGAAATTTAGATATGTTACTTGTAGCAGGCTGAATCTTTATTCAAGAGTGGATAATTAAATTAATCTTTACAGTATTGGGCAAAACTACGGATAAAAACCGCAAAGAAACAATTTAAAGGATAGAAACATGAATGGACAATAAACATCCCATGTACAGTCGCGAATTAGCCATTGATCATTTAAAAGCTGATTTGATTAATGCTCTTCCCCCAAATGCACAGATATCTAATGTTGAATTCGAAGGACCATTTGTTGTACTCTATTCTTTGAATCCGACAGTACTTATGGAAAATGGGGATGTCGTCAAAAGCTTAGCTAAGACTCTTCGTAAACGTATAGTTATACGTTCTGATGTGTCTGTAAGAAGAGAAAAGGAAGAGGCTAAGGCCAGAATCCGTGAAATTGTACCAGAAAATGCTGAAATAACAAACATTATCTTTGATGATGAATTGGGAGAAGTTGTAATTGAGGCAAAGAAACCAGGCGCTGTAATTGGGAGAAGTGGAACAACTCTTCGTGAAATTGCCAGAGAGATATCTTGGAGACCTAAAGTGGTTAGATCTCCTCCTATTCAATCACAACTTATTAATACTATTCGCTACACTCTCACTAAGGATTCAGATAAACGTAAAAATGCTTTACTTAATATTGGTAAACGTATACATCGCCCACGAGTAATTAGAGATAATTTTATCCGTTTAACAGGTTTAGGAGGTTTCTCAGAAGTAGGACGATCGTGTATGCTCTTGGAAACAGCAGAAACAAAAATTTTAATTGATACTGGTTTAAATGTGGGTGCTCGGGATCCCGGAGAAATGTTTCCTTATTTCAGTGCACCTGAATTCGACATAGCTCAATTGGATGCTGTTGTTATAACACATGCACATCTAGATCACAGTGGATTGGTTCCGTACCTGTATAAATGGGGATATCGTGGGCCTGTTTATGTGAATGATGCAACACTCTCCTTAATGACTCTCTTACAAAAGGATTACATAGAAGTGGCTGAAAGAGAGAATAAACTTGTTCCATATAGTCAGAAAAACATAAGGGACATGATTCTACACACAATAACAAGAAGATATGGAGAAGTAACGGATCTTAGTGATGATGTTAGATTAACAATGACACCTGCAGGGCATATTTTGGGATCGTCCATCTTACATCTTCATATCGGGGATGGGAAGTATAATCTTGCAGTTGCGAATGACTTCAAAGGAAAACGGTCACGATTACTAGACCGTGCAAATACTCGATTTCCACGATTAGAGACAATAATTATGGAATCAACTTATGGAGGGCCTCGTGATGTTATGCCTCGAAGAGAAGATGCGGAAATACAGCTCGTAAAAATAATTAATCAAACAATAAGGCGTGGTGGCAAGGTTCTTATTCCAACCTTAGCTGTAGGGAGAGCACAAGAACTCATGATTGTATTAGCTCATTATTATAAACGTAGACAGCTAGTAAAGGTTCCTATTTATTTGGATGGACTTATTGCGGAAGCAGTAGCTATCCATTCATGTCATCCTGAATATTTATCTTCTTATTTACAAGACCAGATATTCAATGAGGGTCAAAATCCCTTCCTTGCAGAAATTTTCCATCCTGTAAAACAAAACGAAAGAACTGGACTCCTACGAGGTGAACCTGCCGTAATTTTAGCCACTTCTGGGATGTTAACAGGAGGAAATTCAGTAGATTATTTCAAAAGGATGGCTGAAGATGCACGAAACTCCATAGTGTTTGTCAGTTATCAAGCTGAAGGAACACTGGGTCGACGTATTGCCTCTGGAGTGAAAGAAATTCGTAGCATTGAAGATGGAAGGATGAAGATGATGAGAGTTAATATGGATATCCACCAAATTGATGGTTTTAGTGGTCATTCAGACAGAGGAGAAATTATGAATTTCTTCCGTGAATTGAATCCTAAACCAGAACAAGTAATATTGATGCATGGTCTTAGAAATAAATCCCAATCATTGGCTCAATCTCTTTCTAAACGGTATCATGTCAAGGTTAAGGTACCTTATAATCTTGAAACTTTACGATTCAAATAGTTTGAAACATTAGAGAGTGAAAATGTCATTTAGAAAAGAATTAGGGTCGAAACAAAGGAAAGACATCATTTCTGCGATCATAGCACCTGGAATTTCACCAAACGTGTTGAAGAATAATGTTCAGTTTGTTCTGCGTGATGAGAAGAAATTAATGAACTATTTATTCGACAAAGAACAGCAAATTTCTTTTTTTTCTTTTGAAAATATGTATCTACCCACCTTGAAATTTGTTCGTAAGCATGCAGAACTTGACTTCCCTTCTGTACAGGTCGATGAAGGTGCTGTGAAATTTGTGATTAATGGTGCGGATATATTTTCTCAAGGAATTGTGAAATTTAACAAAGATTTTTCTGAAAATACCATTGTTACAATCATCAATCCACAGGATTCTGTATTAAGTATAGGAAAATGCCTGTTTTCTTCTAGAGATCTTTTAACCGCGAAAGGAAAGAGCATTATCAATCTCCATTATCTAGGAGATAAAATTTGGGAAGAAGACGTATGAGAATGTTCGGTAGTTAATGAAAAAATGACTAACATTTTCTAATAACAGATAAATAATCTCAATATTTCTCTCGACGCGGATTACTTTCTCAATGATTTGACGGAAAGGTCGTATTTACATGTCTTACAAGGTTTTACCAGAGTTAAAATATTTACCAGAGCATGATTGGGCAAAGCGTGACGGAGAATACGTGTTAGTAGGAGTAACAGATTTTGCTCAAAAAACACTTAAAGATTTAGTCTATATTGAACTACCTGAAGTAGGAGAGACATTTAATTTCAAAGATGTAATAGGGTCGATTGAAAGTGTAAAAGCTGTCTCTGATTTAGTCTGTCCAATAAGTGGTGAAATAATTGAGATTAATGAAGCAGTGGTAGATGCTCCCGAAAAGGTTAATCAAGATCCATATTCAGAATGGCTTGTAAAAATAAAACCATCGGATCTGGAAACTGATTGGAGTAAATTGATGACCCCCGAAGAATATACCATCCAAATTTCTGAAGATTGAATGAACAATCCCTCTACATTCTGTATTATTAGATGAATTCTCTTGGTTATCCCCAGAACAAATATTTATTTCATTGGAATGGGACTTTGTGGACTAAAGAGCTGCTCATTGCAAGCTCTTAAAATCCTCAAAATAGCGGATATTATTTTTGTGGAAACATACACAAATTTCATCTCTGAAGGTAAACCTGAATTTTGGAACGAAATAAAACAAAAATTAGAACCACTATCAAGAAAGGATTTAGAGGAAAACGACCATCTATTCTTAGAAAAAATAGAGGGAAAAATAATTGCCCTTCTCATACCTGGAGATCCGTTCATCGCAACAACTCACAATTCTATACGGATTGCTGCCACCAAAAAAGGCTACAAATGCAGGTTAATTCATAATTCCTCAATAATTTCAGCTGCTTCGTCTATTTCTGGACTATCCTCGTACAGTTTTGGTCGAACTGTAACCTGTCCCTTTCGAAATAATAAAAGTGAGTTTCCTTACAGGATAATACAACAGAATAAATCTATTAATGCTCACACATTAGTTCTTCTTGATATAAATTTAGTAGATGATGAATTTCTATCAGTAGATGAAGCTATTTCAATTTTATCAGATCTTGAGATGGAAATTCACGAAAATGTATTTAAAAAATCTAGTATAGTAATTGGCTTAGCTAAAATTGGGTATAATGATGAATTCATTAGTGCTGGTTCAATGGATAAAGTTGCTAATTCATTTAACTGGAGAAAAATTGGCCCTCCTCAAGCATTAATCGTCTGTGCAGATACTTTTCATTTTGCTGAGAAAGAAGCGCTTTCAGTTTTATGGGGAGTAAATACACAAAAATAACTTCAATGAGGTACGTAATTAAATTCGAATACCAGTATCATTCTTTGATTAAATAAAACAGAATGTAGGTGAAAATATATTGAATAACGGAACAAAAGAAGGAACCTTGTTTCAATCCTTATTAAAAGAGTTTTTGAGAGTAGCTTACTTGTTAACTATTAATAAAGATTCATTTACTGTTGAAGACTTCTCATCTAAACTTGATCGTACTATAGAGGAGGGAAAAGCATTAATTTCAGTTTTAACTAGCATGAATCTAATTAAAAGATTAGTAAATCCTCCAGACCACTTTAAGATTACTCAAGGGGGAAAAAATAACTTGAAAATTGTTTTAACTGGAGGTGTGTTTGATATAATACATATGGGGCATATAGAAACCTTAAAAACGGCTAAAGAGGGAGGAAATATTCTTATAGTAGTTGTTGCTTCTGATAAAATGGTTGAATCGACGAAAGGAAGACTACCTTTGAATTCACAAGCTAATAGAATGAAAATTTTAGAAGAATTAACAATCGTAGATGTTACAGCTAAAGGAAGCCCTGATCCATCAAAATTCTTGGAAACTGTAGTTGAATATGAACCCGATGTGATTGTTCTAGGTTACGATCAATCTTCAACCGAAAAAATGTTAATAGACCAATTAGAGAAGGTTGATCTTAACGACATTGAAATTAGAAAATTGAATTTGTATAATAAATTTAGTATGAATAAGACATTTGTTTAAATTTGGGATAGTTTTGGTGATAAATTAGAGAAAAAGATTTAAAGAACTACGATAATATTATAATTAGGAAATCGCTATGGGATAGTGAATTTTGCGGGGGGTAAGAACATTACGGAAGATAGCGGTAGGCGGTTAACAAAGGAGGAGCTTTTGTTTTTACATCTATTAAATTATAGACATAATCATGATGATTATGCAGTAACGGATATGGTTACGCAAGAGAAGATCAGTAGTGCTCTGGATTGTGATATCGGGTATGTGTCACGTTTATTAAAGAAAAATATTAAAAAGAAATAAATTGTGTAAAAAAAGGTGCGTTTGTGTTTGTGAATCATGATGGTTCTTAAATATGTATCTACAATTGAAAGCTCAAAGTACATAATATTGTTACAGATTTTGTATCTGTTAGACCGCATGGATCCAGAGGATGTCCGGAGGGACCTCGGAGGAGGTCGGGTCAGAAGAATAGAGGTCCTTAGGGATCTGGGAAGCAATAAACAGGGCACACCAATGTAGGTGCAGGGAGTACCCCAGCACAGGTGTGGAGTACCGGGCTCAGGTGCAGATAATCACTGAGCAGG
>NJBF01000011.1 GCA_003144275.1 Candidatus Heimdallarchaeota archaeon B3_Heim
CGAACCTTAAAAACATGATTATAACCACGAGCAAAGCCAAATTTAGCACTAAGTAGATCGAGGTGGATTTTATTCATTCTAGCTCCATTCTCTAGAAGGGCCATGACTCGTTTATTGGCTTCCTTTAAAGTTTTACTCACAGCTGCGCGTGATATTTGCTTTCGTTGCGCGATTTGTTTCCCTGTCAGTCGAGTTCTCTTAAGTTGCCAGATCTCCATCTGTGATGTCGACGGGTACTTAAGCGTTAAGAATGATATCTTATCTTTAAGAGAGAAAGACATGTTATACATAATGAGCTAATCTTATATATAAAGTTAACTAAAATTGGTTGAATGTTTCAATTGGTTGAAAAAAATTATAGTCATTTAAAATCGCCTTAGAAACAATTGATTAAGGCAATCTCTCCTTATTAAGCTTGCTAGTATTAGGTATTACTTCTTATGAGTGTAAGACACGGTTAAAATTGTATCCGATCCTTTTTTCATCGCTTTCAAGTAAGAATTATTTTATAATACCCCCCCAAAGGATATTTATAGCTCCCAGATCAATCGATTTATAGTCCATCCTTTTAAAGGGGTGGTAGAGTTAGCTGACTTTATTTATGATATCATAAGTGGTATCATAATTGCGGTAGTTGGTGGGAGTATTGTCGCGTATTTACATAAATATTGGCAAAAAAACAACCTGAGATTATCAACCGATCCTAGTGCTGAAGGTTATAAGACTAAGATCATTAAAAACACCAGAGAGCATAAAAATTATCTTTACCATGATAACAATGCCTATTGGTATGATAGATCAATAGAAACACATCATCTCTATTCCTATATTGCCCTTTTAATTAAACTGGAAGAAATTACGGAACTAGAGAATCTTCTAGGACTTAAGGATGGATACTTGGGATATTTCTGGAAATTTTCTGGGTTTAGAAAACATTATAGAAAGCTGAAGGGAGATTGTGAATCTATTGGTACAAAATATCATGATTCTGAATTTCTTAAAATAATCAGATTCAGAGTTAAGGAAGAAGACAATAGAGATATTATAAGTTTAGAAGCGAGGGTTCGTAAAAAATCAAAAGCAAATAGCAATTTTAATGATATGGGTAAATTAGATAAAATCCTCAATGAAGCTAATGAAACAATGCGTTATTATGCTGAAATTGGTAAACTAGAAATCTAAATAGATAAGGAGAGTGATTAAATGTTGAATAACGAGGTATTAGATGAATTTGATCTTGAAAACATCTTATTATGGAAGAGAGTAGCGGGAACTAGTCCAGAAGAAGCACAACAATTAAAATGGAAAGATTTTGAGTATCATAGAAGTGAAATAAATCTAGTTTATACTAGAGAATATTATAAAAAAGGGTGAAAATTACAATTTCTTCTTCTTTTTAAGGAATGGCATTATTATTATCAATATTAATACATCTGGAAATAGATAGCTTGATGTTGGTTGGGCCGTGGTTTTATGCTCCGTTGTGGTTGGAAAAGAAGAAGGTATATCTGTTGGGAAAATAATCGAAGATCCTTCAAACAGAGCACGATAACGGGGATCATGATTGAAAGGTTCTCCACCCCATGTGGGGTAACAAATCCGATACGGGAAAGTAGCTTCTTCGATACCTAATGGTGGAATGGTTGGTAGATCACTCATGGACGGAAAAAATGACCCCCACCAATTATAAAGGTTTTGGGGTGCATTCCATTCAGAGATTTGATCACTGAAAAGTGTTTCTAACGTAACAGGTGATGCAATGGCTGAATACGCAGAATCATTTAAACCGAGATCATAAGTGTCATGAAACAGTGATTGAAAGATTGGCTCATCGTTAACCTTAATGATAGCGTCGGACATCCCATTAGTTCCATTCACTAAAATTAATTCAAATGCAGTTTCACAACTTACTATATTACCGAACAGTATAGAGAGGCTATAATTATCTAGGTTTACATCTTGAATTCTAACTTCTTGATCGCCTTCGAAACCATATTCAAAAACATCCCAAGTTCCCATCTCGATTGATAATTTTAATTCTGAATAATTACTGCTTACTTCAAATGCATATGTTAGATTAAGATTTTCAATAATTGCTTTTTTTCCGTAAGGAGGTGTAGAAGGGAACAAGTGGCCATCTGTTTCCATATAACCGACTTTCCAAGTATATAATATACTTGTAGCTGTGATGGATCTTTCAATTTGGGGAAGGATATAATCTTGAGAACAATTGATTAAGATGTAATATTTTAATTCTTCTTTTAAATCAAGAATGTCATTGTCATTAATATCTTGGTAAAGTTCAAATCCAATAATTGTTGTTCCAATATAGAATGAGTCATTTCCATTGTTAAAATATTGTCCAAAGAACGGATAAAATGGAGCTTCCCCATCTTCTTCGTTGAAGATTGTAATAGAAAGAAAGGAGGTGTTGCTAGTATTGACCCAAGCATAAGAAAAATCGAAACCAGGTTGTGTAATAGTTCCAGATGCGTATTCTTCTCCGATCGGTATGTCCTGATGAACCACCCCGCTGATAGGCGAACCAAAAACCAGGAAAAGCCAGATCACAATTGATAATGTAATTACACTTAGAGATTGTTTCATAATTCTTTTCAATTCAAGATTCGCCTTCTAAAAATGCGAATTAATACTGTCCTAGAATAACAACAAACACTGTTTAAATATTTGTTTAATGTGTCGATATTTAGAAAAACGATCTTTTTTCTTTTTAAAGATTGGGGATCTAATTGGGTGTGGGAAATGCGCAACTTCATGCGGAGACGGCGCATTTAACGCAATTACTTTGGAAGGAAACATGTACGATCGTCTTCAACTACGGACAAGTGTGGTGCATTACCAGTATTTAAACAAAATAATGATATCATGTACAGATCCACAATGTATTATTTCATCGCTGATATTGTCCCAGTACGGAATCAATTCATCCGAATGGCAGATGAACGATACCGTATCCGAAGGATCGTACAGACAGCTCCCACCATTTCTGCTGGGATGGCCGAACGGGGGGATTATTGCCAAAGTATTCATACTAACTTAATTTGGGAGTTGTTCCGCTCCATAGATTATGAGTCAGACCTTGAACCTGCGACCCACTGGCTTCAAACCCTGTTAACAATAATAATAATAATATATGATATGGATATTCCAGTAGATTTTTTTTTGATTCGAAAGAAGAAGAAGACAACGATATGCTTTGAAAATTAAACTATATTGAGAAACGAGCTCACGATGGATCTTTTTGTATCGACTTCACGAGGGGTGACAAGGAAGAAGAAGTAGAGGAGGAATAAAGAGAAAAAACACTGTCAGAACTCTATGTTCTACTCTAAAATAGTGTTTAGCGATTTAAGAGCTCGAATTAAAATGAGTAAAATAGATTCTATCTAAAATTGCAGGATATAAAGTGCCCATGATGAATACACTATGTAGAGTAAAGAAAAGAGGTGCAATAGAATTAATCCATTTTTCAACATAAACCCCTTTGGAAAATGTCAGTCATTGGAAAATGTTAAATCTCGACAATTAATATCGATGTTATTACTTTAGTTTTGTACTTTCAAGGTGGAAAAGAAATTGACAAAATGGTTTTTTCAGCATGATCCTGAAGAATATTCTCTAAGAAGAGACGCAGATCAATCAGAAATTCAATGGTGGAATGCAAAAACCATTACTGAAAAGCCAAGGTTTAAGAAATATGTTAAGAAAGTGAAAAAGGGAGAATATTGTATTTTTTGGCAATCAGGCAGAAACAGTGGAATAGCTGGATATGGAAGAATTGTGAAGGGAATTAATGACGAACCCTCTGACCAGATCCACGTAAAATATCATCATATTTTGGATAAAATAATTACAAAAGAAGAATTACAACATACGAAAGGTTTTCAACTGGAATACCTTGGTGATTTAGGAACTCCAGGGACATATTTTCCAATACCCCAACCTGATGGTTGGAATTTTTTTAAAAAGATATTTAAGAAAGAATTAGGGATGGAAATTGAAGTTTTAAAGGAAAAAAGAGAAGAAAAAATTATTTCTGATGATCTATATTCTAATCTTCTAGAATGGAAGCAATACTTGCTGAGAGATGGAGTTAGAATTTGGGATAATCATACATCGCAAGCAGAAAATGAATTTCAGAAAATGCGGGAAAAAGCTAATTTTAAAGAGAGTGGTAATCTTTCCCATATTCAATTCAAAAAATTATTTGAATATATGAGACGTTTTTCTAATAATGTTGGTTTGCAAGATAAGCTGTTTAGAGATCTTGACTTTTTTAATAAAAAGTTAAGAAAACTTTATTATGGAGAAATGGAGTTTCCAGAAAGAGTTGAAGATTTTCTTTCGATTAAAGGTATCGCTATTCATACACTTTCGCAATTTCTAGTTATATTTAATTCAAAAAAATATCCAATAATTACTAGACCTATGAAAGAGATGTTAAATTTAAGTGAACATGAAAAAGAAGTTGCTTTGAGCTTAGCTTTAGATCATTGGTCCATTGAAGATCCTAATAAATATTCTCCCATGACTTTGCGATTTTTGAGAGATTTTATGGTAATGAAAGAAATTAAAGAATTATTACAAATAGAAAAATATGATTCTATCAATAAACTATTATGGATGGCTTATGACGTTGAAGAAGAGGAGGAAGAGGAAATTGATGATGAATTTGGGGAGTTTGAGCCATATTCAATACCAAAATTTCTCTATTTTGATGCAAAAACGAAAGAAAAGTTGCAATACCAAATAGGTAATCTAATCTCAAAGGATTACCATATAATTCTTATTGGGCCTCCTGGAACTGGTAAAACAAAACTAGCAAAAGATATCATTAAAAATTTTCATGGCGAAGACTACATCATTACAACTGCAACCTCAGATTGGACCACAACAGAAACTATTGGTTCTTATTTTCCTGAAGAAGATTCAGGTGACATTTCATTCAAGCCAGGATTATTTCTTCAATGTTTTTCGAAGAATAAACCTACTAAATGGTTGTTAATAGATGAAATCAATCGTGCTGACATTGATAAAGCTTTTGGATATTTTTTTACCGTTCTATCTGGAGACCGAGTAATTTTACCATTCACAAAATCCAAAATCCCTATTGAAATAATTCCAGAGGAAGAATTAACTTCAGAGGATCAAAAAAATGCAGAAAATGTCTATATTGTACCGAAAAATTGGAAAATTATTGCCACAATGAATACATTTGATAAATCATCGCTTTATGAAATGAGCTACGCTTTTATGCGTCGTTTTGCTTTTATTTACCTTGATATCCCAAAGAATGTGGACAATCCTGATATTATTCAAGGATATCTTAAAGCATGGGGATATGAAACAGATATTGATGATTCTGAAACCGAAAATCTCTTTCAATTATGGAAAGTCATCAATGAGTATAGGAAGATTGGGCCTGCTGTGATTAAGGATATCCTTGATTATGGTTTTTACGAGGAAGACCTTATCGACATATTAAAGCTGTTTATTATACCTCAATTCGAAGGTTTAGAAGAAGAACGTATTATTGTATTTATTCTTCACCTAAATAGGAGTTTTAATAGTGTTGAGAAGGCTGAATTGGTAAATTACTTCAATGAGTACTTTGATCTGACAATAACACTTCCAGATTAACAAATTGTATATGAGAGAGCTTAAGTGAATTCAATCACAAAAACATCTGCTAACCAAATTTTAGAAGATGTTGGAATAGATTTAATGTTTTATTTGAAACAAGGTCTTAGATTCAAATCTGGATGTAATAAACTGAATCTCAATTTTTCTCAGGCAGACCTTATAAAACTTCTAAGGATTCAATTTTTGTTTCAGGATGATGTCCTAGATTTCTTGAACATCCTCAAAAAAGAGACGAAACGAATAGGCCATATATCTACATTTAACCTAGTTAACGCTGATAAAATTGGAAATGGTGCAATTAATTGGCAAAAAACATTAAATTTAAGAGCTAAATCTGGTTTCACGCAAAAAAATTTGTATGCAATAAATGAACCTGAAAAATACTTTGAAACCAAGGAAAATCTTGTTTTAATTAAATTATTACAGAACCTTAGAGACAGTTTCAATGAAATTAATTTTGCTCTTAAACAATCCTATGAATGGACTCAACAGATTCGTGACTCAAAGCTTTGGGATAAATTTCGATTTGTCTATTACAGGAATCCATATCTTACAAATATTACACAGAAAAAGGTTACGATAAACCCTCGAACGATTCAAATTGTAAAAAAATCACGGAAGAAGCTATATAGGAGAGCTGCATTTCTACAAGAATGGTTTCACACATTAAGAAAACATATTTTTATTGAAAAAGACCTATCGAAATTTCTTGAAATATTTATTGTGAATCCTGATCAGATATCGGTGCTGTTTGAATTATATTGGATTATTCAGACATTAAAAGTTTTTAACGACCAAAAGGGGTTCCAAATAATTATGAAACCTCATAAAGGTGATCAAAAAAACCTGATTGCTACATGGGAGGCCAATAATCTTACTTATCAACTTTTTCATAATTCTTTGGGTAATAAAACCTTTTTTTTGGAGAAAGCTGAATTTAATAGTCTTCTTCAGGATTTTGATAAGCTTTCTCACCAATTTTTCTTTAGATATTATTCAGCGGTTAAGAAAAAACAAGATCTCATTGTTGAAGCGTTTAAAGACGAAAATCTAAATAAAAATGTTCTAAATCTTTGGACTGGAAGACCTGATGTTCTTATTGAAGCATATAATTCTGATTCATTGATTTTAGAGAAAATCCTCATTGTAGAAGTGAAATATAGTAGGAAGCTGCAATATATTTACCAAGGATTAGAACAGTTACTAATTTACTTAGCACTCATTAGGAGAAAGAGATCTACAAAGTATTTACTTTCAAGAAGTCCCATTTCAACTGATTTAAAGGTTTCGGGTATGTTATGTTTTGATAAATTAGAAAATAATAATGTAATAGAAATAAATAATCGTTTGAAAGAGTTAGGAGAACCTATAAGACTTTTTGAATATCAGCAAGATTTAACGTCATTTTTGACTAAATTTGCTGATTTGGATATTAAATAAACTTTGAGAATCTTCTAAACTCATCTATAATCTTGAACAAATATTCACCTGACTTAATCAATCTTCCAAGTATGTAAAAAGCGTAGAAATGTAATGTGAAATAAACTAGAGGGACAATCTAATAGTTGATCAATATTTATTGCCCTTCAGGTGTCAGAAATTCTTTATTATCATCCTTAAGTCTGTCACTCGTTATGTGATTTATTCCTTTCCTTTACTAGACTTTTGTTTCAATTTGGCTGACTCCAAACTTAAATAATGTTCAGCTAATTCAATTCTAGTCCGAGTAGCTCCCTGTTTTTTTAATAACGATCCAATAGAATATTTAGGAGTTTCTAATCTCAGTAATTCAATTATTATATCTGTTAAGGTTAGCTCTGAGTCCACTACATCTTGTTTCTTCAAAGATAACTCAACTTTCTTATCTTTCTTCATTTGAGCTAACTTTTGCTTTCAAGTAGAATGAAAATCTTTTTTTTTTTATGAAACTGTTTTCTTTAAAACCATGTCAAATCAAAATATTTCCATTCATATTCAACATAGCATCCTAGCATTTGACCTAGATTAGCAAAATAACCCAAGATCATAGGTGTCCATTTAGTATTATATTTTGTATCAGATCTAATACCAAATTGGCCATAATTTCTAATTATTCCATAAAATAAATCATCCATTTCGATCTTTAAAGTCATGATCCATCCCAATAAGTTATTTTTATAACCATAATACTGGTTCAACAAGTTATGCGCTTAAATTGCTTATTTAGGTTTGTAATAAGAGAGTTCTATTGTATTGGAAATAATTATGATAACAAAGAAACAAAATCTAAATAAAAAACTACTATATTCTGACCTCCAACAAATGATACCCTATAGAAGAAACAATAATCAGTAGGTTGATTAGGGTTTGTGAAAGGAAAGGAAGATCCCTAATGAGATTTGTAGAACGAATCTAGGCCTTTCCCCTGATAACCTCATATACACCGAGGATACACATTATTTTATCAAACTCAGTGCTGATATCTGAATGTCTTTTAAAAATTATTTTTGACGTTCATCGCATTGACCCTGTCATCGAGAATAATTAGCGGTTCTATATTTTCAGAAACCAATATTCCTAGAGGTCATTTTTCTGAAAGATTTATATACCAATCAATGCTCTTAAAATAAGCATTAAAAATTTGGGATACAACTAGAGAGTTTGTCTAAACTGAATAATAGAGATTATATACAGATCTTTCATAAGAATGAAATTTCTAGTGGAGGCTTATGTTTTGGCTGCGAAAAATCCAGTTGTTATAGTTGATGAAGACAATATTAGAAGTAATTTCATAAGTGAACTCAAATTAAACTATCGTATGAGGTTGAAAGCAATTAGTGAAGATCCACATGGGATTCTAGAGATTGATAAGGAATTATTGAATAAGGTGATCACCAATCCTATTCCAATTAGACATATTGTACCATCAACTGTTAATGACGATCTAAAGGTTGATGCATTTTTCAAAACATACAGAAAATCTTTTGTGATTGAATTCAAGGCTCCATATCTCTACCAGAGAAGAACAAGTGATAATCCATGTATTACTGCTGAAATGAAATGGCGTCAGATCCATTACATGCAGGTAATATCTAAATTAACAACTGCAATAGGTGCTAATGTTCATGTTGAAACAGGTTATTATGCAATACCTTATCCAGATCTACAATTGCCTCGTGCAGCTAAATATGATGAAAACAGTAAAAAAGAATTACTTGATCCTAGTAGGGATTCAATGGGAATAAATAAAGGTGAGGTTTGTAATCATCTTTTCTATTGCCCCTCGAGGCAAATTCGGCTTATTTCTCCATGCTCTCATCACCCACGTCATCATAGAGGAACTAAAAAGGCACGAGACACACTTTGGGGGAGAAGGATAGCCAATTGGGTATTTAAATATAATATAAGTGACGTGAGAGCCAATAGTAGGATTGTTCCTGCTCATCCTCCTGATTGCAATCAACTGGTAATAGGAATTTATGAATGTTTACCTTTTCAAAATTTCTTCGAGCAGATTTTCACCCTTCCCAATCCAGGATCACCTTTTACAATAATATCAGTATTTCTATTGAATAAACTTGTAGAAGCAAAGGGCGATATGAAAAAAGTTAGTATTGAATATAAAAAGCTTGAAAAAAGATTATCCCAAAACACTACAGTCAGGAAGAACCTAACGTGGTTAAATAAGGAAAGTCTAGAGAAATTTTTAATCAAAATTTGTCCAATGGAAGCTGATTTAAAACCCCTAAATAAGTGGTTAAAATCTAGTAATTTGATTTTGATCCCAGAATTTGTTAATAAAGATCAAAAAATTTCCCAAAAGACATTATGCAATTCATCATATCGACTGGAATCCAAATAATAATGAGAATACGAATTTACTACTCCTGTGTTCACAGTGTCACCTAAGTTACCATAGGAAAAGAAAATAACAAATGTAGATAATAGAGCGAATCAGAAAAATCCACAACGTAAGCATATCATTCTTCAAGAAGGAGGTAATATTAGTGACATACAAGGTTATATCAATAGAAATGAGTTCTGTAAAGAATTTCTAGTATAATCCTAATTAAAATACTTAACCAGTAGTACTTGATTCAAAGTCCTGATCGGCAAAAGTGGAAAAATCGCCTTTAGCCTTTAGCGATAGTAATAAGTGATAATAGTCTCGCAAAATTAATTATAACAACTCTTTTTGGCATTTATAATACTCATAACCCGCATAAAACGCCCCCAAAATGAAGTCATTAACCAAACCAAATACATGGGTCTTAATTGTTTCAAACTTTAAAAATTTTTTAGGATGGGAAAGTTAATTAGGATTACTTTCCACGCATAGCTAATAATATTTTTCGAGTTGAAAATGAAATGAGGACGAGGATGGCCATAATCATATTAATACTGATTCTGATGTTGAGTTCAAATAGTATAAGCGCCAAGAAAGCTACAAATGAGCAACAAGAATCGTCATATGATCTCTACGCATCAACATTTCTTGGTGGATTTGGGGATGATATTGTGTGGGATAATACTGTTGATGAGGAAGGGTATATTTATCTAACGGGAACAACAGACTCTCCTTTATTTCCAGTAACTCCTAATGCAGCAAATAGTACCTATGGCGGTTCTGATGATGCCTTTTTAGTGAAAATGGATCCTTTTGCGAGTACTGTTCTTTATGCTACTTTTTGGGGGGGAAGTAGCTATGATGTTGGATACGCAATTACCTTGGATTCGATAGGAAATATTTACATTGGGGGTTTTACTCAATCAGTAGACTTTCCATTATCGATTGGAGCATATAATTCGACAAAACTAGGTTCGCACAAGGACGGTTTTATTGCAAAATTTGATCCTTATGGACAGATGCTCTATTCAACACTTTTGGGCTCAGTTACTACTGTTCAATCGCTTACTGTATTAGCTGATGATTCGATCGTGGCAGGGGGCTTGATAAAAGACATAGATTTTTTAATTACTTCAGCCAATGCTTATGATCAGACTTTAGGTGCTTCAGAAGATGGGTACATTTTTTGCCTTTCTGCTGATGGAAGCACTCTTGTCTATAGCTCATATATTGGAGGGGCACAGAACGAAATTATTATGGATATTGACGCTGTTGGTGATCACGTGGTATTTACAGGGGAAACTCGCTCGGCAGATCTTGAAGTCATGAATGCAGAACAAACACAGTTAGGATCCACAAATGTCGATGCTTTTGTAGGTAGGTTAAATATATTAAATGGACAAATGAATTTCTTGACCTACTGGGGAGGAAATATGGTGGATATCGGTAAAGCAGTGTACATTGATGATGATGGTGATGTCTGTGTGGTTGGAAAAACCGAATCTCGGGATTTTCCATTTACTTTCAACGCATATGACCCAAGTCTATACACTGGTTTTAATGTCTTTGTTACTCATTTTCTTTCTAATGGATCGGTAGCTTACAGTTCGTTTGCTGGTAGTGTATCGGGAATCTATGACATTGCACCTCTATCAGACAAACGTGTTGCATTTGTAGGAACTGGTAGTGATCTTCCTACCACTCCAAATGCTTATTATGATGGAACTGGGGGATTTTTTGCCATACTAGCAACCGATAGACCTTATTTACATTATTGTAGTTATTTATCGGAAGGAACAAATAGCCCTTTTTCGGTAACTATTGGTGAAGGGGAAACGATATATTTAGCAGGTTATACAACTAGTCCCTCATTTCCTACAACAAATGGTTGTTTTGATCCCACGTTTGTAGGAGCTAACGATGGTTTTCTAACTATTTTTACACCTAGTATTGCTACATTAAGTGTTTCTTTAACATCGGTGCTGGTGACTAATTTAACATCGGCATTTCTATTTTCTGTAATGGATACTACTACTGGCTTGCCTCTTTCCTCAGTAACAGTCACGGGAACGTTTTTGATTATTTCATATCCAGCTGTGGAAACTATAGAGGGTTCATATCTCCTTATTGTCCCGCATTCCCTAACTCCTGAACTACTAGTTGTTACTGTTCAAAAAATGGGTTATGTCACTGAGACGTTAGTTCTAACCATATTAATGGATGTACCTTCTATTATCATTACCGAGGTGACTTATATCACCCTTATCAATACTTCGACTACAAACACATTGACTAATAACACCTTGACAACACCTACTGCAACCACTCCTGAGAGTACCCCTTTGCCTGGAATAATCTTTTTCCTTACGTTGGGGGTTGTAGTAATTGTTAAGAGAAAACGTAGATAGGAGAAAGAATGGATATTTCATGTCCCTTTTTTCATTCAATATATTTCTTTATTACGTACGGGACTTGCCACCAGTCTTTTTTATTAATAGACACAATTTTTATTCTTTGACATTATCACTATTAATCAAAGTTACCTATGTGTTAATCTCCATTACTCTTTTTGGTATTTATAATACTCATAACCTGCATAAAACGCCCCCAAAATGAAACCATAAACCAAACCAAATACATGGGCAAGTAAAGGATTTCCCAGTGTTCTAGGAACGTCAAGAAAGTAACCAGTCGCACCTGCATAAATATTGACCAATATTAAGATAAACATTTGGAAATCAGTAAAGTGAATTATTTCTCTCATCGATAAACACTATGTTTTAGATAAAAGAGGAATAGCATTCAAAGCGGGTTATGATTTCAATAAGGAATTTAGTTTCGATGCAATCGAATTGAAACAGAAAGCAAAACAAGCGAATAATTATCAAGAGTTGAATTCTATCTTAGCAGAGATCAAACCAATCTCCAGAGAAGAAACCAGACACATCATTAAAGATAGAGCGAATATTCTAATCGAAGCTCAGGATGATTTAGCTGAATTAGAGGATTTCTAACGATTTTGAATTGCTGTGTTTCTTCTGAAATTGGTTCATTTTTGATTCATTCTTAGCTTCAAGTCGTCAAAGACCGATTAGATGAAGTCGCGAAAGAAATGCAAGAGGTACATAGACTTCAATTATTCATTTGAAAATAGAAGTGAGAATACCAATATTATCCCAACACTTCACATTGAATAGTTATCTAAACTCTTTTTGTTTAGAACAGTTATCTAAACAAATCTTCATAATCTTCAATATTATAGTGCTTAATTAAAATATCATCGATTTTCTTTTTTGTAGTGGATATTTCTGAACTTAGCTCCTTCATGTTAAAAGTTTTTATCGGACTATCCTTAAATTTGCCTGTTCCACTTATCTCATCCTTGAACCAATCAAATAAATTATTCATTATTTGATGAATCGAGGTAATCCTATTTGTTCTCGGTAATTTAACAACTTTTAAGATTGCAAAGTCTTTATCCAAGATTTTTAGATCCTCTTTTTTATCATCTAAGTACGCACATATCGATAAGTAATAAAACCAAGTAATAGTTTCATCGATTAGTTTTAGTATGATTTTTTTGTCGTTTAGTATATCTAGGATTAAGGTTGTATCATCATGAATTTCAACATCATAGAACTTCTTATTTGATTCAGACTTAACAATTTTTGTTTCATTGTAAACTATACCATAATTACGTGCGTCACGATAGCTTTTTATTAATCTGGAGATTGAGAACTCACTAACCTGATATTTGTGAAGTTCGTCAGAAAACCTTTCATTTATGACATTAAATTGCATAGAAGTAATTTCTAAAATATTAACTAGGTCAATAACTTCTGTTTGTTCGGCATCATTGATTCTAGGAACTGGAAAATTTTCTACATTGTGTTTTAACACATCTAAACCATTTCCTAGAAATTTATTGAAATAACCTAATATTGTTCCTGAATTAATTACTCCTAGCAGATACTTAATGTTATAGCTTTTAGATAAAAGTAATTCTTCTTCGCTCAAAGAAGGAGCGCTTTTTCCGAATTTTTTTCTTTCTACATCTTTAATATAATCTTTTTGAATTACGATTAATACTGTTTGATGTATTATTCTTTCCTCAGGATCGAATGCACCCTTTATATTTTTACCAGCAATTCTCGGGATTACTATCTTTGGATTGATTAACAATTCAGAAAATTTTGCTTTCCAACTCTTTGGATCATCTGCAAAATCCCAACCTTCTTTTTGAAGTTGTAAATAGTAATCCTTATCATCTGTATACAGAAAATAAGTTCCTCCTTTATCAGAAATATAGTATTGAGTAATTTGTTTCCCTTTTAAATACGGTTTTGTCACTAACCCATTAACAGTTTTCGGTACTCTACTCTCAAAGGAGCTCAATGGTGAGATTTGTATCCCATTGGTGATATAACAGACATCGCTCAATTTAATTGAATTTTCATTCATTTTCTTATAAAGTTCCCAGTCTTCATTCGAAATTAATCTCCAGCTAAGATCCTTTAATTGAGAGAAGTTGCTTACATTGAGTGCAAAAGCTGATAGCATAAGTATCTGATTATCTCTAGGGTCTTCCAGTGGCTTATTTATCTTAACTTCTGACGTCTGCTCCTTTTTTACAATATGAAATATAATGGTATCAATAGTTGCTTCAGGAAATACCTTATAATCCCTTAAATCCACAAGAAACTGCAAACTAAATTCTTTAAGTATAAGTTCTCGAATTTTAATTGCATTTTGTTCATCTAATAAAGATCCGGGAATAATAAAACTGAAAGATCCTGATTCTCTTAAATTAAACAAACATTTTTCAACGAATAATAAATAAAGATCATACCGTTGATATTGATAAGAAAATAGGGGAGTTAAAATATCACGATAGTCATTTGGTAAATTATTATATTCAACATAAGGAGGATTTCCAATTATTATATCGAAACTTGAAAAACCAAAAAGGACATTCCAGTCAGTGATTAGAGAATCATTATTCTTAATATTTTCAAGTAAAAACATTCTCTGACTTTCTGAAGGTAAAAAATCCAAATTCTGATAAGCACCATAAAGAGATTTATCTCCAATTAATTTATGAAACATAAGATTCATTTTAGTCAAATCTACAGCTTCAGGTACAATATCAATTCCAAAAATATTGTATTTAATAGGATCATTGACTGGATCATATTCTCTTGCAATTTTTTCGTCGAATTCAACCTTAATCCGTTCTACAAAAAGCGATCCATCTTTTGTTTTCCATTCTCCTATTGCAATTGATTTTCTCCTAGCATATTCTGTCTTCAACACGTTGTAAACCTTAATGAGGAACGAACCAGAACCGCAAGCTGGATCTAGTATTTTAATTTTGCGCAAATCGCCATTAAAACTGGATAAAAAAGGAATTAGTGTCTCACGTACGATATGGTCAACAACATATGAAGGAGTGTAATATTGACCTTTTAATTTTCTTTCATTTTCATCTGTTGTCGAAAATTTTACAATTTCTGCTAAAAAATGCTCATAGATATCTCCAAGGATATCTTCAGTTAAATTTTGATAGTTAAGCTTAGAAAACTCATCAATCAATTCCTCGATATATTCTTCTTTTATTTCGTATCCATGATCGAAGAGTTCATCATCAACAAAAAGGGGGCCATTATATCTCTTGTTTATTTTCTTGAATGTCAAATCGATTAAATTCCAAGATGGGGTTTCTTCTATCAAGTCTTTGAATACTGCTTTATAATCATCAGAAAGTCTATTGGGTTCAATACCCCAATATTCAATACTCTTCACAAAAATCAGTTTTTGGAGGAGTCTCATCCTTATTTTATGAAAATAAACATTCATTGAAACTCCTGATTGTATTACTTTTTCCTCAGTTGATTCTAAAACTGTAATATTATCCTTTAACTTTTCATAATGTTCTTTTAGAAGACTAGTTATCTTTTCAATAGTATCCTGAACTCTAAATTGATTTCTCATTAATATGGTTAACCGATCATTGATTAAATGATATTTATTGTCATCAATGCGTAAAAGATTTTTTAGAACTGTTAGATTCCTCTCATCATCATCTGATCTTACTGTCAATAGACACAAGTCAGATAATTGCTTGTGAGGTGTGAAAGTTTTGTAAACAAACCATTGCTTTCCGTTTGATACAACAAACCAAGGAATTCCCATCTTAGTGGCATATTCATGTGCCTGATCGATTGCTTTTTTTGTGTTCTTATGTTTAAAATCGGGTAAATTCTTATCTGTAATGCGAAAATTCACTCCTGTTCGTTTTGCTTCAATTACAATCGTTTTAACATCGGAGTCGACATGTTCAGAGAATAAATAATCTAAAACTCTCCTATCTTCTTGAGGTTCCAGTTTTAAGACTCTTGATTTTATTAACTCCTCAATATCCCAATTACAATCTCTTAATAATCTATCAATATATACAACACGAGTCTCAGCCTCAGTTAAATCATCAGACATTATAATAATCTCCAAAATTGAACTAGTAAGATTTTGGTAAGAATTAATTCCTAAAGAATTATCTATGTCAACCTAGTTTTTGAGAATTTAAACACTTCTACTATTGTACAAGCAAATCTGGTTAATATCCTCCAAAAATAGCCAGATGGTTCACAAAAATCTAGATTTCATAATTTTTTGGCAATAAATCCTGTTAAACCAACTAAAAAATTATCCACCCACTTGAGGTAAATGTTATGTTTGGTTTATCTGCAGCTTCGTTCCCTATGTCAAGCCACGTTTGGATTTGCCTCCACTCTACCGTAGATAGAAAATTGTTTTTTGATTCAACATTTATTCTCTGACATTGAAATTTTATTTTGGAATGTTATCAGATATTACGAATCTGAGACAAATCAAATTGTTTTCAAATATTTTGATGAATTAAAAATCTAATTGAGTTTATTCAATGGAAAAGAACAACCAAATATGAATGAGACAAAATCCTAGTTATAAAAAGTCAATGAACTCCCATAAGCTTAATCAAGAAGGTAATTGAAAATATTATATGATTTCAATAGTCGGGGTATCCTTAAGATTAACATATAAATGAAATATGTAGATATTCTCATATGAAAGCTTTATTTGACACATAGAAATATTACAATGACTTTTTTGCGTATTACAGGGGAAGGTGTAATATATGTTTGACGAAGTTCACAACACTGAAAAAAGAATGTAAATGTTCATTTGTCCACCAATTTCATTATCTCTTCAAATCTTTCTGCTTTTCCTTGCAGTTAGGACTAGCTCCTTAATTTCTGATGGCAATTGTTCATCTTGCCATTTTCTTTCTACATCTATTGATTTACTTGCATTTTTCACGACTTTCAGAGCATATAACGCCGCACCTAATGAATGGTCAGCCATATGAGCAGTTGCAACAGCGTGTCCAACAGAACGAGCCACTGCAATTGCAATCGGGTTTGAAGATTCGTTTGCTACCGCAATTGCATCTAATGAAGCTTTTCTTGCCTCATCAACTGAAGTATTTCCTTGTTTCCACTCTTTAGCCACATTTAGTGCATTTTTTAGTCGCTCATCAATTTTTTCTCCAAAGAGATACAATACATTCTCCGCACAGTCGCAAGCCCATTTAATTAACTGATAGTGCTGTTCCTTTTTTAGAGGTCCGCCCCGATGTTCAGCAATAAATCGTTTGTCTCGCATTTTTGCCTTTGTCCGCAATGTTTCGTTATGTTTTATGATGTAAACTGGAGATTCTAATCCTTTAAACTCATAAAAATGTATATATCAAAAGCTAGCTAAAAAAATTAACAGATTTATTTGCCGAAAGCCAGGTTTAAGAAATCAAATAATTGTATGACGAACTAGAAGAAAATTTGTAAAAATGAAGCGTTCTGTTGATTTCGCGGGATTCTCTTTTCAACCAGAGATTGATGATCAGTTAAAGTAAACTGCATCCCAAATAATTCCCTCATTACCTTCCACTTAACCAATCCTATATCCAAATCAAAAATCCGTTCTCAAGCTTAGTATTTTTCATTAAATTAGCAGAAATAGCACTTTGGATAAATTCTTCCAAAAAATCTGCTGAAAGTCCAGTTTGGACAGCTAATTCGAATAAACTCAAATTTTCTTTATTATGGATTACCTGCAGAACTCGTGAAATTAAGTCATGTCTTTTAGGATTGAAATGAAATTCAAAAAAGGCATCAAGTTCTTCAAATGTGACATTCTCTGCAAGATGAAGTTGAAGTCGGAAACCGGTATCTCTGGGTCCAGATAATCCATACTTAGAAGATAATTGCTGAACCGCAATACTATCAACAACTATTTCAATTTTATACATTGATCCTTGGGGAATTCTGGATTTAAAATTATTTAATTCTCGAAGTAATTCATTTCTCTTTCCTGGTGACATTTTCGAACGAAGCAACGCTTTTATCTGTCTATTTGCATCATCTAAAAGAATACATGTAGCATCTTGGGGAATTAATGCTTGATCAATAATGGGATCGATATTTCCAACCTTCGAGACATAAAATAAACTCACACCAGTCTCGATCAAACGAATTTTTTCATCGATTTTTGAAAATACCTCCCGTTTTTTCAGATCCTCATCAAGACGAACATGATAAAGTTGTAAACTTCGTCTTATCATATTTTTGATTAAACCAATGTATTTTATGGTAGCGGTTGAACTAGTGATGACCCAAAGTACGATCATTCGCCCATGTCTTTGTATTCGTTCGTCTTGCGAAGATTTGGCCTTTAAAAAGAAAATAAATCCTAAGGAAAGGTAAGGATCTTTTGGTGTGGGCATTGGTCCATAACAACGAATTTCACCTGGTTGAAATGGGGAGTCAGATCCAATTGCCGTTAATGTTTTTATTGTCATACCAAAAGCTTCTTCCTCATTTAACGGAGAAGAGTTATATAAATTGGTAGGGCCATTATCCTCAAACGCTGAGAAAATAATACCATCAGAAATAGCTTGTCTTGGAGATTTCGAATTTCTATCAACCAGAGTATTCACCAAGGATGAAATTAGCTTATTAACTGGAATGTTATCTTTTCAATCAATTTTGAGTCGAAAGAGGACTCTAAAAAGAAAGAGAAAAAAATATCATTCCTAATTGAAGCATAATTTCAACCTATATTAAACTAGGTAATTAGAGAGAGGTAGAGAATTCGGGAATTATTGCTCGTATAAGAGATTCACTTTCTTCCCAGAGATGTTTAGCTACTTCCACATCATAGGAGGTAGGTGTTGATTCCTTCACTTGTTTATTCACAAAGTATTTCCCAGAGATGTGATTAACTTCAGGGGACGAAGCAAGAAAGATCGAAGTTTCAGCCCCCTTTTTCGGAGATTTGGCCATCAGCATCACAAGTTTTTTCCCGTTTCTCATAATCCAGGGCATCTCATGACCTAAATTTGTTCTTACAATCCCAGGATGGAGACAATTCACAGTTACTCCAGAGTCTTCGATTCTTCTTGCAAGCTCATAAGTAAAGAGAATGTTTGCTAATTTACTTTGTCCGTAGACTTTCATCATAGAAAAGTGTTTTTCTGATTGCAAATCATCAAAATTCAATGCACGCTGGGCTCTTGAAGCCACATTAACTATTCGAGAGGGTGAGGATTGTTTCAAAACATAGAGCAACAAATTTGTTAGAAAAAAATGTCCTAGATGATTTACCACAAACATTTTTTCATATCCATCATCTGTTTCAATTCTTCTATTCGTATACACCCCTGCATTATTGATGAGGATATGAAGTTCATTATATTGTTCTTTGAAATTAAGCGAAAACTCCTGAATGGATTTGAGGGATCCTAAATCACCCTTCATCACATCTATTGAATTATTTTTTGTTCGCTCTACAATTTCTTTCTTCACTATCTCTCCTCGAGAATGATCTTGAGATAAGATAACTACAGTAGCTCCCATTTCTGCTAATCCTATTGCAGTTGCTTTACCAATTCCAGAGGTAGCTCCAGTAATCAAACAGACTCTATTCTTCATTCTTCCACTGTTTTGTGACATTCGATGACATCTTCCTATCTTCTTGTATGGATTACCACTTTGATCTTCTTGAAAGATACCTCTCCAAAATCGTATTATTGTTATCAAATAATGGGTCAATAAACTCCTTAATGATTCAATAATATATCCTTAATTGATGATGTGAACGTAATGGTACGAACAGTTAATATGACAAAGGATGGGGACGTAGATATTATTGAGAGGGAGTATCCCATTTTAGAAAAAGGTGCGGTATTATTAAAAACAAGCTTTTCCGAAGTTTGTGGTACAGATGTCCACCTTCGCAAGGGTCAATTGGCAGGAGTACCCTATCCAATTATTCCTGGACATGTATCAACTGGAACCATTGAGACGCTGAATGGAGAAGTATATGATATTGATGGTAATCCACTAGAAATAGGTGACCCCGTTACGTTTCTTGACGTCCATGAAACATGTAATAATTGCTGGTATTGCTTAGTTGCTAAAACATCTACCCGTTGTCCACAACGAAAAGTCTACGGAATTACTTATTCAGCGGAAGAAGGTCTTTTGGGGGGCTGGTCCCAATATATTTATCTTAAACCTGGCGTGAAAATTATTAAGTTTTCAGACCAAAAATATCTCAAAACGTTTATTGCGGCTGGTTGTGGTCTTCCTACCGCCATTCATGCCATTCAGAGATCCAGTATCAAATTAGGCGATTCTGTTGCTATTCAAGGGTCTGGCCCAGTTGGATTAATGACTGCTCTTTGTGCAAAATTAAGTGGGGCCTTTCAAGTAATCATGGTAGGTGCGCCAGCACACAGACTTGACACCGCAAAGAATTTCAGTATTGATCATGTGATTAACATCGATGAATATAACCTAACTGACCGTGTTTGTAAGGTATTAGATCTAACATCACAGAAGGGAGCTGACGTGACGATTGAAGCAACAGGTGTTCCTTCAGCTATTAAAGAAGGACTAGAAATGACTAGAGATGGGGGGACATATACTGTAGTCGGTCAATATACCAATGCAGGAGATGTCCAACTTAATCCCCATCTAGATCTTAACAAAAAACATATTACAATCAAAGGATCCTAAGGAAGCGATTTGAGTCACTTCTATCTCGCAGTTAAACTGGTTGAAAGATATGCTGATACTTACCCGTTTCTAAGCATCATTTCTGATGAATATTCTCTAGACCAAATTGCAGATGCCTTGGATGATGTTGAAAACTTACGAGTGATGAAAGCCATCATTGATCCGCACAGGTAGAGATTGGATGAATCCAATCAAAATATTTCCGTGCTGCTTTTCAGAACACAAAAACTAATGCAAGTAGTATCGGGATCACGAACGCAAAGAGGGGCCCCCATTTGCTCACCCATCCGATTCTTCGAAGGGTTTTGGAGTCAGCTACCCGATTTTTCGAATAAATAATTTCTGTATATCCTTCATCAAGGTAGTAGCCCAGTAATTTTCTTTTAAACTTCGCAATATTTTTGGATTCCTCTTTCTCGCCTTGAATTTCGAATAAGACTGTTCGTGCGCGACGAAATACGAGAAAAAATGCAATCGCACTGGAAATAATAACTAATAATGGAGTAATGATCTCTTTAATGGCTGCAAATTTTGTAAGATATGAAGCTGCAAGAAATTCACTCATGGAACTACCTTCAAAGCTTGAACCAGCCATCATAGTGGGAATATCTACATCTATTAATCCGAGCGCATTCAATAAGAAATAAGTTGATCCATAGAAATACATCGGGTTGTAAGTTGCCGTCAGATTTGAGAATACATGAATTGCATCAACAATAAATTCGAAAGGAGATAGCAAATCAAGAAATGAATTAATTATGGATCTAATTAAGGCAGCAATACCAAAAGGGAGTAGATCGATTGAGAAAGGAAGGACTACATTGAAGAGCCAAGGCAGTGAGATTGGAGCTGTAAATACAATTGAAAGACTCACACTCTGAATAATCGTACGGACTAGTAAATAGCGGAATCGAGTTTTAAATGGTTTTTCTTCAAGCACGATTCTTTTAGAACGACTTTCCTCAGCTACAAAATGTTGATCCTCTAAAGACCAATCTAAAGCACGTTGATAAACTCCAAGAGGGTAGTATAGCGAAAAAGTTGATAAATATCGTCTAATTCCTCGTGTGGGAGTGACAGGTTTCTCTTCTTCGGCTACTTTGTGGTCATCTGGAGAAGAATTATCTTGTTTATTTCTTCTCAGAAATTTCTTCAATCGGGACACAGGTAAAAATTAATTAATCATCTTTTTAGGATCTCTCTTAGCGGTAAAATATATGCCAAATTATCAGAAATAAGGAACATTATTCAATGGTAACCAAAGAAATTGTTCATCATAAAGACTTACTAGAATGGTGTTGGGCTGCAGACGATGAGTTGATACCTAAACCATTTTTTACTTCATGTTACTTACTTGATGGTGTATTGATTGATACAGGTGCCCCTAAAGGGCAATTAGATTTTACTTCTTTTATCAAAGAGTTACTAACAACAAATTCTGTCAGTAAATGCCTCATCACCCATACTCATGAGGATCATATAGGGGGAACCCATGTATTATCTGAGGAATTTGAAATTCCTCTTTATGCAAGTGTAGAAGCCCTACCATTACTTGAAACTGCAAGTAACTATGTGTATGCTGAATACCGCGACTTATATTGGGGAAGTGGACTCCATTCAGTCAATGCGCAACCAATACCAACTAAAATTCAAACAAAATCTCAAAATTATGAACTAAAAGTCCTTTCAGTACCTGGCCATGCACCCGACCAAATAGCATTCATAGAATCTGAACAAGAATGGGCGTTCGTGGCAGACGCAGTATTACCTAAATATCAAGTGCTGTTTGGGCATACGTGTAATATTCAGGAAGACATAGCTCTAATCTATGACTCAATCCGAAAGATTTTCGATGCTACAGAGGGGATGGACAATCTTAAGATTTTTGTTTCGGGAAAGGGAGTGTTTAACGGACGAAATTACATTAAAAAACGCTTAGAAGAGATTACAACATTGCATAACGACGTTCATGGTTATAAGCTAAAGAAATTAGCGCCAGAGCAGATATTAGAAGAAATGTTTGGAGGAGAGGGGATAATGGGTATTATGACCAATGGAGAATTATCGCACTTGAATTTAATAAATTCGCTTTATCAGTGGAATGCCTGATTTTTTATTAGATCGGCGATTATGATCAGATGGACTTCTCATGAAAATTTCCTGCGATGCTCAATGTGAACGATGTTATCACGAAAAAGGACGAAGACAAGATCTTGATGTCAACGATTTAGTTCTATTCTGTCCAAGCTGCAAACGTATGTATTTGTGCGAAATTGGCCTTGCTCGAATAGGAACAGAATATTATTGTCCTTTCGACAATACAATTGTGATCCAAGAGGAGGTCGACAAAAGTATCATCCAAATGAAAGGAATTCCAGGTGAAAATCAAGCTGCTTCAGAAGAGATGTACCACCGTTTGGTGGGAGGAAAAGAGGAAAAAAAGAAGAAAACCCGCTTTAGCTTAAGAGGGGGATCCTCTACAAAAACATTATCTGCTTATCATCATTCCAAAGTAAGTGAACTAAACGATATTGAAAATTTAACCCACGAATTAATATTAGAGGTTGCGCAAGATCAGAATATACAAAATGTACAAAAATTCAAGGATATAAAATCCAAAAAAGATCTTCTCGACCGTCTTGGGCAAGAAAATGCTAAGATTCTTGATTATTTATATTCTGCACTATATAAATTTGAAGATGTACCAAAATCGCTTGAGATTCGTTTTGCAGTTTTTGCTCCTTCCGCAATTCCAAGTATCAGAAGCATTCAAGTTGCAGATCAATCATTAAAATGCGATATACGCATTATTGATTCTCAGGGAAACGAAATATGGATTTTCTGTACAGATCACGTTATAGATTTACCTGATATAGACAAATACATAGAAAAGGCAAAAGAACTTAATTACAAAGATTATCTATCAGTTACTGGCATTTATTTCATATCAAAAAAGTTTACTTACGTAGCTAAAGGCATGCTAGCCAAATTTCAGTCAGCTTTCACAGGAATCGAACATACCCAAGCTGATGGAACCGTAGATGTGACCCGTTCCATCCCCCTAACTTTGTGGGAACCAATTCCAGGAAAAATAGCATTTAGGAACGTCTCTCAAATTTAGAACGGATTTCTACTAATTAAACTAGGGTTATCTCTTCTTGGATACCCTTACAATAATGAAGATTACCATTAATGTTCCATATAGAGAAAGAAAACTCGTATTTGATTGAGTCGAAGTTGTTTCAGTAGTTGAGGAAACTACTACGGTTGAAGACGATGTGGAAGAGAGTGGTAAAGTCGATGTTTCTTCAGAAGATGAGATAGAGGTTGTGGTGGGTGGGGAAATAATTTCTCCCGAAATAATCTCCATGGCTTTTGTTACATTAATTAGTCCATATCCAAAATCACCATCATAACCAGGATCACCGAGGTCTACCGCAGAATCTCGAATGAGCTCCCGAAGATCATTATTAGTCAGCGATTGGTTAAAACTTTTGAGGAGAGCAAGAGCCCCAGAAACATGAGGAGTCGCCATGGATGTCCCACTACTTGTACCAAAACCATTATATGGGATCGTGGATTTCACAAGTACTCCAGGAGCGACAATTTCAGCTCCGTGATTTGAGAAATCAGCCAGATCTTTAGTTTCTGAAATAGCTCCTACAGCAATTACATGGTTATCGTTCGCGGGTCGAATGGGATTGACCTCATTCCAGTTTCCTGCGGCTGCCACTATTAACACATTCTCTGCATAAGCTCGTGCCAATGCACTCTCAACAAGTTGATAAGATGTAGCATTAGTTATTTCTTCATCATAGATACCAATACTCATCGAAATGATATCGGCACCATTAGCAGTAGCATAATTGATAGCTTCAGCAACGATGATATCAGGATTAAGATCACTTTCATTCACAACTCTAAGAGGCATGATTGAGACATCTGGAGCGACACCAATCACACCATAATTATTCATCTGTGCGGCAATTGTCCCTACAACATGCGTACCATGATTCTGTAGAGATGGCTCAGCTTCAAGAAGACTGAAGGGATCATTATTCTGGTGGACAAAATCCCAGCCATGTGAATCATCGATATAACCATTGGAATCATCATCAATCCCGTTATTTGGATCTTCACCAGGATTATTCCATAGAATATTTTGTAAGTCGAGGTGAGACGTATTAAGTCCAGTATCCAGAACCGCTACAACGACTTCAGGTGAACCCTGAGTTATATGCCATACTTTATCAGCACCAATCAATCGGATACCGTAGGGAAGATCATCTGAGTAATCATTTACAGATAAATAGTTATCATGCTTGCTTATGCCCGATATCCACAAGCCACCAAAGGTAATTCCGAGGATTAGCATAAAAATAAGCAGTCTCTGGTTGCCTTTCATTCTATGGCCTTACCTTTTATTGGAGTTATTATAAGTAACTAATCTACCACTGAGAAGAAAAATGAACGCAGATTATTAATAGCAATAATTCACAATGTAAAACATCAGATTCATTCCTCAACACAAACTTTCTTAAATCGTGTAAAAAATAATCAGCAGAAGTTTCAATAAAGTGAATGGTAAAATTAGGAATGGAAAATCAATGCCGAGGGATGGAACCATTATTCACGTGGAGAGAGTAAATGAATCCAGACAAAAGAACAGATAAAAGTGATTACTATTCGAAAAATCTATTTGCAGTGAAATTAAAACGGGCCTACGAAACAGCACCATTGAGAATTCAACAATACTTGAATGCGGAACTAGCATATGTCCTTGATCAAATTAAACCCTCAGATACAGTGCTAGAACTTGGATGTGGATATGGGAGGGTATTGAAAAGAATTGCGGAAAAAGCAACAACAGTAGTCGGGATCGATATTTCAGAAGCCTCATTAGAATTTGCAAAAGATTATTTGAGAGGAATTCCAAATATTCAAATACATTTTATGACTGCTCGTAACATTAAATTACCTGAGCAAACATTTGATGTTGTTCTGGGAATCCAAAATGCTCTCTCAGCCACAAAAATTGACCCCCCCCTCCTCCTCTCCCAGGCCTTGCGTGTCACAAAAACTGGGGAAAAATCATCCTATCCAGCTATTCAGAAAAAATTTGGGAGGAACGATTAAAATGGTTTATCCGTCAAGCAGAAGAAGGATTACTGGGAGAAATCGATTACGATAAAACGGGAAATGGTATAATCACCTGTAAAGATGGATTTCGGGCAACCACTTTTACAAAGGAAGATTTTACGCACCTAATTAACACACTAGAATTGGAAGCAAAAATACAAGAAATAGATGACTCATGCATATTCTGTGTTATCACTAAGAACACTTAAACGTGTTTTTGTCTTTCAGACAGTATTTGTTACATTGTCTTAATAGCTAATACGAAAGACTGGAAAGTAAACTTCTCTAGCGAATCGGGAGAAGAGTAAATATATTACGATACTCTATGTTACAAATTCGTTCGGAATTTTGATTGGCTTCCTTTGAAGGGGGCTTAAGCTCAGGTTTCGGCTTAAACTCACAAGAGGAGGAACCAAATTCAAGAGTATCACTTAAGACAACGATAAAAGTTGCTTTTCGATTAATCAACAAAGAACCTCCTTAAGTAGCAAAAGTAAGTGAAATCTTGGATATTGGTCTAAAGTTCACCTACTGAGAATGAGAATAATATTCTTACTCAGACTTTAAATTTTTTGATTATGGCAAGTATGGGGTAAAGTCAGGAAGGTAAGGAGTTGGTTAGAATGCTTTGTAGGAGTACTCATTTACAACTTACGGACTAGCCTTCCTGACGGTAAGCATAAAAAAATGTTCTCAGATGAAAAAATGGAGGGTTCAGGACAGTTGTTAATCCGCTCAAAAATTAACTGGGTTTTATCCATAATATGGTAAATGTCCTGAACCATCATCAGTAATTCCTTATAAAAAATATCGTCTGACGAGTATTAGACCATAGATCGTTTGAAACCCGAAAAGGGCAATAACACCGTAGCTAACAAAGGTGATAGTCCCAACAACAATATTAGAGGGATAGAAGAAATAGGATAAGATGATAGGACTGAGGACAGCCAAGAATAAAGCAAATATCCTCAATAAACGGCGTAAATCAGGCAAATAACTGATTTCAAACTTCTTTTTGGTTTCTACAACAGTTTTTGTTCCCATAATTGATACATCCATGAGTTTGAAAGTGGAATAGTATTAATCCACTCGATGGATAGATACTATTTCATGGATTTATAAGTGTATTTGTTTTGGCATGATATTTTTTTTGGAATGAATATCATATTATGGCTTAGTACCGTTTAATGGATTCACTTATATAGGAAGACGACCAATGGTTCTTTAGACGATTCGCTCCCTCTTTTGGCGGTGTTTCATTTTTAAACTAGATTTCATCTAGGACAGGATTGGATTTTGAGTACCACCAGCAAACCGACAAATGATTCTAAAAAGGAAGACAATTTTTACTCTTCTGGTGAATTAATTCGCCCTTCTATTCTTTGGCTTCTCTTACGTAAAACTGAGCTCACTGCTAAAGATATTCAAGAGTTTCTCGGCCTTAAACGGCAGACCACCTATAATTATCTCAAAGAATTAGAAGATAAGGGATGGATCAAAGTTGAATATCGTCAACACGAATCTAAGCCCCATATGAATGTCGGCTATTACTCTCGTGTCAAGAAAAAAGCTAAACCTGGTGCTTCCAAGAAAAAAAAACAGTGGATCTTTCCCGCCGATAACTATCTAGCCAAGCTCACTGCTTCGGATGACGCTTCTGATCCCGAGTGTGAGTATTGTGATGGCAAGGTTAAAAACGCCATTATTGAGAAGATTAATTTCGGTATTGCCGCCCTCTCCGAAAAGAAAAAATTCATCCGAAACATGTCAGATGAGGAACTTACCGTTTTTCTTGAAACCAATAAGCATTTTCCTGGCCCCTCTCTTGACGTCCTGCTTCTCACCAATGATGAATTTGAGCAATTTGGTCAGCGCATGAAAGAGCTCTATTCCACCACTATCGAACGTTGGCTTATTGAACATTCCAACATGCATGATGAGAATTTTGTTTTGGTAGGCTTCTTTAAGGAATAACCACCCATATCAAAGAGCTTTTTCTTGTTCATTTTACAACTTTGCATTATCTACCGAATCTTCCTGGAATATATTTTTCTGCTGACTGGACTAGATTCATTGTCTTCTATATATTTCTGTGAGCTTACTTGAGAAAATATTTTTCGACAAGCTCTTTTTTTCAATCGGAATAGTTAATTTTACACCAGATCGATGTAACCATTACTTCAACGGTCTACCCATGTTCAACCAATCATTATTATCGGTTTTCTGGGAACCGTGGTACCGATCACTCCATTTCCTTCATGTATTACCTATCATTCATTCCTCTTCAATCTGGAATTGAAAGGAAGATTCGATAACAGGGGATACGTGCGGTTCTTCTAGCAGTATAGGCTGAACAGAGGGGGATGCTACTTTCTGGGGGCGTTTTCGAACCTTCTGGTAGTATAATACTAGTATTAATCCCAAAGAAAAGCCCACGATTTCAAGTGATTCTGAAATCATTGCAATTAGAAGGAGAATTGAAAATGGTTCGGTAAGAATGACACTAAAGGTAAAACTAGGTACACCAATTGGAATAAGCAGTAACAAATGAAGGGTTCGAAGAAAAATGACAAACATCCCTAAAAGGAAAACTCCAATACGAATGATGGACCTTGAGTATCCAGAGCCGGACATAAATCGTCTGAAAATTGAGGGTAAGCTAGTGTATATTACCCAAGCAAAGAAAATTCCCTGTAACTCAAAATATAACCCATAAAGAACTGGTGTACTTATTAGCGTTTCTTGACTAACCCAAGTTACCAATTGATGCCACCAAGGTAACTCAGAAATTTGAATAAAAAAGAATGTAGTATTCTCGGTAAAAAAGATTGAGATAAGAAAATTAAGGAGATTCGAGAAGACACGATATAACTCTATTGAAAGACTCACTGCTAAAATTATTGTTTTATAATTCCAGCGACTTTTTTTCTGCTCTGCAGGTCGAAAGATCGCCCTCACTGATGTTCCTCCGGCAAAATTCAATATAAACATGTAAAGTGCAAGTGGAAGAGTAAATACAATGAAAATAAGTTCTAAAATCCCCATATTTGATAAAAGAGTGATTTGCTCTGATGAGGGGGGTGTAGAAAGGTCTTTAACAAAAAAGGCCTGAAATAGATCTAATACATCATTTAACGAGGATGAGGATGAATAAGATGCTTGTACCAACACGATAAATCGTACAAAAAGCATCCAGAGCATGAAATAGACAATTACAACTATCAATACTTTCAAAGATGTATTCAAGAAGCGTCGGGTCCGAGAAATTCGCTGTTTTACTGAGATTTGACCACGAAATCGGTTTTTCCCCCAACTAAAGAATGAAAGGAGGGTACCTAGTAGAATAAAAGTCACAGCCAAGAAGAATATTCGGTATCCCAGATCGACGAACCCTTTAGCTGTTAGAACAGAAACTTGATTTTGAAATTTTTCTCTACTTAATTCAGTGAATAACATAGCCATTAGAAAAAGAATAACACTCGAAAACATCCACTCTGAAAAACGAACATTCACTATAACTGGGAATTTCTTGAATGTCGTCCTTTCAGATGGGAATTCTGAATCTGAGATTAGGTTTGCGTGTATACTTCGTTGTTTCTTTGTTAATCGTCGATTTTCCCAGCGTAGAGTGAGAAAAAACAGAAAGGGGAGCCCGAGAAAAAGAAGTAAATTTAGTACTATGATTAAAAATTCTAAATGTGGTTGAATAGGGGTTTCATCGATCCATATTGAATAAAGAGAATTACCTGCGAACCCCCCGTCTACCTGAATAACCAATAGTTCGACAGCTAGAGGGATCGGAATCTCAACAAGATAGGGAAGAGCATTTGGTACATAGTTTGAGAGTGGAGAGACATCTGCTCCGTTTCCAGAAGTAAGACCGAGAAGTTGTACATCAACTGTAGAATTGATCCGTCCTTCCAAATCAAAAATATAAAGTTGAACTCCTGGGAGATTACTTTGTAAAATCACTGTTCCCTTCGTTCGTATTTCTGAGGTAAAAATATAATAATCAGTTGGATCTTCAAGTCCCTCCTCATTTACAGTTCCAACAATCCAATTTTGAGCAGATATATGGTCATGGGAGACGAGGGTAGTGTACAAATCATCTGGAACATCAGTGTTTAAATCGTCGATGACCAATGGTGCATCAGCAATATGTTCTGTTAGTTGAGTGGGATCCGTTCCTAATAAAAATTCAATGTAATCTGATAATCCATCATTATCAGAATCAGGAGATAGTTCTATCCGAACTGAAAATTGAAATTTCTCTGACCCCCAATTGCCCGCAGCATCGCTCACATAAACTGATAGTCGGTGAGATCCATCTTCACGAGGAAGATTAACAATAAAAGGAAAAAGCAAACTCTGGTTCTCTTCAGCATTCCAGTGGTATAATACTTTATCTAGATTGGTATCGTTGATCAATAGTTCGATAGGTGTTTCGGGAATATGCTGACTATTATTCACCATTGATTCCAATAATATAATAGGAGTTGTATCATCAGTGATATAGTGAAATTTTTGGTATTCCCACACATCCAAACTGTCTAATGCATAAACATGTAAGAAGTGAGGCCCATCACCAGGTGGTAATAGCGTAGTATATGGGGGAAGCCATGTAATGTTAGGTTGAGAATCCCAATTGAAATCAACCCGTAGTAGGGAAGCATCATCGATATCTAAAACAATTTTAGTATCAGATGGAAGAATAGAATTATTGGAAGGGGATTGTAGAAAAATATAATTTACTGCTGTTGCCATATCAACATTGAAAGAGAAAGGTGCAATTTTTTCCTCTAAATTGTAGGTTAAACTCCCTGAATCTATCACATTGAGAGTAAAATTGGTAAGTAAGAGTAAAAATATGATAAATGTTCTATTTCTCATTTCCTAGATCCTTCAAAATCGATGGCATTCTATTCATCCATCTAAAAGAAAGGGCCTTATTTAGTTTGATATTATCTTTTCGTATGATTTAGCCAATCGTATGCAAAAAATTGTAGGTTTTCTGGATCTAGCCATACTCTTAAAAGAAGTCTCTAATTGCCACGAAGCACTTCGAGAGGTTATAGCAGCGAATGATTAATTATTAGAAATACAGAAATTGTGAAATTATCAAAAATTTTACTAAGATTTATCTTGTAATGACTTGTCTTGCCATTGAAACAAAACATTCCTCGATTGCTTTACAATCATCTACTCTAATGCAAAATAAATTCATTTGGTTCAGATCAGCTAGATATCTTACCAGCTGAATGTTTGTAAGATGCGAGACAGAATTAATCTCTGCATTTCTCCTTCTTCTTTTCGATACTTTTATAGTAGAAAGAACGTGTTGAGATTTTCTCCTAAAAATAACTCTACATTGATTTAAAATTCGATCTCGGATAGTTAGAGATTGTTTAATTTCTTTTTTCTTACGTCTTCGTGGGGAATATTTCCATCCTTTGATTACTACAATGCCCATAGGGACGTGTGTACGATAGGAAAGATGCTTCTCAAACTCTGTGAGCCAATTAGGAATTGCTTCGATTGATTTTCGGTCATTAATATTACAAAAAATTAACCCTGCTGATGCACCACGATAGTAGCTAGGTCTTAGCTTTCCAAAGAATTCTTGACCAGCTGTATCCACTAATATGAGTTTTACCTGGTTATTACCAACATTGATTTTCTTAGTGGTAATATCTACTCCCAATGTCGGTAAATAATTAGTATCAAATTTGTTTTCCGCAAACTTTCTAATAAAAAGAGTTTTTCCTGTGTTTCCAGACCCGATTGCACAGATTTTGAGGAGATATTCATTATTTTTTATCTGATTATCTCGCTTACAGTTATACACTATCTTTCACAGGAAATTATTAATGTCTTGCCTTTTCTTCATGTTACTAGGATATTGTCGGTTTTTAAGCTTACCTCGAGAACTTCTCACTGGTTACTATTTGAAAACTGATTGAGTGTGTTAGAAATTAACTTGTATCTTTGAAGTTCTTTCCTCAGAATTTTCTGAAAGAAGTTGATTATTCGAGATTTCGAATCATTCAAGCTATTAATATAGATGTAAATCACTAGTGAAGGGGGAAACTAGTAATCCTAGCATTAGTTCTATTGGAGTACATAAAAAATGTCTCAATTTCAAAAAAAGAAACCTATAGTATATTTGATTTTGTGTTTAATCTCATCATTTTCGATAGCAACGGTCACAGCAGCGTTTTCCATATGCATTAACTACCGAAGATTTACCTGACGGTTTTGAATTGGTATCTACTTCATTTAGCACCGATTTGGGAATTTTACAGAAATGGAAAACACCTTCTGATACCGATGGGATGACAACTTTAACTGTTGAAGATTCTGGTTCAAAATCTAATGCCTCTTCCGTAATAGATGCATTAGCACTGTTTAGCCCTACTTCTGTTTCCGTTTCAGGTGCCGACGAAGCAATAAAAGTCGATCTTATTATGGTCACTACAATTTATGCCAGAAAGGATAAATATCTCTTAATTAGTTCGGCATTTGCTAGTACTAAAGCTGATGTTATCACCCTATTGGAAGCTCAGATTTCAAAGCTACCTGGAGATAGTGGAGGAGCACCTGGATTCGTCTTGTTCTCAGCGATTGCAGCAATTTCGGTTGTTGCGATAATTTTAAAGAAAAGAAAAGTGTAATCAAATCATATTTTCTCTTTTTTTTCCTGTATACTTTGATGACAATTCCTCTTGGCATTACCTGTACATCTTTCTGCTAACAAGATCGAAAGATATTTCCATTTTTACTATCTTTGTTGTAGCTAACAGATTTTCTTTTATTCTTCCGTGATCATGATGTCTAAAGTTGCTCTTATACCTACGAATCCCCAATCAGTGGTGGACGATTATGCCAAACTAATGGACTTGCTTAATTATCAATCATTCATAAAAAAAGAACTGAATACGATAATCAAGATCAATTTATCATGGTCTCTTTTCTATCCCGCTTGTTCGACTCCTCCTTGGCAATTAGATGGTGTATTACAGAAATTATTAGTAGATGGTTTTGAAGCGGACAAAATCATCCCTACAGAAAATCAAACCGTTGTCACTCATCCTTGGATTGGCGCTTATAAGAATAAGTGGTTACCCATCTTAAAAAAAGGTAACACAACCTATCGTCCCTTGACTAACGAAAAGTGGATCGATTATTCCCCAAAAGGGGATGTACCCGCAATGAGGGAGTTATTTCAAGATAAAATTATCATTCCAGAGATTTTTGAAGGAGCAAGCGTTGTACATTTGCCCACTTTGAAAACACATGGTCACACGGTGATGACTGGAGCAATGAAGAACGCTTTTGGCGGGTTAATCCCCAAATATCGCCATCACAGTCATAAAATGATTCATGAAATCTTAGTTGACTTATTAACCATACAAAAGGAAATTCACCCGGGTCGACTCGCGGTAATGGATGGATCTGTTGCAGGGGATGGGGCAGGACCACGAATCATGACACCTGTTTCTACAAATCTTCTTTTGGCTAGCGAAGACCAAGTCGCCATCGATGCCGTTTCAGCAAAACTTATGGGATTTGATCCTATGAAAATCAAATTTATTAAAATGGCCCATGATCAAGGTTTGGGTATTGGCGATATTGATCAGCTTGATCTGATTGGTACGGATCCAGCAGATTTCCAATCGATGAATTTTAATTTCAAAACCAAAAAAAGTCTGGTTATTAGGTGGGATCAGCGGATTCGGAAAACAACGTATCGTCATCGTCCTTTAAAACCCCTTCATTGGTTTTTATTCTATACGCCTTTCTTTAGGTTATTTATCATGGCATCAGGAGTCTACCACGATTGGATTTGGTACCCTCTAATTGGGAATCGGCGTATTAAAAAATTCAAGCGGGAATCTGGGTGGGGACAACTCTTTGAATCCTATGAATATGGCCCCAAGATGAAAACGTACCCCGAAATAAAAAATTGGGATCGGTATTGAGTTCTTGTCGTCTCATTCAGAAAATTTTTACATTTTATCAAATGAAACTTGTGTAGTTGATGAATTTACCAATGGAAAAGCGAAAAGAATACATAGCTGATCTATTTAAGAAGTATCGCAGCATTCTCAAAGGTCCTGATTGGGAAACGATGCCTCCGCATGAGGATTGGGAACCTGACCAACAAAAAGGGGTTGAGGAGCCTCCACCTCAGAAAGGATATGCTGAGGATGCAAAAATTATTGATCTCATACCTAAAACCGAATTTACTACTCAAGATTTCCCTGTTACCCTTCTAGATGCAATTTCAAATAGACGAAGCAGAAGGAATTTTAGTGAGGCGCCTTTAACTCTCAAAGAACTGTCTTTTTTGTTATATGCAACACAGGGTGTTCACAAAGTAGGGAGTGACGAGCGTCATAGTCAAATAAAAGCAGTTAAACGGACGGTTCCATCAGGTGGATCTCGTCATCCCTTTGAGACATATTTAGTCGTTCAACGAGTTGAAAATCTCCCTCCTGGTATATATCGTTATCTTGCGTTAGAGGAAAAATTGCTTTTCGTAAAAGATATTAATGAGGAGAAAATTTCTGAATCTTTGTCTGGATTAACCTATAGTCAATCTTTTCCTGAAAAAGGGGCGGTATTCTTTATTTGGGCTGTTATCCCATACAGAACTGAATGGCGCTACTCTATTATTTCTTACAAGGATATTCTGATCGAAGCGGGACATGTATGTCAAAACTTGTATCTTGCGTGTGAGGCCATCAATGCAGGAACGTGTGCAATTCTAGCTTATGATCAGAAAGGAATCGACAGTTTACTTGACATTGATGGTGAAGATGAATTCGTCATTTATGTTGCTCCTGTGGGTAAAAGGAAAAAATAGAGTTGTGATGACCTTATTAGTGTCTACACCTCACATTTATGATAGAATTCAATATTCTTATTCTACCTCTTTCTTTGGGAACGGATTCCAAGTCATAATTAATATGGTATTTATTACGATTATTATCTGAGATATCGTGCATAGAATACATATGAAGTTGATCACGAACAGTTCTAGATATAATAGGTAAAACAAAGCACCCACTGTAAGAAACAATTGAAATACAATGAAATAATACCAATATTCTCCCTGGAGTTTTTTGAATAAGAATGATCTCTCTCTACCTAATGGAATCTCTAATGGAAGTGGTACGATACTTAGAAAAATTACTTGCATCAATACTAATGTCATTATGACGATTCCTAGCAAAGCAAATGGTATTTCGAATCCGAAAATATGATAGATCTCATATTTTCGAAAAAGAAGGGTTTTTGCTAAATCATTGGAGGCACATCCACAGCCTCCACGAAGGTAATCTAAAAATTGATATGTGAGTGTAATTAACGAGATAAGCGTTAATGCAGTAAAAAGATAAATACGATTCTTCTCTATACTTCTAAACGAGAATTTCATTATGGTATATTTGTCTAGCGTAATGCTGCCTGATACAGCGAGGAGAGTAATTGCACCAACTATTAAAATAGCATTCACTAGTAAGGAAAGATCAACGACATCAAAAGAAGGAGTGGTAGGTCCATTATTGTCAGGAGGGACATAACCAATATCTACGAGAATAGACTCAAAGGAAGTGACTAATAGATTAGAATCTCCCAAAATTGCCTCAATATCTAATACTACTTTTTGATCATTGTCCCAGAGAAAGATCACCCACGGAAAACCTCCATAGGCTCCTACAGAAATATTGTATACTTCCATTTGTTCGAAAAAAAAGGCAGTTTCAGTAGAGGCATCAATAAACGCAAAATCAATACTATCGTTGAGACGATATTCCTGAAAAAATGGATCTACATACGAATTGTATTTGTCCACACAATCGGGACATGCGCTATACTTGATAATAATACAGTCAACTGGTTCATCAGCATGTTGTCCAGCCGTGCCAATATCAATGATTCCAACAAGCAAGGTACTTAATAAGAGTGTACCAAGTACAAAACGAGAATATTTAAAATTCGATGAGGAACTCATTTCTTTTTCAACTTATTCAGTAATTTGGTGACGATAGGGGAAAAATATTCAAACGCTTCTGAAAGTCCTTTATCTCCTTTTACCCGAATATTCAGATCAAAAGGAATCTGCCCAAGTATTTCAGTATTAAACTCTTGAGCCATCCTTTCCCCCCCACCTTCTCCAAATAGGGCATGCTCAGTTTCACAAGATGGACATTTAAACACGGACATATTTTCTATGATGCCGAGGACAGATTCATCACCCAACATTTTACGTGACATTACGAGTGATTTACCGGTATCTAACGTACTTACTTCTTGGGGTGTGGTAACAATCACAACACCATCTAGATCAGGTAACATCTGCATAATACTAATTGCTTCATCTCCTGTCCCGGGAGGCATATCAAAAATCAATACTTCTAAAGGTCCCCAATCAAAATCAGTCAAAAATTGATTAAGCGCTTTCATCTTAATAGGCCCTCTCCACACAACAGGAGTGGAGGCGGTTTCTAAAAAGAACGCCATTGAAATGACTTTTACACCCATCGGTCCTTCGACAGGCAAAGGTTTTCCACTTTCTTGCACTTCAACTTTTTTTCCCTCAATCCCAAGCATTTTTGCAATATTTGGGCCTGAAAAATCCAGATCTGCGATTCCTACTTTCCCTGGAAACTTCTTTCCAAAGGCTAAAGCTAAATTAGATGCAACGGTAGATTTCCCTACTCCACCTTTACCACTAAGCACAACAATCTTTTTTTTCACATTTTTCATTGCAGCAGCAATTTCATCCTGTTGTGTTTTCAAACTTGACTGCACGGTTGTTTCCTTCAGCATTTACTTAATGAATTGTCAGTATTTCTCAAATGACGAAGGGTTAGTCCAGATTATTAATATCCCTTCATTTCACAATTCGTAAATAACTTGCTTATCTATTATTTTGACGTCAGCTACTCTCGACCAAAAGCCATTTTAACAAGATCATAAGCGCCTTCGAAGACGTGTTTTGGAACAACGGTTAATTCTTCAGCCTCAGAGCCGTATTTTAAATTAAAAAATCTACTAAAGGCAGCAAGTGCACTCCAAAGAAATCTAGAAGTATGATCGGCGATAATAAAGGTGAGAAAATTGTCATTATTAGAAAGCATAATAATATCTTCTTGAAACTGTATCATTTTGACATCTGACGTTTCTATCATTTCAGTAAATAAGTTTAGCACAGCAAGGACTCCACCAGAAAATAAGAGATCACGATCACTCCCCAAGCTTTCTTCAGGAACGAAATCATATGAATATAATAGCAAACCCGATTTGTTTATGACCATCAATTTCTTTAATCTATGATATTGTAATAAACCAAGAGGAGCTTTTACATATGCTCTATAAATTAACAAACTACCTACTATAACACTAATATGTGGAGCTAAATGTTGTAAGAAGATAATAAATTCCAGATTAACAAGATTCTCCAAAAATCTGGCACCTACAACAACTATCAACGGAATTGCATAAAAGAAAATTATCGATAGCTGAAGCATTAGCACCTGTGAGTTCTGTTTTCGATACGTTATCTGATTTTTAATCTTCTGAAGAGAATAGAGAGTTATAATAATAACATAGCTTACAAAATACGCTGCTGGAAAATTTGTGGTGTATAAAACAATTAAAATGGTCAGAATAACACTATAGAGATCCTCGATGTTCTGACTAATATTTAATTCGTTTGACATTATCTCTGGAAATAGGACTGGATAAATCATATTCAGCAAAAAAGCCCCAAGAAAGATACCAAATATTGACGCATGGATCGGTGACACTCTATCTTTTCGGAAAAACTCAATAAAAAGCAAGAAAACCCCTGAGGACATACCACCAAACAAAGGAAACAGGTAATTCACAATATTTCCCTCGTCACGATAGAACTGGACTGGATTTTCAATATTAAGAATATAGAAAAAGAATTCAAACCCCACAAAAGCAATAAAAGCAATATATAATCCAATAAGTATCCCGATTACAGGAATTTTTGTTTTACGCCACCTAACCATTAACGAGAAGAGTAAAACAAATGAAACAATTATTTCAAGGAAGAAAATACAAAATCCTACCACACTAAGTGTTTCTAATGCCAATGGATCGTCCTTCCTACCTATAAATGGAAATATGCAAAGTATCCTCAGGATTATAATTAGCGTAATTCTTCAATGTTCTTAAACTCTTGGAAATAATTCAATAAATATAGATGGATAATTAAAAAGAAGGTAAGTAGGATGAGTTCCTTTCTCTCTCAGATAACACATGATTCAATCTCTCTGGAGAAGTCCGTATCTGAGTTCAACATAGAATCTGTTGTTATTGGTATTCGTTACACTAGTGTACTACTTTCTAATGGCTCGTGTGGAGTAGCATATACCTTAACTGATCAATCAGAAGAAAAAAACCGTCACAATGAGTATTTATCCGAAAAATTCTTATATGAAAAAGATTTGGAGTATTTGGTTGAATTCTGTGCTTCTAAATACTCAATATTTCGAGGCATTGGAGTTGCTGCTTTAAATGCCTTTTCACAGGCTAATCTTCCTTCATTAAATACGGAAAATCTAGATATTCTTGATATCTTTAAAGAAAAGTCAGGAAATATCAGTATGATTGGAAATATCCAGCCTGTTACCCGATTTCTTAGTCAGAAAGGGTATCAAATTAAAATTCTAGATAGATTTGCTCCTCCTCAACCCCATTCAAAAATTACTATAGTAGACGGGATTTCAGACCTACGAAATGCCGAACATCTGATAGTTTCTGGATCGGCATTAGTATTCGAAACTTTCGATTTAGTTCGGGATCTTCTCACGACAATTCCTGGAGAAAAGGTTCTTCTCGGGCCTTCGGCTCAAATTCTCCCTGCAATCGCTTTCAAACATGGTTTCACATTTTTAGGGAGCTCTAAAATTATTAATGCGAAATCTGTTATGAGGATTATAATGGAGGGAGGTGGATATCGAGCATTTAAGGAGTTCACACAAAAATATTCTTTTCACTTAGAATGAATTCGATGTTAGATTTTTGTCGAAAGGTCCCGAAAAACGCTGATGACAGTCTTTTTCCATTGTTGGCACTTTTCGATACCTCCCAGTTATTTCTATCAGCACTTTCAATGTTTTAATCACGACAGAAATAATTGGAAGATTTCAAATATGTCCACACAGTCTCAATTTGGATTCAAAAAGTCTTTGGATCGCATAATGCAGTTAATATATCTTTCTTCGAACGTTTTTACTGATCTTGAAGTTCAAAATCAAGTATGTGCTCTAAATGTCAAAGATTCCTACTCAGAAACAGAGAAAAATCAGCTATTAACTTACTTTTTGGATTTGATCGAATCTCTTTCTCTTGAAAGGATTTATCTCACCCAAGACCCCAACGATGAGAACCGTTATTTCTACAATGGAGGATTTTGACTTGTATTCAGAATACTATACTGTACCAAACAACAAATCCACTCCTAAGAAGAAATCAGTGTTACATTACTGGAAGGAACCCTCTATGAGCTCGCAGAAAATGAACCAAAAACCAGTGGAGAAAGAAGAAAATAATCTGGAAGCCTCTCGTTTAGCTGACAGAGCATTATTATTGCTTTCGTTCAAAGATACACCTAGCCAAAATTTGCATCATGTTCTACAAGTCTTGGGGATTCATTCTATAGAAGAAAAGAAAAGTATAATGCATGAGATTTTCCGACTAATTCGAGAGGGAATTGTATATGTTCCCAAGGGTTTACCGTTACTCATTGATAAAGGAATAGACAATGTTAAGGATGTTTCAGAGATTGATCTTGTGCTTCTCAAACCATATGACCAATTAATCTCTGAGATCCAGAGAGAGATTTCTGCTTTCAATAATAAATAGGCTTAGTAGCAAGAGTTGAAGAATATGGCATCGCAAAATTCAAAATTGGTAAGCACAGCACAGCTTAATGAGCTAAAAATACATTTAAGATTGATAAATAGTACTTGTGACAATGTTTTAGCTACTAAATGGCAACATATCCAGCATATGCAGCTAGATTTAGATTTAGACCCCAATATGAGTATTAAAGAATTAGCTCAGTTATATTATCAGTTTGATGATATAATAGAAATATTTAAACTAAAGTCTTATACATTTCGCCAATTAGAAAAAATATTAGTGGAATTAGAAACTGTAAAAGATATGTTAGATATTTCCCGCGATACTCCACTCCAACAAATTGCCTTTCAATTGACTTCATACGATATTTCAGCATTGGGCGTGGGAAAGAATTCCATCTTAGAAAAAATTATGACTTATTATTAATTTCATTATCTCCTCATGAAATTTTCCTTATTGGCTTCTTATAGAGCATTAAAGACGTTTAAAGGCTGTTATAAGAAATTATTATTTTGATCAAGGGGTATCACTTTTGTCAATTCTAATCAAAATCTTAAAACCCCAAATTCTTTCATTGTAAAAAGAAGGTTAATCATAATGTCACTCCCGTTTTCTATTAATTCTGCTCAAGATTGGATAGGAAATGTCCCATCTTTTCTTGCTTCCCTCGAGGAATACTCGGATTTTGTAAGAAATGCTGGTGCAACAAGCTATCTTGCGAATACCCTCGTTCAAATCTTGAATGAGGCGAAAGAAGACATTTTTTTCACGATTTATTCTATTCTTAAAGAATCCACTGACGTTGGGAAATTTGTGATGATTCAGATACTATTTCATACCTCTGAAATTTGGCCTGATGTAGTACAATTTGAACGAATACAACCTGTATTAACAGCACTTGCACTTTCACCTGACAAAATATATACAAAAGATGCCATACAATTATCTCAGAAGTTAGAAGCAATAACATCTAGAGGTTTACTGGGAGAAAAAGAAGATGAAGATATTTTTGAAAAAGAAGTGGATAAAGAATTAGCTCTTTCATCCCCAAAACCTTTACGAGATGATTTCTATGGATCAGTGAAATCTGAAAAGAAAAAGGCGAAGAAAAGTGTTCCAGCATCCTTTCCTTCCCCTAGTGCATCAAAACCCGTTCCAAAACGAAAAACTCCTCCAGCACCTGTTTCTGAGAAGGCTGAACCATTACCTCCTCCTCTCATGGTGTTTAGCACAGGAGCTCCAGGGTCTGCAAGATCAGCATTATCTGAAAAAGAAAGCCTAGAGGAAGTTGAAGAAGAGATGGAACCTGGTTTCGAAGAACCTTCAGAAGCCGTAGATGATCTAGTTTTGGATGATTCGAAATTAAAATCAGTGGTTTCTGATGAATCAATGGAGGTTGGCTCGTTACAGGAAGTACCAGCGTCAAAAACTGTTTTTACACATGTACACTATTTTAATAGGATGAACTCGCGAAAAACCTATCCTTTTACAGTATCAATATCGAGTGTATCCAAAGAAGTGAGATCTCGTCGAATGCACATTCTTTCAGGTGAGCGAGAAACAGAAAAGCAAGCAGAATTTGAACTTGATCATCTTACGAGGCATATCATGGTGGAACTCCTTATTTCTGGATGTCTAGTACAACCAAACTTTCAATATGTTGATCCAGATAATTTACCAGTCGAATTAACATTCTACATTACCCCTCTTGTTGAAGCTGGTTATTCAGCTTCAAAAATTCAAGGTCAATTGCTATTAAAGAATGATTTAGGCATAGTACTCCAAAATTTACCCCTTTCTGATATCTTTGTTGTAAGTAATCGAATCTCCAAGATTGCAGCAATAGTCGGTGCAGTTGGTGGGGGAACCCTCCCTGTACTCGATTTCCTGTTTGGTGTAAATTTACAAGATGCATTATCAGGTCAATTAGAATACTCAGCCCCAGAAATCGCTAGCTCAGTCAATGTTCGATCTTTAATTACCACAAGTCAAATAGCAATTTTTATTATATTTATTAGTATTGGATTGCTTTGGTGGTGGCGTAAAGGTCGTTCAAAAAGAGCTTCAGGAGAAAAACTCGCAATTAATATTCCTCAATAAAATATACTCACTTAAAGGGACTCATTGGTCGAATGGATGAATTAAAATGACCTTTCATACAGGAATTACTATCCAAGCAATAGGTGATTTAACTCCGTCGAATGTTGTTGATCTAGGAATGGCGATAGGCCTTCGACATATTGAGTTTGACCCCTCTGTTTTTCCAGATATTTCGAATGTGATGGAAAGGCTAAAAACGAAACAAACATCGATTCACGCTCCTTATATGGAAGATTACCATATGGATCTATCGTCGAATACTCCTGAAATAGACAAGTTAATTGATGATATCAATCGATGGAAAACACGAATGAATATCATTGGTGTTGTTGTGCATCCCCCCCTCGATGCAGGAGGAAATACGGAAAAATTTTATGATCGTCTGGAGAAATTACCACTTCCCTTGATTGAAAATATGCCATACCAATCATGGGAAGATTTTCTTGATTTCTATAATACAACACAAGCTAATGTCAATAATCACTTGGGAATGTGTTTCGACATCCCCCACTCTTTTATAACAAACGGAGATAAGTTTCTTGAAATTCCTGACGAAGTATTAGAGCATTTAACATCTTCGAAGGGATATATTCATATATCGGGGGGAACAGCTTATGAAGATATCCACTATCCTCTGTTAACTGATGGAGACATACCTTTTCAAGAAGTAAAGGACTTTTTGAGGAGGATTTCATTTTGTGGAACGGTTACAATGGAACTTAATCCAAGATCATTCCAAGATATTGACAAAATTATTCGGTCTTATATCTTGATGCTTGATGTGGCTAAGAAGAAAAAGCATAAACTTTCAGTACAAATTAAACGACCATTTATCATGCGAAAAGTCAACAAATTAGCTACCTCAAAAAAAATCTCGAGGGAGTAATAGAGGCCAAGCAATAATTAATTTCTGAGCTCCTCAAAACATTTGATCTCTACGAAATTCTTGATTTTTCCCCACCTAGGAAGCATATAACCAATGTAAATGGGCAAGAAGAATAGTAGATAAAGTAAAAGGAATTCACTCCCTATTTGGGGGAAAATCTCCCGAGTAAGAATGAATAAGAGAATAATGGATCCAAAATAGTAAAATTGAATAACGGTTCGCATTAGTCCCTGTAAAAACCAGTGGATGGGTAGGTGTTTATTATGAAGAATGAAATAATAATAAGCTCCTATTGAATAGAAGAACATAGTAACTCCAACTAGTGAACTACCAGCCATACTTAGCAATATGATGTTTTCCCTTGAGAAAATCATCCCTGAGAAAAAGAGAAGAAACCAAAATGCGATTCCAGCAGCCATAAGCCCATAGCTAAAACCGACAAAGCCTAGTGCCATCTGGATCTTGACAGGTTCCTTAGCACTTATTTTTTCGATTACATCTTGAATTTCCTGTTTATCCATTTAAGACCACTTTTTTTCTGACTGAATTCAAGTATTTTCTGATATTGACAATTCTCTGGAGAATCCCCTAATAATGTCTACGTGGGGGGTCATTTTTCAGAAGTAGGAAATCTAATCTTCAGAGTCGATATCTTCATCTATTGACAAATATCCCCCATATTTAGCATGAATTGAACAAGTTCCTTCATTTCCAACCATACATGGACCTACAGGATTTTCTGGAGTGCATTTTTTATTAAAAAGACCACAATCACGTGGATAGATCTTACCTAAGATGACATCAGCACATCGACATCCTTTTGGAATATCACTACCGCCTGAAACTGGAATCTCCTCTTTTAATCGAATATTATACTCATCATAAGTCTTAGCTAGTTCCAATCCTGATTTCGGTACAATCCCAATCCCTCGCCATTGGGAATCAACAACTGAATATGCAGTGTTAATAGCTTCCAGAGCTTTTAAATTTCCATTATGGGACACTACTCTAGTATAGAGATTCTCTGTCCGAGGTTGATCTTGAATTAGTTGTTGTAATACTTCAAGAATTCCAAACATGACATCAGCAGGTTCAAAACCCACAACTACAATAGGAATTTGATGTTCTTGTGAAATAGGTTCGTATAATCCGTAACCAGTTATTGCAGACACATGTCCTGGAGCAATAAAACCATCAACTTGAATGTCGGGTTGTTCTAAAAGTAGCTTCATAGCAGGGGGGACTAGTCGGTGAGAAGAAAGAATGGAGACATTTGATGGAATTCGATTATTGATAAGTTCAATCGCCACCATTGGCGCAGTAGTTTCAAATCCAATGGAAAAAAAAACATACTGTGTGGAAGGGTTCTTCTTAGCTAATCGAATTACGTCCAGAAAGCTATAGACGATTTGTATTGCCGCTCCCTCTGCTCTTGCGGTTAATAAGGATCCCTGATTACTAGGTACCCGAGACATATCTCCAAAGGTTGCTAATGTATATCCGTTCTTAGCAAGCCAAATAGCTTGTTCTATGTCAATATTGGGGCAAACACAAACAGGACAGCCAGGTCCAGCAATTACTTCAATATTAGAGGGTAGTAATGATCGAATACCCCAGTGAGATATCGTATATTCATGTGTTCCACACACATGGCAAATTTTAACCTTTTTATCCCCGATTAGTGTTGCTAAATCAGTAATTTTCTTACCTAATTTCTTAATAATACCTGGGTCTTGATAAGACTTCATAAAAAGCAGAGCTCTCCTAAAGATTCTAAGCGTTTAAGTACTTAAAGTAGTTTCAGCTGATTGGGATAAAATGGACTCAATTACAATTAGAAAAGCCACAATTTCAGACGTACCAGCATTAGTTATGCTAAGGCGCTTAATGTTCGAATCTATGGGCTGTAATGATACTGAATTACTACATTCAGGAGATTTGGCTGCAAAAAAGTATTTTAACCGGTCTATTTCGACAAATGATTTTCAAGGATGGGTAGCAGTAAATTCCGACGGCGTAATTGTAAGCAATATCGGAGTTGTTTTTGACCAGCATCCACCAGGGCCAAACAATCTGTCGGGAAAAATCGCCTATTTGATGAATTTATATACACTAGCTAGTTATCGTAGACAAGGAATCGCCCGAAAATTGCTGGAGGAAGCTCTCACCTGGATAAAAGAACTGGGCATCACTAGAGTAGCGTTGCATGCAACTGAAATGGGAAAAGAACTTTACACAGGTATAGGATTTACAGAGACAAGCGAAATGCGTCTCAAGATGTAATATTTTTTGAAGTAGTCACTTTTTTTCTTTCGAGATTTTCTCCACGTATTCAGTTAAACTCTTCAAATCATCTTTTGAAAAAGCGGTGACTTCCATCTCATGTTTCTTGAATGGTTTTTCTTCACCGAGTAAGATGATTTCGGAATAGTTTTCTTTGGAAAGATCTTCCTTCAATCCATCTACAAATGAATTTTGAAAAATTGGTTCTAGATCAATTTGAGGGGGAATTAGTATCAAAAAACGTTCTTCCTTTCCAGAAACTGAGATTTGTAGTCCATTATTTCGCTGAAGAACTCCAATTGTCGATCCTTTGGGTTTTCCAAGAGCAGTTTTAATTTTTTTACCATAATCGCTTAGGAATTTCTGATTTTTTCCTAACTCTTTTAATATTGGGGTTTTCTTCTCTTCAGTTACACCTGCTAACCACTTTATTGCCTCACGTGGATTCCCATGAGAATAGGCATATGCGGATTCGATGTCTGATTTACCTAAAGGCCAGGTAGAATTTTCTTCTGATAAAGAAAGATCGAATTTTTGATGAAAATCCTTTAACATGTGAATACAGTAATCTTGAATATCTTTCTTGGTAAATCGTTTCAAAAGAATGGGTGGTTCTATCCTACTCTGGACTGCGGTGCTAGATAAATCAAGAATTTTATCCCATAAGGTTGCAAGGCAGGCAAGGCAGAGTAGAAAATTACTGGCTTCATTGTGCATTTTTTTGATGCTTTCTAAGAACTGAAGCTCGGCTTCTGGTCCAAGTGCAATAAAAAGAGATTCTAACTCATCTACAAAGAAAATAATTGGTTTATCTACGCTTTTCAGGATGACCTGAAGCGCCACAAAAGCAAGTTCTTCATCATCCATTATAGTTCTATGGAAGGATTTAGTCTCTTCATCCAGATCAAACCCAGTAAACCACTTAAGAGCTAATTTAGATTGTTTAGGATCTTTCAGAGCAAAAAAACCTTCAATAACCACATTACCTAGCCCAGGAAACTCAAAAGCCGCATTTTCAACTTTCTTATACTTCTGAACAAGGAAATCAGCGACAAACTCCAAAAGAGCTGCACCTCCTGCTTTCACAGTCTCGAAGTAAAAATGAGAGAAAATTCTATCTGGATTAGTGGGTACAGGGAGATAAACAACATAAGCATTCGTGACCTGTTCACGAACAACCCAATAAAAATGGGTTTTTCCGTATCCAGCTTCAGCTATGACTGGAACAATCATTGACTCCCTTTTTTGTTTGCGTATGGTTTCTAAAGCGTGCGATATTCGATTTATGGCATCTTTATTAGGTCTAACCAGGTTGAATATCTCTGGTACGTCTGCACGTGCTGTGAAATTATGAAAAGGATTTTCTATAATTAGATTTGTAACTTGAGTCATTGTAATCTAGGCCTCGAATGTCAAATAGTAAAAAACGCCAGTACCTGTGTCAGAAGTAATTCCTCCATACCTCGCGTGAGATTTAGACATTGCAGTTTGTAAGGTCAACATTCCTTGATCGTGAAATGAGAGAACTTTCTTATCGAAATAGGGGTCGGAAATCTGATTCGAACTTAATTTCTCTCGTATCTCAGGAATGCGAACTAAGGGTTTCATTGGAGTTGCTAAGGAGTTATACGCCTCCTCTAATAAAGATAGAAATTGATTATCAGTAATATCCGTTTGCATAGGTTTTTGCCCATTTAAATAATTCTTACCATTACTAGTCAAGCGATAAACACTTTTAGTTCCTTTTTTTAACTGAATAAGTCCTCTCTCGCAGAGATTAGACAAAATTCCTTTTTCTGTCTCTGTTCTAGCATAATAACCAGCATCTCCGAGAAAATGAATGATTTCAAGGTATGAAGTATGCATAGTAAAGTTAGTTGAATCGAAGATTTTTAGGCCACATCTTACTTAGACAACATGAGGGTGATATAATCTGAAGATAACAAAGAGACAAATTAATGAAAGCAGGACAAACTGAGCTGATTAACACCAGAACTCGAATGATGAGTAGGTTTGTCATTATGATATATCAATTAGGTTGCTGGATAAAGTCCATCTGTTTTGGATATGTTTATATTTCTATTAATTTCATTTATGGAGATGAATAGATATTATGGTAATTAAAAAATTAATCCCTTACGAGTATTGGAAAGGAGATCTTAGAACAATGTTATATTACCGACCCGAGGGTCTCTATTCTGATATGGAGGTTCCATCAGCAGCTGTGATTGATGTTATTGACCCTGAATTGGATGATCAATCTGAACCGATTGCTATTTCAGAGTATTATACCGTTGATCTACAACATTTACGGAAATTTGTCAGGAATCATTTTAACTTTGATGTGATATTTTTACCCGATTTAGACCATCATCTGGTTAAACTCTTTGGACCCAATAAGGAATTGCGTCAAGTGGAACCTCTAATGCCGTTATCTAGGATTATGTATTTGATTAGTCCGCCGTGGCGGTGGGCCGCCCATCATGCAATTATGCTGGTGGATGAGTATGGGCGTTATAGGAACGTATTTAGAGTTGATAACTATTTTATTCATGAAAATAGGCACTTTCTCTGTTTTTATAAAGGAAGATCAGACATCATAGACTTCTTTGAGCAATTCTACGACTACGATGATTTTATAAAAAGGAATAGAAAATCATTGAGAATTTACTTACGGACATATCATAAAGCTTGTTTAAGCAATAATAAAGTTCCTGAATCGTTAATAACTGAAATACTCCATGGTGCTCGGTCTCGAATGGAAGGATCAGAGGAGGGGTTTGGTTCTCGAGTATATGAAATGATTCAATACGTGTTTAAGGAGATGGACATCCCTTTTGAATAAGAGGAGCGTCCTTCGACTTCTTCGTATATTTCTTCAACATTTGTCCTTGGACTTGATAAGTTGCAATAAAGATACTCCCCTTTTTTATTGAAAAAATGCAGTCATAACCAAATTATCAAAGAGACAAGTTAATGTAAGTAAAACTTAGTGAGCTTGGTAAAGATCGAATTCAAGGGTTTTTCAAATGGATATTGACGATTTACAGAAAATCTCCGGTTTAGATACCGATGACATGTTTGGAATGGTTTTTACTTGGCCAAAATTGATTGAAAAGATAAATCATCAATCGATTGACATTCCCTCCCAAATTTCAGTTGGTAATAAATTTCTCGAATACAATAATGAAATATCTAACATTTTAATATGTGGAATGGGTGGTTCAGCAGTAAGTGGCGACTACATACGCACATATTTCGCAGATTCCCTCAATCAGCCAATAATTGTTCAACGCAATTATATTTTACCTAAATTTGCCTCCAAAAAGACACTGGTTATCGCGATCTCCTATTCTGGAAATACAGAGGAAACAATTTCTGGAATAAGCTATGCTATACAGAATGAATGTCCAACAATATGTATAGGTAGTGGCGGAAAAATGGAAAATTTTTGTCTAGGCAATAAAGTCCCATTTTTCAAAATTCCAGCAGGTTTTCAGCCTCGTGCGTCTTTTCCCTTATTATTATTTCCCATTTTAAAGATACTAGATGCTTTAAACATTACTAAATTAGACGATAAGGTAGTACAAGAAATTATCCAGAATTTAAAACAAATGCGGGAGCTAATAAGACCACAGACACCAACAACGGAAAATCAAGCGAAACAAATTGCTAAAAAAATGCATAAACGCATTCCTGTCATCTGGTCTCCATATTTATGTGTAGCCAATCGATTTAAGTGCCAAATCAATGAGAACGCAAAACAATTGGCTATTGCAGAAGAATTACCAGAATTTAATCATAATCATATCGTTGGGTTCCAAAGTCTGGTAAAAGATAATCCCTTCATAGTGATTTGTTTTCGATTTCCCTCTGAACATGCCAATGTTTCGCTTCGTTTCGAGATTTCCAAAGAAATAGTCAAACCTAAGGTGGAATTACTTGAACTCCAAATCCAATCAGGGAATTTACTGGTTCAATTGGTTACTTCGACTTATCTGGGTGATTACATCTCAATTTACCTTGCTTTACTAAATGATCAAAACCCGAATACTGTGGATAGTATCAATTTCCTTAAAGAACAGATGGAAGTGCGTGGACAGACACAATCCTCATTGATGAAAAAATTAGACCAATTATCACGCAGTTGATTTGCGTAGCAAAAAAACTATAATTTATGCATAAAAAACTTTATTATCAATTTAAAGGATAGATTTCAGTTATGACCACTAATTATGACGTTGTAATCGTAGGTGCTGGTACCGCAGGCAGTATGGCAGCGGCCGCACTTGCTAACAAAGGCCTTAAGGTCGCATTGCTAGATCGTCAGCCCAAAGCTAAAATTGGTGTTAAAATATGCGGAGATGCTACTAGTGGTGAGCATTTTAAACGCATTCAGCCTATTACCAAAGTTGACCCTCCAAAAAGCGATGAGGTAGTTCAGAAAGTCGCCGGGGCATGGTTATATTCTCCAGATCGAGAAATCAAACTCGAACTCGTGGAAAAAGGAGGAACAGGAATTATTATTGATCGGTTTAAACTTGGTATGAGAGTGTTGGAAGATGCGATTGACTTTGGAGCCGAATTATACGATGATTCGATGGTTAAAGAACCCATAATTACCAATGATTATGTGACGGGTATTAAATATCGGGGGAAAGATAAAAATATTCGTGAGATGACAGGAAAAGTTGTGATTGATGCTTCAGGAATCATTGGAGTACTGAGAACCAAATTAAATCCAGAAAAGACGTTCATGGATTTAGAACTCGCTGCTAAAGATGTTTGTAATTGTTACCGAGAAATCAGAGATGTTGAACCTGAGATTGAATCTCCTGAATTCATTCGATTAATCTTTGATCAAGATGTCGCGAAAGGTGGATACATCTGGGAATTTCCAAGAGGTCCACATTCGATGAATGCAGGTTTAGGAGTCATGCGTACCTACCAAATTAATCCTCACAAACAATTCGATTTATTCATTAAACAATCAAAAGCTCTTTATGAGAATTCTAAACTTATTCATGGAGGAGCTTGGCGGGTACCCTTACGACGACCTCAAGATAATCTTGTTTGGAACGGGATTATGCTCATTGGTGACTCTGGTACTCAAGTTAAGCCAACTGACGGAGGAGGAATAGGAATATCAGTAAATGCTGCAGCTATGGCAAGTACTACAATCGTTTCTGCATTAGAAAATGATAACGTGTCCATGGAAGGTTTATGGGATTATAATGTGCAATTCATGAGAAGTCTTGCAGCTATTAATGCTCCGCTTGCGATAATGAAAGATTTTATCATTCCAATGCCCAGCTCAATCATTAATGAGATTTTTCATAAGGAAGTACTTGGCGCAGATGATTTATTATATGGTAATGCCTCAGGGAATATTTCAAGTGGATTTATGGTAAATTTACTACGTGCTTGGCGTGGAAAGCGAATACTGGGAACACTATTGAAATTTAGAGGTATTTTAAAGCGAATGGATAAGGCAAGGACTCTTTACGAAAACTTTCCTGCAGATCCAGCAAACTACCATCCCTGGCGTGACAAAATTTTGAAAATCTATGGAGAAATCTAATCCATAACCCATTTCTTCTTTTTCTAGAGAAATAGGTCACTGATTCGCACTAATTCAGGAGGGCAGACTTGCAGGTTGCCCACCGCTGCAGAATAAACATAACCCGAAAAGTGTCCAAGAATTTTTGTTGCTTGTTTATACAAATAAGCATTTTCCAAAGAACTGGAGGATATTAACAACTCATAAAGATCATTTCCTTTTCCTTTCCATTTTGATAAATGAAAACCAATCTTCACTGCATTGGGTGTTAGTAAGTAATTGAAGTAATTATCACCAAAGATTTCTCCTGGAGGTACATCTTCAAGAATTTCACGAGGAATGTCCATAAGATGAAGATAATTTGGACTTTGCAGATTTTCATCATCCATTAAGACTTCGGGATTGCTCTTAAAATAGTAATCTTTGATTGAGGCAAATCCTTGGGATAAAAGAGGGGTAATCAACCCTGCATTTGATACTAAATAATCTCGTAATGCAATAACTCCCTCATTATAACGTTTTTCTCGAAGGAACGTAATTGTTTGGTTCTTTTCATACTTTGTTGGATGTTCAACAATATTGAGTAACTCGGAAGGAATTTGATCATAGAAATGATGTGCTGTAATCATCTCAATAGAGAAATGTAAACCGTTCAGTTGTTCAAAAACTGCTAAAGCCTTTTTACTTTCTTTATCCTTTTTTGGAAATAGATTTTGTAATGTAAAGATATTAGAAACAGTTTTTAGTACTGCTGAAGCCTCTGCTACTTTCCATCCAGATTCGGTTTGCGTAAAAATAAACCATGGAGGTTCAGGAACTTTTTTACTTAAGAAATGTTTTTCAAAACTCTGAATTTCCTTCGAAATTTTCTCTTCTAGCCGTTGAATTTCTTTCTGGACTAATTCCTTTAGTGAACTAATTTCCTGTTCATTTAGGGTTTTCTTGGATTTGACCTTTTTTGCTAGTTTTTCCAACCCATTAAGAACTTTTTTCGTGATACTTTTATGATCAGGATATTCAAAATTCATCTCAGCATTAATAGTAGGATTGCCACTCTTAAAATCTGACCATGTATTATTAATTACCGATAATAGGGGTTCATGAAGTTCTTCCTTAATTTTTCGAAAATTGTTCTGCTTAAACTGTTTAATATATTTTCCAGGATCACTTTTTAGGAGCTCACATAGATTTTTTGTACCTAGTTCCTGAAGGGTAGGCAAACATCCATTTAGAATTACTGTACGCCATTTATAGTTGATAAAATCATTCAAGAACGTAGTTAGATGATTTACTTCTTCTACTCGTTCGGCAAGTTGTGTGATGTATGAAGTTAGATCAGAAAATACCTTTCCGACATTAAACTCATCTACCCCTATCAGTAAATAGGATAATAAAGAAGAGGTGGCTTTAATAAGGGCAGTTTCAAGGGATTTCTGCGCATAAGTAGCGGTTTCGGGATTGCCGGATAAATCATATACACGATCGATTTCCAGAGTAGGAAGGGGTCGATTTCTTGAAATCAATCCAACAAGCTCTTTTTTGAGCTGATTGCCACTCATGGGTTTGATTTTTTTAGGTGTTAAGTCAATTAAGAAGCTTAAAAATGCGTTGAAGAAGGGATTTTTTCTGAAATTGAAATGGGCTTCTTCTTCAACCAACATCTGAATTAATTCACCTGATTCCAAAATTGTATCAAGGTTTTTATTTGGAAACGCAAGATCGAGGAGTTGTTTGGTAATAACTAAACCTTGTTCCCCAAACGCATTGTCTACATAGCCAGAAATAAATTCTTTTAGAAGTAACCCAGCTGTTACTTGTTTTGGTTGGGTTACGGGCCAATGAAATTCTTTGTCTTTCAGTGCTTGTTTAAGCATGGCGGCTGGCCCATGACGATTGATTTCTTCAGTAATCATAGTTTTTATCTTGGAACGTATAGTTGGAACGATTGATTCAATTTTTCGAGCAGTTAAAAGAACTGACATGTCATCCTTCAACAAAGACCCTAATGTGAGCCACACAGCCTCGGTAATGACATTCTCAATTTTCTCTGCATACGTTAAGTCTGTTAACGATAGTCCCAGTTCTTCACGAATGAAATCCCTATCTATCTCGGAAAGCAACTTTTCTAATGTGTCTGTTTCACGGAATGGCGAATGTCGTACCTGTTTACGCCATGCCACAACAGCTTGATAGCATAATTTCACCTGAAATCGGTCGGGTAATGCACCAACTAGTAATATTTCTTCAAATGCAGGATTCCAGATGTAGTCCGAAAGGTATTTGTTTCCTAAAACTCCTGCTAATACCTTGATTTGACTCTCAATTTTTTTTTCGAAATGCGTCTTACTCCAGATGAAAAAACCGACAAGGGAATCATGACCTACATTTTGTATAAAAATTCGTCCCTTTTCAGCTTGAATATCGTCTAATAACCCCATTCCAGTCTCTGAACTTGTCAATGATGAAATAGCTGTTAATATTCCCCCGAATAACACTGATTGTTCATTGCTAAATCCTATACTCACAGTAGGTATTCCGTGGTTAACAATAAAGAAAGCGATTTGTGGGGCAACAGGTTTCTTTCGAGCCACTGACATTTCCTCAAAGTATTAGTATTCTAAGCGAAATACACAACGTGAGTGTGCTAATTGTGCAACTTAATGGATTGATTGAGAGAATTCAATCCCCTTAATTAGTAAATAAGCAAGAGGTATTTTAACCAATGGGAATGAATTGGAATCAACTACTTGAACTAATGACAAACCCTTCACCGAATTGAGGGAGAAATTGAAAAGAGGATTATAATGAATATTTTGAAACAATATTCTGGATCTATTGCTAAATTCCTTGCTGAAAATAAGTGGTTGATTTTATCATGTTTTCTAAACTTGATTATTCAGGTTATTATTGCTGTAATATATTTTAATCCCATTGACTTCGTATTACAAGTAGAGACTGCTCGGGAAATAGCTCAAGGTAAAGTCTTGTATCGAGATATTAACCAAATTATCTATGAAGGGTCAATCCTTCCAAACCCTCAATATCCTCCCTTATATCTATATACACTTGCAGCTCTCATGTTTATAGCGGGAGTAGATGCATTTTCATACAACATGGTGAAAATTTTTCTCATTCTTGTCAATTTCATTGTTGCATTTCTTATCTATCACTTGATAAACACTAATTATGGTAAGATCATGGCTATTTTGGCGTTTAACTGGTTTTTACTTAATCCATCAACCCTTGGAATAACTCTGGGAGGTTATCATGAATACTTCATGCTATTATTTGTTTTACTCGCTTACCACTGTTTTAACCATGAGCGAATGACTTGGAGTGGGATATGTTTTGGATTAGCCCTACTGGTTAAGCCCATAGCAGGGGTTTATATTATTCCTATTCTTATATGGGGATTAAAGAAGAGGAAAATGACTTCAATATATATAGGGATTGTCGCAAGTTTAACTTTTACTATCGTATCACTGCCGTTTCTTTTATTAGCACCAGCAGAATATATTACGGATGTTTTTCTTGTGCACACAAACCGTCTTGACCCAAGTATGTCATTCTACGTGTATATTTTCACCGATCTCTCCCCGACTCTCTTCCCCTTTATTCTTCAACTACTACTCTTCTCGATAATTGGAGTGATCTTATTCCATAAAATTCAATTCAAGGATCCAATGGAAATTTATATTGGTGTTCTACCATTTATTACGATATTTCTAGCATTTAATAGAATCTTGTATCCACATTATATACCAATGATATTCCCTTTCATTACTCTGTCGTTATTCTTGCTGATTGATCGCCATCGGCATGTACTCCCTAAGAAGAATACATTATGGCAAATTTATGGATATATTTTTGGCCTTGGGGTAGTCTATGTGGGTTACATTTGGTGGTCAATTCTTTGGTCAATGGAAGGATTTGGATCGTATAGGACGAATATCTATTTTCCCATCTCTGCAGGTATTTGTATTGGTGGCCTCTTAATTATTACAATCATATCACTCTGGTCAATTATAACAATGGCTAGCGTGAAAAACAGGAATGAAATACATGTTTAATGATCGAATAGCACGTATCCAGACTTCTTTACCCCCATTATTTGTAACTCTGAGTATAGGGGTAATTTTAATTCTCATCTACATTTTTGGGATGATCTTTTATCCCGACCAGTTATTAATCCAATCACGAGATATGATAGGTCAATGGGGTCAAGATAATGAACTGATACTCAATGGGGAATGGTATAGGCTATTTACAGCGTTCTGGATCCACGGAAATGTTGTTCACCTTGCTTCAAATCTCCTGTTCCTACTCATTTTCGGTTCGCGACTTGAAGAATTAGTTAAGGGATATGAACTCTTTCTGGTTTTTCTCATTAGTGGTATAATCGGCAATGTAGCTACGCTTGGTTCCATTCTTCTAGGTATTGATTTTATCTCCTTGGGAGCTTCAGGAGCTGTCTTTGGCTTACTGGGAGCTATTTTATTCTTATTAGGTGGAAAGTCAAAACGAGAAAGAAGGTCAATGTCTTATTTCATACTGATATTCTTTGTCATAACTATTGGCCAAGATACAAATTTCATATCACACTTGTTTGGACTAGTGGGGGGATTTTATGTGATGAAACTCCTCAAGAATTGATGAAAGGATATAGTTCAATCAAGTTCTGCTAAGAATTCGCAGTGAGAATGACCGCTTGCTTGACATTTGACTTCACGAACAATAACATCCTCCTCAATAAAAAGATCTAATCTGCCATTAATAAAGCCAGAGAGAAAATCATCTAGCATATGAACTTTAGGAGGTTCTTCTACACCAGGAAATAATGTAACATGATCAACAGTTTTCAAATTAATACCAGATGTGGCTGCACTTTCCCAAACTCTGAAGATCGCACTCTCATCATCGATCTGTTTGACAACAACATCAGGTGAATGGATCCGTGACAGACTAGAGATATTGCCGAAGTAATAACTTAAGACTTGACAGGCTTGCTCAAATTCCATAGCACCTAAAAGATTTGCATCAATCTCCCGTCGATTAATGATTCTGCTAATAATTCCAAAGTCCTCTAAGATTTGCCCATAATGTTGGCCAGCATAGGCAAGCAAGGTTGAATTAAATGGATCAGAGAATTTGAGGGAGGTAAGGATATGTTGTAAGACGGAGATATGGATAAAATCGCCTATTGCAGGCCGCATCCATTTTTTATTCAGAAGGGAATCATACATATTTTTAGAAATGTTCCCAATAGATAGTTCAAATCGTAAGCGATCGGTTTCACTGAAAAATTCTTTAGAATCCATTTTGGAAAGATCATAATGATCAGAGGTTTCTCCCAGCTTGATATCAAATTCACAGTGATGATCCCCCAGTCCCCAACATTTAGTTTCCGTGACAGCCGCTTTTTCTCCTAAAGTGACCTCAATTAAACCGGCAATTTCTCCTGCAAAAAACCCACAGACATCTTGGCCAATATCAGAGTTTTCAACTGCATGAGCCGATCCGTTCACATGAAGTTTGACATGATAATCCGATACTTGATCAAAGCTTAAATCAGATGCCACATTTAAAGCCATAGGATTTGGTCCATACAGGATTTTGAACCCTTTTAACATCTCTTTAAAACGGTTCTTCATCCGATGTTCATTCATAATATTTCTGTTATAACTGTGTAACCAGGATTGGGCAGCCCCGAATTTACCTGCTAGTTCACCTGCACGGAATAAATATCCCTTAGCAATTGGATTGATAGCAATTAACGAAGTTACAATAGCCTGTAAGTGTCCTATATGAACATAATCACCAATTGAAGGTCGAATGACAGTTTCAAGTTCATCAACGTCCAATAAGCGACCAGAAACGGTAATGATCGAAAGTTTCCGCCATCTATCCCTGTCTGCTTCACTTGCTTTGACACCAGCTTCAATCAATTTATTGAAGAGGTAGTTAAATAGATCATATCCTTCAGAAGAAAACATACCTGTATCTTCCCCTCCGAAGGAGGAAAACATAGACGCGGCCTGAGTAGCAGTCAAAATGACTTCATCATTGAAAAGAACATGGGGAACCTGATACACATGATATCTTTTACTAGCAATGTCAGCGTGGTCATCCGTATCAATGATCTTCAGAGTGGCGCCCCCTTGGGAAGTGTCAACAATACGTTTGATATGTTTCTCAACGGGTTTACAAACTGCGCATTTTGGCCCTTTAAACAGTATTATGCTTATGGGTTCTGCCATGGACTTCTCTACTTCCGGCTTTGATCTTTTTGAGCGAAAAATATTATTCTTAGTAATACTATTATTTTTACTATAGTCTTGAATTATATATCTATCTCATCATCGTAATGTTCGCTAAGCACAATATTCCCTTTGCTGTAATATCACAATCCTTAATATTTTTGATGAGGGGTCGAAGACATTCCTTTCTCCTCGGATTAATCCTGAGAAAGTAATTTTTTTCCTGAATTGTACAAAAATTTTTATTACATAGTCTAAGAGAAACAGTGGTGGTAAAGAAAGTTGAATATAATAGATTTCTTTGAACAACACTATAATTTGAAATCTCCCAAAGTCTTAGAAGCCTATCAAGGATATTTAGTGGCTGGAAAATTCCAAAAACAACCTAGATGTTTTTGGATAAATAAACAAAATATTGAAGGTTTAACCGAAATCGCTAAAATCGTAGCAATTGAGACAGCTTTTCAAGGAATATTATCACTGATTCCAGGCGGGTCCTTTGCCTATCGGCTTATCAAAGATCAGATTGGATACCCCCCGAGATATAATATAATTTTTGAACCTGATTTATATGAAATCAAATATAACTATATTGCCTTAGACAAAGAAGGGCAACCACAAAATATAGTAAATAGAGTAACCAAACAAGTTGACGATGCCGCAAAATTCGCAGTTAAAGCTGGAGAAAAACTTCAAGACACGATTTTTGACATCTTCAAGAAGAAAAAAGATGCTGAGGATTCCGAAGCAAAACCATCGGATGATCCTATTCTCGGATTCACCTATTTTCGTTTTATTGATAAAACAAGCCTGATTCGAAATCAAATCATTTCCAAACGTATTGATGCAACACAATCACGGTCAGGGAAACTGACGAAAAAAATGATTTCTGAACTCGCTCCTTCCATCGTCATTAGTTTCAAAACCACTGCGAACGAAGAAGCGGTGGATTTCCTGAAACATCTTCAAACACTAGGTTTCAAAGTCCATTTTCCAAATCAAGTAAAAGAGTAATTAGACAATTAGTCTGTAATGCTGTATATCACATCTAAATAAGTTCCATCACGATATTCTACCAGAGTGGTGATATCAGATGTAAATTCAGGACTTATTGGGGAGACAATACTGTGAGATTCCTCTTTTAGTTCATTTATAGTTCTTAAATTGAGTTTTGCCTTGCGTAATCGTTTTTCTATCCTTAAGCGCTTTGGTGTAGGGTGAGGATTAAGAGCGATTCCACCATCTGTGATAATTAGATCAATACTGTCCCCTGGAGTACTCACAGTAGTAACTGAGTCAAGAATAGAGGGTACTTTTCGAGCGACAGGAACAACGATCATACTGACCTTTGCCCGAGCTGCATCTTGATGTCCTCCGATGCCCGAGTTTAGAAGTCCATTACTAAAAGTATTCACATTGACATTAAAATTTAGGTCAATTTCTGTGGCACCAAGAACAGTAAAATCCGTATTTAATGCGATACACGCTTTGTTGAATGGATTATAAGCGTGATCAATGGAAATTTCAACATGATTCTCATTTCTGTGCAAAGATTCAATCGCTCCAAGATCGAACGATTGAGCATCATAGATTGCGGTGAATAGTCCCTCTTCGAGCATCTTCACTGAATTAGTAGCAATTCCTCCGAATATATATCCCCCATGAATGTTCTTATCTGCCATTAGTTCTTTCAAATATTGGGAAGCGGCTAACGACATTCCTCCTGCTCCTGCTTGCCAATTAAATCCGTCATTCAGATATCCTGAATGTTCCATTACTTGAACTACCGTCTCTGCAATACCTAATCGTTGGGGAGAGGGTTTTCTACCTAAGCTTCCAGAGGCAATTTTTTCAGGATCACCAATTTTATCTACTTCTAGAACATAATCCACCCGACTCGAAGGGATACTGACATGTACCAGGGGTTCGTTAATAACAGTATCAGTTACCCCAACTACTATGTTTGCATATAACGAATCTGTTTCTAATGGATATCCTAAACTTCCAAAAGCGTTTTTTCCAATCATTCCTGTTAAATTACCAATAAAATCACATGCTGATGCAGCAATAAATGTGACATCGACAGGTAAACTACCCTCCTGAACTGCACGAGTTCGTCCTCCATGTGAACGAAGTATTGTAGGAACTTTCACTTCTTCGCGTGAAATGGCATTTCCTAGTGGTCCATTCACACTTCCTTCAATACGTCCGATCACTCCAGATTGAATAAATTCAATTAAAGGAGTATGCACAGGAAATAATGCCGTGGTGGCTAGTGTTATATTGTTAATCCCGTAAGATGCGAGTGCTTCCACAATCGGTAGGACGATATTATCACCATTTCTCAAAGCGTGATGAAATGAAATAGACATCCCATTCCGAAGGGGTAAGACATCCAAAAGTGCTTCAACTGAGTCAAAGAATCGTTTAGTTTTTCGAGAGACATATGTTGGTTGATAAGCGGTTCCTACCCGGGTACCAGCGATAGTACTATTATGAATTCCCTTATATGGTTTTAAAACTCGATTAAAAACTTTTTCAGGAAATTTTCTACCCAAAATATTGGTAATGTCTGTAGTCATTATAGGAGCTCCTGTTAATGCATCATTACATATATGAAACGGGAGTAAGCTTCTTTGCAAAAAGTATTTGCTTAGCGCTAAAAAACACGAATAATTCAGAAAAGCCTTATTCAATTTGTTAAGACAAAAAATTCACAATAGCAAGGATTTACCGTCATCGGAAAATATTTGAAATGTACTTTTTCAGAAGAAATCGGTATGAAAATGACCTTCCACCTATTGATATGAATAGGTGCGCTGTTGAGAAGCGCGCTCTAATTTGATTAGATCTAATGTAGGATTGTAATTATGGTAAACTTCTTACCATTTTGTCGATAGATTCTTAGATTTAAATCTGCAAATGGTACAGGAATCCTAGATTATGAATTAGAGTGGGTAGTATCATTCATTTTGGTCATTGAACTCTTCTTGAAGAATTCTCTTCAGTAGAAACATACTACTCATTTTTGATTCCACAAGTAATTATCCTTCATAAGTGTCTCTTTCTGCTTTTATCTAATCAAGTTAGATCTATTCGTCAAACTAAGAATATCTAGTGTGCTAAAAAGTCAGAATTAAAAGGAATGAGAATAATGAATTGGAATACTAAGTTTAAATGGTATAAATTTAGTGTCGTAAGAAAAATTCGAAATTTAGAAGGCGATGAATTAGTTAAAGTATTAGAGGACACAATTCAAGACATTTATGAAAAAAAATTAGACAAGAATGGATTCTTCAAGCTTTACATAAATCAACTAAATCAATTTATTTCAGACACTAAGGGAAAACCTACGAAGGGAAGTACACGGCAATTCGACCCCTTTTTCATACCCCGATCGGGGGATGGAAGGATAGTTCTATTTGGATTATCAAATGTTGGCAAGAGTACTTTAATGAACGCCATAACCAACACGGATGTAAAAACAGGTAGCTATCTTCATACTACACGAGAAGCACTTGCAGGAACTTTGGAATTTCGAGGCGTCAAAATTCAAATAATTGACTTACCTGGGTTTTTAGACTTCAAAGAAGATTGGAATATCAGTAAACAGATAGTCAGAGTGGCAAGAACTAGTGATTCTATCATATTAGTCATTGATCTTTCAATGGATATCAAAAGACAGTATAAATTTTTGATGGACCAATTGATCAACTCAAAATTACTAGAAACGGAAGAAGATTCGGAAATTTACAACCTTGGAATTATTGCTACTAAAGGTGATTTACCAACTTCAAAACAGAATTATAGCATCCTAGAATCTCAGACAACAATACCCATACTACCAATCTCCAGCAATAATCCAGAGTCATTAAATAATCTAAAAAGGTATATATATGATCTTCTAGACGTCATTCGAATTTATACGAAACCTCCCCGAAAAGAACCAGCAAAAATCCCATTTATAATCTCCAATGGATCAACAATTAACGAATTAGCCGAAAAAATTCATAATGATCTTGTAAGACATTTCCGTTACGCGAAAATCTGGGGATCTTCTGTTGAATTTCCTGGTCAACGAGTAGGACCTGATCATCAATTGAATGATGAAGATATTGTAGAAATTACAACAGCTAGATAGATACTTCTCGATGTCATCATCATTTATTTCATTTAAAGTCATAAAAAAAAGGAGGTTTGATACACCATAATTCTTGGGGCATATCTTCAGAAATGTTATAACAATCAATTCACTTCACAAAATACCAGTGGGAAAAACGCATGTGGGAAACGAAAATTACGAAAGTCTCTCCAAATGAACTCTTAATTAGAGGATATCCCCTCGATGAACTCATTGGTTCCATTTCTTATGCAGCCGGAATTTATCTAGCATTAAAGGGAGATTTACCAACCAAACAAGAGGAAAGGGTTATTAATGCCATTCTAGTAGCAACAATGGATCATGGAGTGACTGCACCGTCGGCAGTGGCTGCTAGAACGGTAGCTTCCTGTGGAGTTCCAATTACCACCGCTATGGGTGCTGGAATACTTGCAGTTGGTGATCATCATGGTGGGGCTGGTGAAAAATGTATCAAATTCTTAAAAAAGGCATTCGAATATCAGGAAAATGATCAATCTCTTTCAGAATTAGCTAAAAATGTTGTTACCCAAGCTAAAAAGAAAAAACAACGAATACCAGGTTTTGGACATCGTTTTCATACTGATGATCCCAGGACAAAGAAGCTCCTTCAAGTTGCATTAGATGAGGGAATTAGCGGAATGTTCGTGGAATTGGCTAAACTGATTGCATCGGAATTATCTACACAATCAAATCGACCGCTACCACTCAATGTTGATGGAGCAATCGGTGCATTACTCGCTGATATGGGATTCAAAGCTCAAATTGGTAAAGCGTTTTTTGCCATCGCACGTGTAACTGGGTTGACAGCTCATATCTTAGAGGAATATTCTCAGAGACCCGTTCGGACAATTATTCCTTCAGACGCGAAATATACTGGTGAGGAAAAAAGGCAGATACCTTGAAAAGATTACAAAATTTGTCTTTTGACTTCATCTTGATCTTTCAAATGTTCTTGTTTCCAATATGGATCCCGAATAAACAGGTATGCCCCATGAGCAGCTAATGCTCCTTGTGCAGCAGCAACAGCTGCTAACTGGTAAGGGGTGACAATATCCCCAGCTGCAAAGATGCCCTCTACATTTGTGCGCATTAGGTCATCAACAATAATAAATTTACCAGAGAAATATAGTCCCAAATTCTCAAAAATTTCAGTATTAGGTTTTAATCCCACAGCAAGAATCACACAGTCTACTTCTAGGTCAAATTTCTCATTAGTATCAACATTTTCTAGAACTGCTCCTTCTACTCTTTGTTTTCCAGTAATTTCTAAAATATTGGTCTTGAACAGGATTTCTGCAAGCTTGTCGTTGGTAACTTTTGCTAAGTTCATTTCAGATGCTCGGAAGGCATCCCGTCTGTGGGCAAGGTAAACCTTGTCAGCAACATTAGCTAAATCAATAACGGCATCAATAGCAGTATCTCCCCCACCCACTACAAGAACGCGCTTATCATAGAAGGCTGCAGGCTCAGTGACATAGGGGTAAACACCACGGTTTTTCTTTGAGAATTTAGATTCACCAGGAATACCTAGCTCGTTAGGTTTCATTCCTGTGGCAATAATAATGGATTTTGCTTGAAATTTCGACCCTTCAGCAGATTCGAGTGTTAAATCTTTATAAATTTTAGTAATACGATCCTTTACAAGATGTACACCATGATCAGCTGCTTGTCTTACCCATTCCGAGACTAAATGATCTGCCCGAATACTAGGAGTCCCTGGATAATTGTAAATCTTTTTATGAGGATAGATGGTAGATAAAAGACCACCCCAGGTACCACCTTCAAACACAGCCGCACGTAATCCTTTACCTGATGCGACTATTCCTGCCGATAACCCTGCAGGCCCTCCACCTACGATAATTAGATCAAAATTCATAACGCGTTCGTTTTGTTCTGACATTCATAAAATCCCCTGAATTGGATTATTTGTCTCTTTTTTTTTCGATGTTATATTATATTACTGCTCTGTTTGTAGTAAAAAATCATTATAGTATCTAATGACAGAAATCTCAAGGAATTTTCCCTCTAATTAGACTTTGGTAGGGATAAATGTGGAAAAAAATGAAGGAGTTGTTCTCCTTAATATCAAATAATAAAACAAACACTTTATTTTTCTAGTATTTGCGTCATAAAATCTGTGATACGCGCAATCATGGCAGCTGGATCTTTTAAATTACCTTCTGCTAATTCTTGACTTTCAAGTAACTGAAAACTACACTCTTTTAGTAATGAAGATTCAGGTTCAGTTTCAAATAACTGTTTTAACGCGACGACTATTGGATGCGTTGTGTTTAATTCCATTATCTTCGCCTGAGGAACATAATCCTCGGTCATATACCGCAACATCCGTGTATAAGCAGCTGCCCCTTGCCCAAGTAACCGACAAGGACTATCAGTCAATGAATCCGTAAATCGAACATCAATCACCCGATCACCCAATATTTCTTTCATACCCACGAGGAAGGGGTCTTTTTCCTCCTCTTCCTTTTCCTTCTCGCCACCTTCTTCTTTCTCATCTGTTGAATCGGCAGGAAATTCGGGTTCAGCCTGATCAATTGCTTTAAATGCCTTTTCACTGAAAGTAGTCACATGCATCATTAAAAAAGTATCAATAGGTTCATCGAAGAGGATGATTTCTTGATCAAGTTGTTTAAAATGCTCTAGATGGGGACTTTGTTTGAGGGTTTGGAGATTTTCCCCTAAAAGGTATAAAATGTCCTCCTGTTCCTCTGGCATACTTTCAACGTATTTAGTAAGGGTAATAGGTTTCTCTTCAGATTTTGAGGTCTTAACTCGTATTAGTCCAAGCAATTTTTCCCTTCGTTTCTGATCATTAGCAATCCCTTCTTTGATGAAAACTGAAAATTGGTCATACCATGCCAGATATTTATCCTCATCTTCCTCTGCTATCTTTTCTAGCTCGCCAATGATCTTTTTGGTTATTGCTTTCGAGATTCGACGGATGGTTCGATCAACCTGGATAACCTCACGACTGACATTTAATGGAAGATCTTCGGAATCAACAACACCAAAAGCGAATCGGAGATATTCAGGAAGTAGATCTTTCGCTTTTTCTTGAATGAGGATTTTTTTACTATATAATTTCAAGCCGTAATCTTGGAATTGGACAGAGGTCATTGAACGATCTCGTCTACTGGGGATAAAAAGTAAGGCGTTAAACTGGATCGGCGCATCAACGCTCATTCGTATCCTATGAAAAGGTTCTGTGAAATCCATACTTACTTGCCTGTAAAATTCATTATATTCCTCATCCTTAACCTCATCCTCTGACTGATGCCAAATTGGGGTTTGTCTATTGACGATCTCTTCTTCTTCTCCAATGCGAATAGGAAAACCAACAAAATCACTATATTTCTTAATGAGTGTTTCTAATTTGTATTTATTCAGAAATTCTTTTGCGTCTTCCTTCAATGTAAGAATAATCTCAGTTCCACGAGAGGGTTTATCAAAGTACGCAACAGAAAATTTACCAGTGCCTTCAGATCGCCATTCTATCCCTTTCGAATCGGTCACAAATGATCGTGATCGTACAGTTACGTCAGTCGCCACAATAAAGCTCGAATAAAAACCCACACCAAACTGTCCAATTAAATTAGCTACATCTGAAGAATCATCGAGTTCTTTGAGAAACTCAAGGGTTCCACTTTGAGCAATAGTCCCAAGGTTCTGAACTGATTCATCATAAGTCATACCAACACCAGAATCAGTAATTGTGATTGTATTCTCCTCTTCATCAAAGGATACATTGATGGCTAATTCTGCATCGGGATCTAGAATACCTTCTTTTTGTTCAAGCTGCACAATGCGAAAACGATGCAATGCATCAACAGCATTCGAAATTAATTCACGTAAAAAGATCTCCCGGTTCTTGTAAAGACGATTGATCAAAATATCAAGAACTTTTTGAATTTCTGCTTGAAAATCGTATGTTTTGCTCTCTTCACTCATTTAGATACACTATCCTTTGAAAATAGCCCCTTAATGCGAGTTTTAAGGGTGTAGAACATATATCAGATTGAAAATTAATGCTTTATGGATTCTTCAAAGAATAATACAACTTAAAAGGAGTTGTTTTTGGTTTTTGTTTGTTTACATCCGTTAGCCTGCGATTAAAAATAACAACAAGAGTTGAACAAATATGAAATGGGAATGCATGATATGCGGTTATGTCTATGATGAAGACGCAGAGGGAGTTAAATTTGAAGACCTCCCTGATGACTGGGTATGTCCAGAGTGTGGCGCTCCTAAAGAAGATTTTGAACAAATCTAATCGTCACCCATTTTCTTTTTTTTCTCCTCCGCTTTGTGAGGTGTATTCTATGGTATGTATTGAAATCACTCCTAATATTTATTGGAATGGATTAAATGATCGAACGAGTGATCTTTTCGAGGGGATATGGCCGATCACCAAAGAAGGTGTCTCCTATAACTCCTATATCATCGCTGATGAAAAGGTTGCATTGATTGACCTAGTTAAAGGGATTAAAACAGATGATTTTCTAAGTCAGATTGAAGAGGTTGTGGATCCTGCAACCGTAGATTATGTGATTATTAATCACATGGAGCCCGATCATACGGGTATGATTAAGACGATGCAAAAAATAGCTCCACAGGTAACATTTGTGGGCTCAGAACGAACTAAGCAGATGTTGGATAAATTCTATCACTTAAACACAAATTTTAAGGTTGTAAAAACAGGAGATACAATTGAACTTGGAACGCATATTCTAGAATTTTATGATATACCGTTTGTCCATTGGCCAGAGACCATTGCCACCTATGAACGAACTAGTAAAATTCTCTTCCCGTGTGATGCATTTGGAGGGTATGGCGCATTAGGCGGATCAATATTTGCTGATGAGTATGAGGACTTAGACTTCTATAAGGAGGAAGCATTACGGTACTATTCCAATATCATCGCAAAATTTAGTCGTTTCACTCTGAAGGCAATTAATTTGCTGAAAGAATTAGATATTCGAATTATCGCCCCTTCACATGGCCTTATCTGGCGAAATCCCAAAGAAATTATAGACCTTTATGAGCGATGGGCACGTTATGGAACTGAACCTGAATCTGCAGAAGAAGGCGTAACCTTCCTTTACGCGTCAATGTATGGGAATACGGAGAAACTTATGGGAGCTGTAGCTCAAGGGTTATCTCAAGAAGGAATCCCCGTAAAAATTTTCGACGTAGCCCGAACACATGTCAGCTATATACTACCATACCTGTGGAAGTATCGAGGAGTGGTCATTGGTTCACCAACGTATGAAGCAAAGTTGTTTCCGCCAATGGCTTATGTTTTGGACATTGCAACATCAAAACGTGTAATAAATAAGGAAGTCATCCGCTTCGGTAGTTACGGCTGGTCAGGTGGAGCTCAACGTGACCTTGAACCGCGGTTGGATAAGCTAAAATGGAATCTCCTTGAATTTTTCGAATGGCAGGGAGGTCCAACGCTAGAAGATTTCCAAAAGGGGGAAGAATTAGGTAAACGGTTTGCCCAACATCTGAAAAATTTCAATTAGGAAGGGGTGATTCGCACGCGAATCTTTCGTTAAATTCAGAAAAAGATTCTTACTTACCCTGTTTATCGTCTAGTTTATCCGAATATCAATTGTAAGAGTAGTGAATTAAAGTGAAATATCGTCAAATGGGTCGCACTGGGTTAAAAATAAGTGAAATTAGTCTAGGTGCCTGGCTAACCTACGGAGGAACCGTAGAAGAACTGGGTACCCAAGCATGTATTACTAAAGCTGTTGAGCTCGGCATAAACTTCATAGATATCGCTGATGTTTATGCTCGTGGGAAAGCGGAAGAAGTTGTGGGAAAAGTCATTACCAAGGAGAATTATGATCGGAAAAATCTGGTTGTAAGTAGTAAAGTGTTCTGGCCAATGTCAGATGGGATTAATGACCGGGGACTCTCGCGAAAGCATATTATGGAAAGTATAGATCGCTCACTAGATCGAATAGGGACAGATTATCTTGATATCTATTTTGCACATCGGTTTGATTATCACACTAAGCTCGAAGAGACACTGCGTGCCATGTCTGATCTGATAGATCAAGGCCTAGTCCATTATTGGGGTACATCTGTCTGGCCAGCAGTCCAACTAGAACGTGCAGTTTGGATGGCTAAAGATCTCGGACTACATCCTCCCGTTGTTGAACAACCGCGTTACAACATGTTAGACCGATTTATTGAACGAGATGTCATGGACACCTGTGATCGGAATGGGATTGGGATAGTATGCTGGTCACCTTTAGCCCAAGGGGTGTTAACTGGAAAATATAATGATGGAGTGCCTGAAAATAGTCGAGCTACAACTAGTAACTTCATTCAGCGTGATTTAACGGAAGAAAATTTATCCAAAGTCCGTCAATTGAAAGATATAGCCACAAGTAAGGAAATAACTGTCGGTCAGCTTGCCCTTGCGTGGATTCTTCGTAGAAGTGAAATATCATGTGCTATCACTGGAGCCACTTCTGAAGCCCATGTTCTTTCTAATGTTACGGCTTCTGATATAACCTTAGATAACCAAACTCTTGAAGAAATAGAAGGCATACTGAACAATAAACCAAAACAACATCCAGTCTATCTCCCACCATGGTAAAAAAAATGAAATAAAAGACAATTTATGCAATTTTTGGATAAATTGAGGTAAGAAAATTATATTTTTTTACGTTGGACTAGAGGGGGTAATTATTGGGGGAGAATTTTTTCCAGTAACTGCATAAATTGTGATTTAAGATTGGGAACTGTTAAGCGGCGGATCGATTAACTTTCTCTGTGGATTTGACTGTTGGTCTGAGATTCTGGGTATATAATACACCATTATAATTCAGGTATTCTAAGGTGAGTCGAAGGCGAGTCTCTTGATGGATTAAAGCTAGCCGCTCGTCGGAGTTCAGCTTTGTTGTTGGAGTCATTTAGTTCCTCGAGATATTACCATTCTCAAACTAATTTTTATATTCCCATAACATTTCCAGAATATAACTAGTTCTGGGATCTCTCCTTCAAAGTCTCTATTAAAAAAAGAGAAAAGGAGAAAAGGGAAAAATTGGCCGTCGCTAGTCTTCTTGACCCGACTCAAATTATCAAAAGGTGTTATTTCAGATTTGTGATGTTAATATGAAGACAAACTGCAATGTTAATATGCAGATGAACCAATAATCTTCAGTGAACCTTTCTGATCCTCCGTACTCGGTTCAGCACGAAGGTTCGTGAATACGGGTCCAGTGTAATTGAGATACTCGATAGTTGACTGTAGTCGTTCTTGTGAAGGTCGTAGTAAGGGACGTGCCATACTAGAAATGTTGTTCTAGATACTATTTAACTGTTCTAGATACCTAGGTAGTACGTGGGGAGGAAATTATTGGTGTTATACCAAAGGAAAGAGAGGAGAGGAGGATATTTCGGGAGAAATTGGTGGAATTTCTTCAATTCTTCGTAAATAAAGAGGTCCTTGGTATTTTAGATAGGCGAGTACTTCATTTAGATTACTTAGATTTATTGATTCTGTATCAATCATTTTCATCATCCATGATCCTGTATTTGGTTTATATATTTAGAATCCCAAAAAAATACTTAGAGGGGTTTATCTATTTGAATAATGTGAAAGTTAGTATAAAAACTCGTAGAGGGAGGTTTTTCTATCCTAATTAGTGATTATTCATCCAATGAAGGACGATCTGTAGAAATCTCCAAGGATTATCTCGACAAAAAAAAGGAGAAGGAAATTAATTAGCTATTACTTAGGTATTCCCTGATTGCAATAGCTCCCGCAGCCCCTTCACCAGCTGCTGCCACAGCTTGTTTCACTGATCCGAAGCGACAATCCCCCGCTGCAAAAATCCCTTGGACTGAGGATTGCTGTTGAGACGTGGTGATAAAACCTTGGGAATCAAGATCAACTCCCTTTAGGAACTTTGTATTGGGTGATAATCCTACGAAAACAAAAATTCCATCTGGATGATAATCTTTTACTTCTCCAGTTTCCGTATGCTTAACTCTAACAGCCTCAAGACTGTCCTCACCTAGTAGTTCAACAACTTCAGAATTTGCCCAGACTTCTATGCCTGATCGATCTCTTACTTTTTCCTGTAAAACAGGAGAAGCACGGGGTTCATTCCCACGGACGAGAATTGTCACATGATCAGCAAATTTCTCTTTCAGAAAAAGAGATTCTTCAAAAGCACTATTACCACCACCGATTACAAAAATCTTCTTATTTTTGTAGAAGAATCCGTCACAGGTGGCACAGTAATGTATACTTACTCCCAAAAGTGCGTCAGAACCCGGAACCACAAGCTGACGATAATTAGAACCAGTAGCGACAAGAACAGCTGAGCATGTAAACTCCTGAGACTCAGTTTTTGCGACTTTATATTGACATTCATCAAAGGAAGCATTAGGATGACAGGTACCCACGTTCAAGACTTTTTGAGGGGAGAGAATCTCAACCCCAAACCGTTCGGCCTGTTTTTTAACATTCTCTGCAAATTCTGCGCCAGTAATTCCTTCTGGAAATCCTGGAAAATTATCCAATCGATTTGTTATGAAGGCCTGTCCTCCAACCGTTGATTGTTCTATTACTAGTACATCATACCCATCTCGAGCAAGATAAATCGCTGCGGTAAGGCCAGCTGGTCCTGCTCCTATGATAACCGTATTATAGAATGATTTTTTTGCTCTTTGTGCTAACCCTAAGAAATCAGCTAGTTCAAAATTACTGGGTTCTACGAATAATTTTCGTTCTCCATCCTTTATTACTTCAACAGCGGGTATTTTTCGTTTTTTAGTCCCAAAAATTGTTTCATTCGTGTCATACACGAATTGTAAAGCTTTTTTCCCTTCAGCGTCTGGTTTTTCAATGTCAAACCAGCCATAGTGAATTCGCTGTTCACCTAAATATTTCTTTGTACGTCTACAATCACTACACCAGTTAGCTCCGTAAACATTAACTATTATTTGTTCTTCTGACATATTCAATCCCTTTCACATCTAACTAAACACTTTATCGAACACAGGTATGTATTTTGATAGCATAAAGCGTCCTATGATCATCCGTTGTACTTGGGAAGTTCCTTCGTAAATTTGGTACAGCTTCGCATCCCGAAATAACTTTTCGATCAAATAATTTGTTGTATACCCATATCCTCCAAAGATCTGTAGCGCATCTGAAGCTGTTTTCATTCCCGAATCCGTGGCAAATGCCTTCGCACAGCTTGCTGTTACCGTATTGTCCCAACCTTTATCCGCTTCCCAAGCTGCTTTCCATGTAAGTAACCGCGCGGCCTCATAATGCATTTTCATTTCAGCAATCATGAATTGAATTGCTTGAAGGTTCGCAATCTCAGTTTCAAAAGCCTTACGTTTCTTAGCATATGCGATTGCATATTCCATTGCTCCTCGTGCCATTCCACATGCAAATGCTCCAATGGTCGGTCGTGTATGCGCAAATGTTTGCATTGCTAATGGAAATGCCTGTCCAGGTTCACCAAGGACATTTTCTAGGGGTATCCTTACATCCTCCATCCGTAACATTACCGTATTGGAAGCTTTATGACCCATTTTTGGAATCGGTTTTCCGATGGATAGACCAGCAGTCTCTGTAGGTACCACGACCGCGGTGACGCCTTTATGACGCTTAGTGCCCTCCAGACGGCAAAATAAACTAATAATTTTACTTACTCCCCCGTTCGTTATCCACATCTTCCGGCCATTTATCACGAGTTCATCACCCTCAACTCGTGCTGTTGTTGACATTCCCGCTACATCACTCCCCATTCCTGGTTCACTTGTGGCAAAAGAAGCAAACTGTAATTCTTCTGTAAATGGTCTTAAAAATCTCTCTTTCTGTTCTTCATTTCCCCCTAGGATAATTGGTTCTTGTCCAAGACTATTACAGAAAAGTGAAGTGGTTATTCCTGGATCTGCAGCGGCTATTTCTTCCACTAACAAACATGAATCTAATATCCCTAATCCCAATCCTCCATTTTCTTTTGGTATTGTGATATTAAGCAATCCAGCTTCGAAAGCTTTGTTATAGACATCATAAGGAAATTCCCCAGACAGGTCATATTTTCGGGAGACAGGAATTATCTCATTTATTGCAAAGTTACGCGCCTTCTTTTGTAGACTAATTTGCTCTTCAGATAAACTAAAATCAATCATGGATAAGACACCTTTAATGTTGTTTTTGTCATAGAATACCTACCCTAATTATCTTCAAAAATATTCGCCCAATGATTGCGTAACTCGGTTATGTTTATTCGTAATTATGAGGTTTCAAGTCATAACCTAGATTTTATCTAATTGTGAAGTTAGAACCTGAAAAATTACGCTGATTCCAGTTCTTTTCCTATTCTATTGTTCACTCTCATCGTATTCTATGGGGTCTAGCTCATGAGTCGTTGTAGATGATAATTGTTCTTTTCTCAATTGAAGCTTAAAGGGGAGAAGAGTAAAACAGAGAATGACAATTAAAAATACTACAAACATGAACAAAGGAGCCATAAAATTCCAGTCAAACACAAAGAATACTGAACGGGCGAAATTAAGCTCTCCTCCAGTAGTAATATTGTAGCCCCGTGCTAATATTCCAAGGAACGACCCATATTCCATTAAGCCGACACTAACTAGAAAGCTTAACCCAAAAGATAGTCTGAATCTTCTTAGATAATTTTTTGATTTGTCCTGTCTATATTCCAATCCTAGAAGCATACCAAGGGGAATATTAATGAAAACGAGTAGTAATAACATACTCAGAGGTAACCAAAGTGATTGGTCTTCAAATATTGTGGCTGTTAATAAAATTGCATTTCCTATGTATAGAAAAAACCCAGTAACTATCGAGATAGGGAGGAGATTAGAAAGGTGATTATGTCCTCTAGGAAGCATTTTTATGACGACTACACCTAGTATCGCAGCTAATCCACTTATTCCACCAACTATACAGATCAAGCGGACAGACGCAAGTATCCGACTGAGAATATCCTGACCTGCCCAATTGGTTCCAAAGATATGAGCACCTCCTGGCTCTGCATATGCAGGAAAACCATTTGAAAAATCATCATTTATCGGATCAAAAGGAGTAAGAAATGAGATTAGTATAATTACTCCAAGAAAACCCAAAAAACCAATGGTTAGAATTCTTTCACTTGGGTAACGTTTGAAATCTGTTCTAATTTGATTTGCAATCTCATTAAGTGTATTAGGTGATGTTTCTACATTATTTCCTTTATTTAATGGAAGAGGAATGAGGCTGATAATGATAAATCCAACAAGAATCATAAAACCATAGTTATATATGGAAGCGAATACAACGGGGATATTCATCAGCAATAAACTTGAGTAGAAGTACCGTCCTAGGCCTGGCCAACTGTAAATCGTTTCAAAAATAAAATCTCCGAGGAAAATTGATAGATAAGTCGCTTTTAGGGTGGTTCGAATACTCAACTTGGAAGCAATGGTTATTAATCCGATAATGATTGAAAAAAAGCTCATACTTAGTACAGGTAGAAAATTACGAGCAGCTGGTGAAGCTTCACTTCTCCATCCTGGAAGAATACGTACTCCTTCCCAGATTAATCCTGGATCAACTACTGATAGTAAGACAAGAGGTATTGAAATAAGTAAAATAGGGCTCAGTAAACCAGCTATCCTTAGTATTCCATCTAACCTTCTGGATTTATAAATGTTTAAATCTTCTAATACTCTGATTACAATAAATGGAGAAAGGATGATTATTGTAAGAGTTAAGGCTCCACTTAAAATTACTTCTGTGGCACCTGAGAGTGATGAAAGCTCTTCTGCAATGGCTCCGCTAGTCATCCAGTTCGTACCAAAATCTGCACTTAAATATTTGGTTAAGAGATAAGGAAATGAGAAGGGGAATCTTGGAAGATTTAAACTTTCACGAAGGGTATTGTACTGATCTAATAGTGGAATCAACTCTACAGAAGATAACTTTGGTCTAATTGTTCGAGGATCAACTTCTCCACCAAATATTAGTACTAACAAGTCTCCAACCAAAAGGTTATAGATGAAAAAAAGTACTGTAAATGCAATTAGGAATCCAAGAATTGATGTTAATATAGAATAACCAGCATTAATCGCATAAGGCTTTGAATAAATCCTAAATTTCTCATATAGCTCATTTTGTGTAGTTTTTTCTTCCATTACGTACCCCTCAAATATAAAGGATAATTCAGAATTAATTTCACCTCTTGAGTCGACTAGAGGCTTAAAAGTTTTATCTTCCCAGAAGACTGCATTTTTTCATTGACGAGATTCTTCCTCTATTAGTTCAAAGGAAAATTTTTTACACCATTTCTCAATGGCATTAATCGATCTATTGTACAATAATACGATTCCTACCTTCCCCTCTCAAGTGTATGCGTTGAACAGCAGAAATTATTTAATTTGGAACTATTTGGGAATAAACTGACCTGTTCTCGTAAACAAACATTTCTAAGGGTGTTTTTTCATGAATTCTCTTTCACGTGGTATTCTAATCGCATTTGAAGGTATCGATGGCTCGGGAAAAACAACCCAAATACACAAAGTTGCGGAGTGTCTACGAGAACTTAATTATCCAGTAACCGTTACTCATGAACCTAATCCCAATAGTCCGTATTCACAGTTAATTCAGCAAAAGGTGAAGAAGCAACGAGACCAAGTCTCTCCTGAACAAGAGTTGGAATGGTATACAGAAGACAGACGATGGGATTTAGAGAACAATATTCTTCCTGCGCTTGAGCGAAATGAACTGGTGTTAGTTGATCGGTATTATATGTCTAGTGCCGCATATCAAGGTGCTTTGAAAGTTTTTTCATTAGATTATGTTTTAGAGAAGAATTCCTTTGCAAAACGACCAGATCTATGGATTATCCTGGATGTATCTGTCAAACTTGGTCAATCTCGATTGGGAATGCGCGATAAACGAAACGATGATCAACTTGAAAAAACAGAGTATCAGAAATTGGTCTTAGTCAATTATCAACGACTTTCTGAAATGGATCTCGGTGGCCAAGTCGTATGGATCGATGCCAGTATTGAGGAAGCTCAATTAACCCAAGTAATTGGACAGACAATCATTGATTTTCTGAAGGCATACGTTATCCACTAATTATTTTTTTAAAAGGGCTCGGGCTGCTGTGATATAGACATCTAAATTTTGCAAAGTCTCCTGTTGAAAATTACGAATTGTTTCAGCAGTTTTTGTGTTATCATAGATAGCGCTGGCTTGTTGTAGGATTTTGATGTCTTTGATGAGTTTAGTAATATCTTTCTTTAATTTCTCATCTTTCTCGAATGTCATCCCTCTTACTCTGACTAATAAGGCCAAAGCATCAGTAAATTGTAGATCGTAAACTAAAATTAGCGCCCGAATGAATAGGCTTTGTGAAATGACCAACTGGGCATTATAATCAGCATTTCTGTCAATACGATTTAGGAACTGTATTGCAGTCTGAACTTGTCCTTCTTCTATGTATGCTTTCGCCAACATAAAGTTCCTAAAGTCACGTAGCTCCATAAAATTTTGGAGCGCGTTTTCTATACGTTGTAATGAAAGCCTTATTTCACCGTCAAGTAAAGCCATATTTTAGGTCATTCCAATAGGAATCTGCACTATTCGTGCAAATCTCATGTTTCTCAGAGAATGTTTCTGCATAAAAAGATTTGTATAATTCCTGTTTAAAAATTTTGGTAAAAATCGTTGAGTAACTCCCTCTGGATATTATTTACGAAATAGACTGTTCACCTTGTTCGCTTGATGATGTGATAACCAAACTTTGTTTTAACAGGGATTTGTGTCATCTGATTTTTCTGTAATGCAAACGTTGCCTTTTCAAATTCTTTTACCATCTGGCCTCGGCCAAATTCTCCCAAATTTCCACCTTTTTTCTTTGATGGACATGTGCTGTGTTTACGGGCCATTTCCTCAAATTTTGCTCCACTATTAATCTCTTCAATGATTTCTTCAGCCAACGTTTTTTTATCCACTAGTATGTGACGTGCTGTTACTTTGTTAACCATATTTTTCACCATTCATCGTTCGGGCAATTCTGGTAAGGGGCCAAAATCTTTAATCATTTTCAAAATTTCGGTATCGGTGAGGACTTTGTTTTGACTTTTTGCATGGTCAAGAATGATTCTCACCAGATCGAGATTAAACGAGAATTGATGGTACACCAACCACCAAATCAAATTGCTCCTTCCACTATTAGGCCCGATTTCTATTCTCTGTTCTCTACCTATCCATTCAGCAGGTACTGAGGAATACACTCGATCCTCTAACCATGTATCGCCAAGTCTCTTCGCCTTGACCAATGCTGATGCGTGAATGCCAGTCTGGGTTCGGAAAGCGTCTTTTCCAATTACTGGTAAAGAGGGGGGAATTGGGACATTCGTTACTTCCGACACTGTTTTCGAATATTTGGGTAGTGCATATAATTTATTATCAATCAAGCCAAGCATTTTGCAATTAGTCAGTAATAGCTCCATTGACAGGTTACCCGAACGTTCACCAAGACCCAAGGCAGTTGCATGAATTCTTGATGTACCAGTTTCGATTGCTGTAAGTGTATTCGCCAAGGCCATCCCTCTGTCACAATGTCCATGCCAATCTATACCTACAGTTTCCCCTAGGTCGTGAATGACTGTCTTCGCGAACTCCACAATCTTTTTTGTCCCTTGGGGAGTTGCATGTCCCACTGTATCGCAAAGAGCAATTCGATTTGCCCCTGCCTCCACTGCCACTGTTATGAGCTTCTGTAAAACCTCAGGTGCAGATCGAGTGGTATCTTCAGTCACGAATGTAATTTTCTCAATAGACTGATTGACTGCACGAGTAATTGTCTTGGTGACATCATTAATTATTTTCTCAAGCTTCCAGCCTTCAACTAGTACTCTGATAGGACTAGAGGCAATAAATGTACATACTTCAATAGGTGTTTCAGTTTTACCAATAATATCAACTAGAATATCAATATCTTCTGGAATCATCCGTGAAGGGGAATTAGCTTCGATAGAGAGTTTTTCTAGAGTAATTATTTTGCCAGACCCACAACATCTTCATGAAAATTTGTTGAAGCAAAAGCCATGCCTAGATTCACACTATTTATACCAAGTTGTTCCATTAAACGAATAATCTGCGCTTTTTCCTCTAGAGACGGATGTCTAACACTTGCAGATTGTAAACCATCTCGTAGGGTTTCATCTAGAAATTGTAAATCAGTTGGCCCCTTTGGAGTTGACGAGGGATCAACATTCCAATCATAAATTAATTGTGATAAATCTCGATACATATTAATCCCTTTATGTGAGTTATTTACCTGATAATGTTTTCCAGTTAGAGCCTTGCTCTGTGATCCATGTCTTATTCACAAACAGGTGCATTTTATACCAAATGGTTAAGCCAACAATTTCATCAACACATGCTAAATCGGGGTTTGTCGTAAGCCATTTATAGGCTTCAGGATACATTTCAGCATACGGTGGTACACCTGTTCCTTTCTCTGAATCCCACCAGTGTCCCGTATGATTCACTATAACCCAAAAGTGTATATCGGGTAAATGGTTTGTGAAATAGTCATTCACATCAGAAGTTGAATTTGAAGAGAAAGGATAATTACCTGTTTCTTTGACTTCGTATTCTAGATAATATCGAAGGGCAAATTGAGTACCTCCCTCATTTATTGCCCATGTACTATAATTATAATCTCCACCATGGTTATTGATATATATCGCCATCTCCTGGTATCGAAGATCGAATATTTGATTGTAATGGACATTAGTAGAGACATTTACTAACATCCCTGACATAGCGAGGGCAAGAATTATTGTAAGTTGAGGTTTAATCTTTGGTTTCAACCAGTACAACCCAACAATCAACAATATCAGTCCAACGAAAGTAGCTAGGGGGGCTCCAAACTCCATTACTTCTCCGATCCATGAAAAATCTAATTCGAATAGCATGTCTAGGAAATCATAGACTATATAGTCGTATAATCGATACAACCCACCCCCTCCCCTAAACCATGCATCGATAAAGAATTTGTATGCAAACCCAGCAGTAATGATTCCAGGAAACGTTTTCAGTACATGAAAGCAAAGAAAAATGAATGGGATTAAATAAATGGCGCCGACAAAGAGGTTTCTGAACAAAGAATTTAGATTTCCATTACCCAAAAAAGCGGTGAGGGGAACGTAAACAAATGTAAATCCGATTTCTAAGAAAAAATATCCTCCAGCTAGCCCTTTTTCAACATTATCAACAGCTAGTAATCGCATTTTCTCATATGAATAGATAAACTCAAAACCTTTGGCTGCAATAGCGAGATAAGGGAGTACAAGGGGAATATAGTAATAATTCAACTGAAACATTGCGGGGAAGAAAACAAGAGGAATGACAAGTAACCAAGTGATCAGGGCAGAACCTAATGCGGGATTACGACGTTCTGAAAAGAAAAATGCCCAGAGTCCAATTAGGAAGAATGGTAGCATGACAACCAACACGTAATCGTTTATTGCACCCCCTAAACTATCAGCTAAATTATACTTGGTTCCAGACGTGTAACGCCACCCAATGTAATAATCAAAAAATAAAAAGGTATATGTAACGACATCAGGCTTATTAGGATCACCAGCAAGCTCTCCTGGGGTCCGTACCACCCATGGAAAGTTCACAAGATTAGTATCGATATATTGTATCCAGGCAATAAAGGGATAGAAGCTGAGAATAATGACAATGAGGGTGATTCCAATAAACAGGATATGGGATGAGAATATTGACTGCTCTGTTTGAGAGCGAATTCTAGCTTTAAGATTGTAAAATTTTATGAGCTTATTCTTAAGATGTGGATAGTAGGACAGTAAGGGAATTAGTAATAAGGAGATAGCAACACCCATTAACGTTATTGATGAAGCATTTCGATCAAAAACAAGTCCAAGCAGAAGTAATCCAACAAACCAAAACATCAACCAAATCCCCATAATAATTAGGGGAAAACTGTCTATTAACTCGTAAATAAAACGAATGAAGGCTCTATCGGAGGAAATAAAATCTAATAACAACCCAAATACAATTAATGCGAGAATGATTGTAACAATCGATCCTAATAATGCTCCGATGAGTTCTAATAATGCTAGAATGAAGACCTCGTTATTGAGTGCTTCTAGATTTTCTAGTGTTTCTTCTGATAGAAAGAACAATATTCCTTTAATTATGGACATATCATTCGAACTTAAAGCCGTTGCAAATTGTTTGAAAGCATCCTCTAATCGATTATAAAAAAGAGATACGATGATATTCCCTGCAAATGCTGCCAATACGCTCGTAAGTCCAGTGAAAAATAACACAAGGTAGTTTCCTTCAACGAACTCATTTTTCCAAAACCGAAGAAACACAGCAAAACATGTAGAAGCGCTCACGATAGCTATTATTAGACCAGCGACAAGAAGTTGATTGTAAATAACAGCAATAATAAATGAGATGACCGATGCAAGTAAGAATACAAAATACGGGAAAAGATTGGCATAGGTTTGTTCTGAGGAAGAAGAACGTTCCTCATTGTCGGAGAAAGAAAGAGAAAATGATTCACGAATCTCATATAGAGCAATTTTTAATTGAGAGAAATCAACATGCCGCTCTAAATATCTGAAAACCAAATAGATGGCTATTGATGGTGCAATTAATACCCCTTGCCATGCTTTCGTCATGACATTTAGTACATTAAGTATTCCTGTTAGTATGATCAATAAATAGCCTTTTTTCAGATTGTTATCAACAAATATCGCATCAATGGCACGAATTCCTGCTAAAAAAACTATAGATCCCATGAAAATAACAAAGGGGTCGATATATGCAGTTCGAGAATAGAAATTTAGAAATGAGGCTAGTGCAACCAGAAGCCCTGCTATAGCATGTGCGCTCTTAGTTTCTTTTTGATGACTGAACAAGAGGTATATCACTACCGCAAGACCAGCCCCACCTATAGCATTCATGCCATTTGCCCCAAAAGTGCTTTTTCCAAAGATATTCATGAGGAGCGCGCCAAAAATGAAAGCAAAAGGAGGTTTATCAAATAATTGAAGGGTTTCATTATTCCCCCTATAATATAAAGGTAAGAAAGGATCTGATAACCCGTCGGCTATTCGTGAAGCAATGGAAACAAACCAACCTTCATCCCACATGTCAATAGACGAAGTATAAACTATCTTTAACCAAAAGGCTAAAAGACCTACAATCAGTAATAAACGATATCGTACAAAGTAGTCCCATAGTCTTACCGCTATCTTTTCTAACATTTGATTCTTCGGTGATATTGGGGGTGGGTTTTGTTCCTCTTCTTGGGCAGTCATAACTATCCACCCATCTGTTCAGTGCATTCATTTAAGTTAGTTTTGCCCTCAATCTGTTATGGATTCCTAAGTAGTAAAGAGGCAAAAAGAACTTTCTTAAGGGGTGATACTTTATTATTCGGTTGTCCGTTGATGTGAGAGATAAGGCAAACGAGTCTACTAATTATGAATACGTTCCAATTAGAACAAGTAGAAGAGATGATAAGCCAAGCAAACTATCGTGATGCTCTGAATGCGATAGAGAGCTATGAAAAATTAGATGAACTGTCTGACGATGAGCAACTGACATTAAAATACTTGAAGAGCACTCTTTATTTACGGAAGGGATTATTTAAGGAGGGAAAGAAGTATTCTGAAGAATTCCTTGAAGCAAGTCGTGATTTACTCAATCCTGCTCGAGAAATAGATGCCCTGGTTTCTCTTGGAATGGCTATAACTATTTTAGGTGACCCAGATAATGGATTAAATTTTGCAGGTAAGGCAAAAAGAATACTAACGATGCTTACTAATGATCCTACGACCGAGCTATCAAAAAAAGAGGCAGATCTTCTTCATCTTAAAGGAATTATTCTTCGATTTAAAGGAGAGGATGTTAAGGCGCTTAAAATGTTCCAACAAAGTCTTTTATTGCGTGAAAAAGTTGGTGATGGTATAAAAATAGTCGATTCACTTTATGAAATAGGTGTTATTCATTATTATAGTGTTAGACCAGAAAAATGTTTGGAATGTTGTCAAAGAACTCTTGAAATTAGTAACGCAACCAACAACAAAAGAGGAATTGCGCTGGCCAAAATAGGATTCGGTGCGATCCATAGAATAAATGGAGAACATAGTAAAGCACGAAAGCTTTTTCAAGATAGTTTAAAGATTGGTGAGGAAATTGATGATCAAAGGATTATCAGTTTGTCTCTTCAATTCATCAGTACAGTTTGTTTTGATATAGGGGAGCTATCCATAGCCTTGGAATATATTGAAAGATGGAAGTTCCTGGTTGAAAAAACTGGTAACTTTGGAGAAGAAACTATGATCTATAATAATCTTGGTGCTACATACACCTATGCAGGAGATGTCAACCGAGCACTAGAACATTACCAAGTAAGTGTCAAGAATTTAGAGAAGATTGGTAACCAGAGAGCCATTATTATTTCCCTTGTTAATGTTGGTGAAATTCTTTCAATAATGGGTAAAAACAAACCATCCAGGGAGTATATTGAAAGGGCTATAGAATTGGCTAGACAGAATAAGTATGATTATGGACATTTATTTGCTCTTTATGCAATGATTCGATATTTTAACAATTCCATCAGCTCTGATGCTTTAGACGAATATTTACTAGAGCTTAAAGAGATATATGATCGTCATATTGAAACTCCAGCCATAAACCAGCAATACCGTCTTGCAAAAGCAATTATATTGAAATCTAAAGGCAGATTAGCCGATAAAATGGCAGCGCAGAAAATTTTCCAACAGATCAGTGAGGAAAAATGTGTCCATCTTGATAATACTGTTGATGCATTGATAAACCTAAGTGAATTATTGTTATTTGAATTAGAAACTACTGGAAACAAGAAAGCGTTAGCAGAATTAAATAAAATCTCGAATAAATTGCTTACTCTAGCGAAAACCCAATATGCTTATCCATGCATGGCTGAAGCATATCTTATTCAGTCTAAACTGAAATTGATCGAATTTGATATTGATGAATCACAACGTTTACTATCACAAGCTCATCTTATTGCACAGGAGAAGGGGTTAAACAGACTGAGCCAAATTATTTCTATTGAGGAAGAATCCATGCTCAAGCTATTCAGCACTTGGGAGAAAATCCTGGATCAGAACCCCTCTATAAGCGATATAATAAAAATTTCGCGAGTGGAAGATCTGATTACTGGGGTTATTCGAAATAAAATATATCAGAACGAAGAAGAGGTCATCGCTTATGCTGATAAAGCTCTTCAGATTGCGAAAGCATGGAAAACATAATAAGCACTAATAATGCGAAAGGTTGGTTTTGAAATTGCCGTTTTGGGTTTATATGTTACTCGTAGGAAAAAAATCCAGTGGATATAATCGTAAAATTTACACGGGGTACACACATCATCTTGTGAATCGACTTACCCAACATATTGGCTTAAATAGTGTAAAAGGTGCACGGATAACTCGTAAACAGCCAATTGAGCTTGTGTATCTGGAAAAATTTTCTTCTCGTAAACTGGCTCTGAAGCGTGAGTGGGATTTCAAACATACAAGTCCAATAAATCAAAAACCGAATAAGCTTAGTCTAATAAAAGAGTTCCAAACAAAGAATGCGGACATTTTAAAGGATTTAAATACGACTTTTGAGGAACATTATCAATTTCTTGAAACTTTGACAATTGAAATCAAAAAAATTGAAAAGGGATTTGAGCGACGATTAACACCAAAATAGTTATTTATTAGCATAATTCAATACTTATTTTAAGACGGGTTATGATTATAACCTATTGGAAGTGAGTTCGAACCTATGGTAGATCCTTTGTTAATTGGTGCCTTCTTTATTCTTCTGATATGTCTGATCATGATTATTCGTTTCACAGAGATCATTCCATACCTTTATATCTATTTTACTGCCAGGAAAGATCTTCCAGTCAAACTTCCAAGTGATTTTGGATTAGAAGCTACCTCCATCTCTTTTCCTGTTAAAGGTAATTTACAGAAAGCTTGGTTTTTTCCCAGTAAGCAAGAAAATGATGCTACCATTCTTATGATCCCAGATTGGACAAATGAACATTCTTTAGAAAACAGTTTGAAAACATCTGGAGTATTTCAAATCATGGGATTTAATGTCTTACTCCCTATTATTCATAACATTGATGAATCAACGCGTCTTCTTCTAAAGAAGAATTTTTCAACTCGATATTATTCGCTAATAATCCTAAAGGCGTATGAATACCTCATCTTACGTGATAATCTTAATAAACGGAAAATTGCTGTGTACAGCCAATCATTCAGCACACTATTAGTAAGTACCTTAGTAAAAGATCAACCGATCCGAGCTGTCATTCTCGATAATGGACCTGTTTCGTTAAATATTCTAATTGCTCGTAAATTACCCTATGCGGGTTTTGGTGTCTCTCTCTTAAGATTCTTGACCCGTTTGATTTTGTGGCCTTTCACGTGGAGAACACGATGGAATCTAAAATATTCTCTCTCCATGCTCCATTCCTGTCCTACGTTCCAAATATCAGTTTTTGATCATAAAAATATGCCTAACAAGAATATTTTCAAAATTTTTACGTCCTTATATAAACCTAAGCAGCTTTGGCTTGAAGATGCTCTTCTACCATCTGGTGGGATTCGGGATACTTGGCCAGATGAATATTTCTCACAGTTAAATTACTTCTTCAACCGATGGTTAAACAAAGAACCCGCTCCTGAGTGGCATTGTGAACTGCAGGTTTCAAAGCTTGGGAAAAGAGAATTTTCCGCGTCACTTAGAGTTTCAGCTCTCCCTCCTCAAATGGAGCATATTCCCCTTCGTATAACATTGTCTGATAAAAAAAATCGACTAGTCCATGAACGAGTATGGTTTTTAGGGGCAGAACAAACATATGAATTTCAACTACCATTTCGTCCTAGCTTTAATTCATTATTACCCTATTTAAATGTCGAACGCGTCAATAATAAGAGTATTCCATGGGTAAAGCTTGATGCTGAAGAAGCGTTAAAATACACAGTTCATACAATTGTTTCTCTCAAGCTATCTGAATTGATAGAATACGAAAAACGGTACTTTAAGACCAAAAAAAGGATTTCAACTGATATAGCACTTGAAAATACGGAAGAAATTACGATACCTTAGCATAGTGGCATGATTCGCAAAACGGATTATCTTGATCGAATAATGTGCAGTGAAAAATTGACCTATCTGTACTAGTTCTTGTAAAATAAAGACATTCTAAATTATATTTTTTCTGCTCCACTTCTTCTAGGTTTCCGACTACACCTTCACTAAAATAACCGCACTGATTTGGGCATTTGCTTATCCACTCATGATATGTAACGCAATAAGAAAGGGATTTGCCAGGTGTGGCAATTAATGCGGTACATGGTTTGAATGCTAAATTGTTCATCTCATTTCCCAAGAAGGCCACCTTTCATTTCTAGAGTGCGGATCCATTGTTATAAGCATCACGTTTTCTGGTTTAATTTTGAGTATATATGCTCTGAATATAATCAGTATTAGAGGAACTCATGATCTTTGAGGATTTAACAGGATGACAAGTTTGTTACAGGATCCCCATTTAGTTATCTACGACAACTTATTTTTCGGATTATCACTGGGTAAGTACGATATCAATTTGATTAAGGAGTTTGAATGGATTATAGAAGAATTTGTGTTAGTTAGACAAGTATACAAAGATAGGGTACCTCAATTAGAATTGATATTACCTTACTATACAGTAAAAGCATTTACTATGATATCCAAGAGTAAAAACAAAAGATTCCTTGAAAATAGTGGTTTATTCATTCAGTTCATCAATTACTCAGATCTAACAAATCGAGAATTGATTGGATTAGGTCTAAGAATTACTTCGAATACTAAAATTACCTTACAAACCTTCGGTGCCTCTTCTGAGGATCGTATTCAAAAAATTATGTTTCTCCTTTCAAGAGGTTTATTGAAGTCTCTATTTCACAGGATAGAACATGAAGATATTGAAATAATTATTTAACAATGGGTGTACAATGTCCTACTTAACATCAGTAATATTGGAGCAGTATTTGTTTTGTCCTCGATATTTTTATTTGTATAGGATAAGCGGAATACGGGGGAAATGATTCTTAATGGTTGAACTACTAGATCTTGTTGTTCAAGGCCTTAGTGATTTCATACATTGGTACACTGTAGGCGTTCAGGGAGAGGATCTTGTAGATTTTTTTGTTAAACAATTTTCTTATTACTTGTTGCTCCAAATCATTCTTTATTTTCTCCCCTTCTTACGAAGGATATTAGTTATTTTTTTTCTTCCCTTCCGATGGATTCATGTCTATCTTCATGTGTACACAGCTAAACAAATTTTAAAGGAAATTGAATCTCGTAAGGAGTTAGGAGAAAAAGAACCAGTTATTGATACAGGGAGTCTCCGTGCATCTTTAATTTCAGGTATAGATGTTTCAGACGAGAATCCTGGATTACTTATGGGTTTTAATCGATTTGAATATGCAAGACGAGTAGCCTTCGCACCCAATAAACTTGCTTTTGCAATGTTGCTAGGCTATCTTATTGTGACCCCATTGATCTTTGCTGATACAGGTATTCTTTCATCTCAAGTGGGAGGAATGGTCCATTTGTACCTCTTTATCGGGATTTTTGGGGTATTAATGCCTAGTATTAACGATTGGTATTTTATGATTCATGCTTTGATGATAAACCTCCAAATTAGACCATTTTGGTTTTACAACGCTATAATTGTGTATGTTGTTTTCACGTTTGATACGCTTTGGAGAACACAGAATTTTTTTCTCTCCATTCTTTTGGGAACATTATGGTTTGTAGTATATGTTATTGGTTTATTTGTGGTAGGATATATCGCTCAAGGTGGGAAAGTAAAAAAACCAGTTTTTTTCTGGGTACCTACTGAAAAACCGATACAGAAATTCACAAAAAAGGCAGATATTGATTTCCTCTCTCTAGAAGACCTAGATTACTAAGCTGGATTTAACTATCCTAAATCCTTATCTCTATCCAAAAACAGTTCAATAGTGGTTGATCCAAGAAATTGATTGTATACATAGAAATCTAGTGAGGATCCATTACTAGATTTATGCAATACTGATTTTGTCATACAAAAAGGATCTATTAATCTATCTTTACTTGCTAATTCCTTTGAAGCATCGGAAAAAGCATGATGAGCAATGATGATAGGTAAGTTTCTTCTAATAGCGATTTTTCTAAGATCTAACATAAAATTAAAGATATTTCGTGTCCATTTTTTCTTAGATTCGCCAAAAAGCTCAATAAGTTGCATAGGTGAACCAAATATTGTGTCTAAAATTAGTAGGGAAATATCTGAATACTGTCCCTCAACAATTTTTTTAATTAGGATGATATTCTCTAAAAGAGAATTTGGGTGGAAAAAATTTACTTGATCCAGAAATTCTTCACAATTCAAAGTTCTTTTGAGATTCAGATATCGAATATTTCCTGAAAAATCCGAATAAATAACATTCGCATTCCGATCACTAATGAGTATTGAGTTAATTGCCTGTTGACAGAACCACGATTTCCCGACTCCCGATTCACCTAAAATCGAATGAATTTGTCCTGTACTAAGACCCCCTATAAGATTATCAATAATATCAATACCCATCGTGATTTTAATGGATTTTTCTAGCTCTTCATTTATTTCTTGAAGACTTTTAACTCTATCAATGGTTTCCATTATGAGTCAACTACAAAGCGTGTGCATTCGTTTGCTGGAAACAGATCTTTGGAAACGATAACAATAACGACCATTGAAACTGCTAATTTTTTAAGGTATGTCCAATTTTCATGGTTGTTAGTACACAATGGCGGATAATTCACAATCAGCGAAGAAAATCCATTTTTCAAGTATGTTGAAAGCTCATTTGAACCAAGAACTTGCTTATAATCCTCAATTGACAATATTTCCATAAAAGAAAACTTATTTTCCAAGGATTTATACCGACGAAGTATATGGTAAAAATAAGGTAACGGAACTACTCGGAAATCAATCCATAATATTTTGGGAATCACCCATTCTTCGATTCTAGCAGTCATTAGAAGACTCACACACTTGTAATAATCCCCTATCAAGACATTTGGTTGAGTTAATGTCGTAGATTGTTGATGAGAATTCACTGGGTTCTTCACATTTTTCCTAAGTCTGAATCTATGATTCGATCGTCTTTTTCAGAAAGTTCCTCCTGATAGACATAATAATATGGAATCCCAAACAGAATGAAAATCAGTACTGGAATCATTATAAATCCAGGAATGGGATGACTAACCGACTCTAAATTGTTATTTAATGTGTTAATTTCCTTCAGAAGGCCATAAGCTCTAATAGAAATACTTATTGTAGAATAATCATCAGTAGAGGAAATTATCGGGATAATATAGAGATTAATATGCCAAATCTGGTTTTCAAGATCGACTTTATTGACTGTTGAATTTATTCTTACAACATTCCCATCTATGGCATGATTTCTTCCCGTTCCAAGTGCTATGTAATCAAATTGTCCACCTTTAATAGTAATTTCAAGAATTGATGAAAGATACAAATTATCAGGAATATCCACAGGAAGTAGACTTTTTGTAAGTATTTTTTTACCAAAAAATGATATTTGTGACGGTTGAAGAGCATATTGGAAGTTGCTAGACAAAATCATCAAAGATTGTTCACTAAGGGGTTGTACAAGATCAACTGCATGAACAGTTGCCGAAAATATTATGAAATTATATTCCACTTCGCGCCAAGATATGAGGGAGTCTAGATACATGGAAACAGAAACGGAGAGTATTTCTTGATATGAATAATTTAGCGGAATCATCAATGCCTGAGGTTGATCAAACTGATAAACAAGACAATTCTTAAGGCCTTCTCTTTCATTACTTGAAAAAACGTGATCTGTGATAATATCATTAATTTTGATTGTAGTTAAGATAGTATCAATTGGTTCTCCAAAATTTTGAATGGATAAATTTAGAAATAACTTATCCCATGGTCTAGACAAGACAATAAAACGATTAAAAGTTAATTCTGGCTTATCCATTGTATAATTAAAGTTCAAATCATACGAACTAGATTTACTCTCTTGTTGCTGGAGTGTCTTGGCCAAATCTCCTTTACAAATTACTGTTATTCCCTGGATAATAATTAATAAGATACCTAAAGTGATAATTTGTTTCTTATCTATCAGAAGCATTCTTCAATAACTCCAAAATAATGAAAGGAACATTCTTGCACAATTTAAGGAAAAAATGAATAACCCCAGATAACCCAAATTCTTATTTACTCTTGGATCATTGAACGGGATTCGAGCAATACGTATTCGTTTTGTATTTCGGGGGAGGGTCCAATGAAACTTGTAATGCTTAACAGGATGATTACTAAAGACAGATCGTTTTCCTAAAGGTAATCCCCCGGGATTTAATGAATCTATTAATAAATGTGAAAGCCAACTTATTGTAAATAATATTATTACAACTTCTAAAATTGTTACATTAGATTTCTGTCCAAGATAAAGGAAGGGAAGGAAATAGAAAACTGTCCAAGGAGAGTGTGTAAGAGGATGTCTATTCCTTGTTAATAAAACACCCTCATTTTCATATTGAACATTAACATATCGATCTATGATATTCGGAACCAAACTGAACAAACTGGTAATCGTTGATAGTACCATAATTATCCAAGAGGAGAACATCTCCTCTACTATCAACATCCCATATAAATTTGTAAATCCGAGCGAGAATAGATAATGAGTAATATTTTTCATTTAATTCACGGTTCCCTTTTTCGAAGAACTGTATTACCGAGAGCGACAAGACTAGCAAAAAGTCCTCCTCCGATACCTATTTCGATCAAGTCATTTATACCTGTATCCAAATTAACCTCTTTTCGAGTACTTGTCTGAGAAGTTAGATCCGGTGGGTCTGTTGTATCTATTGTTCCAGAAGTAGTAGTAGTGGTTTGATCAATCGGACTCTGGACGTATAAATTCGTTAAAAATTCCGTTGTTTCTTGATTTATATCATCTATTACTGATAATTGAAGAACATAGGAGCCTTGAGTTAAAAAGAAATCAACGGATACGTACGAATTATTTATCTGAGTGAATGGAAATTCGACACCATTAATGTACAGAAAAGCTTCTATTCCATCAAAATCATCAAATACTTGGACGTTTAATCGATAGAGGATCCCAGTGGATGTGTTATCAAGGATTACTAGGGATGATGCTCCTATCTTTGGAGGAGAATCCGTTGAGTTAAAAAACCCAAAAAACTGACTTGAATGTCCATAAATATCGAATACAGTTAGATTATAATTCCAAACATTCGGAGTTAACCACGGAGAAGTGAATTGCCAGATTTGATAGCTTCCTGTTGTTGATTCATAAATTAAAGTTCCATCAGCAATGAAAACTTGAGACCCACTTTCGATTGCTAGAAAGGGATTATCAGTAGAAAGTGATGCATTTACCTTCTCAACTCGAATTTCAAGATTAAACCCATTTCTTTCGAATTCTGATTCCACTACAATGATATGGGGGGCATACCACAGAATTTCAAAATCTCTGCTAGCAGAAGGCTTGTCATCCCATGGATACCATATGTCTAACCTAAGAGTGTAATTTTGTGGGTTGCAGTAAACTTGTGTGTACCATTGATCACCAAAATAATTACTTAAACTGTAATTCATACCATCAAGCGTTACCTGGACAAGATTAAGGTCAAGAGTTTGTGAATCGATCGTTGTTCTTAATTCATAATAAGTCGATTCCCATGAAACGGACAGAGAATTGATAGTTGGCTGTGGTGGATACCAACTTTCAAGAAATAGTCTAAAATCGTACTTATTTTCAGCTGTGTGGGCATACAAAGAGATTTCCCATTGGCCAGGGGAAGGAAACTGAAATTGAATTCGATAATCCCGCTGAAACGCATCCCATTCCAACACCCCAAAATGGCTCCCATTCAAATATATTCCGACTTGTTCGAAATATGGATTTGATAATATCTCTGTACTTAGGAGATAGTTTCCAGCAGAGTCAATTTCTGTGAGATACGAATTAGTTAAAAGATCAACTTTTTCTACCACAGAAAAATTTACTTGCGCTGATATAAAGTTCCCAGCAGAGTCAAATGAATAAGCATTGAGTGAATAACTGCCAATGGGTAAATACAGTACTAATGATGTAGTATATGTCTGATTAGTATTATTTACTTCTGGAATACAATATAGGATTGTTTGACCATCTGAATTGATGGATAAAGGTATTTTTTCAATATAGGTGTAATTATAGGGGGAAAAAATCGTTAGAGAAGGAGCAATTGTATCAATATTGAAAATTGAGGTTTTAATGACAAAATTCTCAGCAGTATCTCTAACCTGAATAGTAACGTTGTGATTTCCTTCAGATAAGTCAGTTAAAACGAAACCTGAGCTTCCAACGATTGAAGTATCATCTAAAAAAATAAATACAGTTTCTTCATCGGTTAAAAATGAAAGTGAAATAGAATTCGTTTTGTATGACTCATTCTTTGGACTTATAATTACTAATGAAGGCGCAGTTGAATCAATCCTGAATGATGAAGAAGCATAAGATAACGCCCCATAGGAATTTTCACCATAAACATGACAAGTATATAACCCCTCAGGTAAGTCACGATATGCAGTATCCGTCCACGAGCTATTCGTTTGATCAAGAGGTTCAATAAAGTACCAATAACTCACAGCATCTCCTCGGAAAGATAGCTCTAATATAGATCCATGAATAGAGTTGTTGACAGGTGAAAGAATTTCTATCGTAGAAGGTAAAGAATGAATTACAATTGAAAATTGAGGACTAAATGAGGTATTGAAATAATCTTCGAATTGTAAAGGCACTTTTACAGAAACTGTATAGATTCCAGGCTGATCAAATGAAATTATGAAATCGAAGATACCTGCACCATTTGTAGAATCAACCCCATTCTCCATCCCACCCATCAGTAGAATCGTATCTACTCCCATGATAGGACCCGAAACTTCTCCTATAACATTACCATCAATATGAATTGACATATTCACAAAAGCTTCTCCAGGAATGCTTACAGAAATAATTAGGTCTTCAAAAATTGTTACTTGATAATGAAGAATCCGATAATAGACGTATGTATCATTACTAATTATGGAAATTTCTTTTACTCCTCTGTTATTGAAGCTATATGAGTATGAATGTTTTCCTGCTGGTGACCAGTCTCTCCATAATTGACCCCCCATCCAAATCTGATAAACTTCCGTACAGTTAACTGTAAATAAATAATTATCATTTACATTTCCATAATCACCACCGATTACTTCAATGTCAGCAGTACTGTACATGAATGTATGATCATATTTAGTATTCGTACCATTGAGATTTGAAGCTCGTAAAGATAATCCACCTTTGTAATAAGGTGTTGTCCAATTATAATTTCCTAGTCCAGAAGCATTCAATGCGATTACGGCGATAAAATTCCAGGTACTCTCTCCATCCCGTTGCCAATAAAGGGAAATATCTTCATTCAACCCACCTTCTAGTTCTATCATTGTCCAGTGATTTGAGAGGATGGATCCTTGAATCATAACTGAAAGAGGAGGACGAATCGTGATAGAAAAAATTGCTGGACTAATTGACTGTAAATAAAAAGCTCCTACATTCCCTTGATAGCTGCATTGTAAGATATGTACTCCTATTTGGGATGATACTGTCACAGAATAGTCAAAGAAAAATAGTCCTTCTACATCAGAGGTGACAAAACCCAAAAATTCTCCAGTCGTCGTATCAGTAAAGTGGATTGCTTCATTGATTACAGCTTTTCCACCTTCGTCAAGCAAATACCCCCAAAGACGGCATGATTGCCCATTAATCACTTCTGTTGAATTTTGATTCAGAGAACTAAAATGGGGAACCGAAAACACAGTTAATTTTAATGTAGTAGCTCCTTCATCATAATTTTCGGAATTATAGAAATGGACAAGGAGGTAAATATCACCTAAGGAGTGATCATTACAGATGTGATAATTAAAAATAAGTCCTGATACGCAGCTCTGAGTATCAATAATAGTAGAATTACTGTACTCCAATGAGACTAACCCCTCATTAATTGTTACACCTCCCGAGTGAACTGTCACTTGAATCTGAGTATCTGTGTTTCGATTAATCCCTCCGCTTTCATAAGTCAAATCAAACTCAATTAACCCCTTAATAGATACTAGAATTATACTTGAGACTGCGAGAATATTTGGTGTTACATCAAATACTCGGAGTGAAAATTCATGGTTTCCGATGCTGATTCCTTCTGGAAGAGGATAATTAAAGGCCACATATCCATCTGAGTTAGTAAATTTATTCATCAATGAAATATTCCCATCAGTTAAATCTCTGAATTCTACTTGACACGTAACGGGAACAGTATGTATATCTTCTAATGTGATGTAGGCTTCGAGATGAATTGTTTCATTTTGCCTATAATCTGAAGAATTCAAATAATATTGGATCCGAGCACGATCCTGTATTGTAATAGTTGATGAGACATTAGCATATAACTCGTACTGGTCATTTTTTAGCTCCGTGTAAATCGTTAGTTCACCCAAGGGAATTGAACTTTTAGGTGAAAACACTATTTGATTATTTCGACGATAAATCACTTTTTCTGTAAGAATCATTGGTTGTGAGCCAAGTAAATAGTATATTGAGAGCAATAATCCATTTGGATTATCTCCAAGAATTGTGGTATTGATAAAGACTGATTCTTCGGTCCGTTGAAGTTTTGTCGTATTAATAGTCTGGTAAAGCCAAAATCCCGAGCTCAAGACCGTTACATTGACAGGGTTTGATGTACAGGGAGATGTTTGGCTTTGAGAGCTACCAGTATAGCTCGCATAAAACTGTGATTTTCCGACAACAGAAAACACAGGAATATTATAATCAAACTCAAGCGTCAAAATTGCAGGATCAGTCCCTGGATAATAGTTTTCTAATGGACCATAGGTATAAATTACTGGAGCTCCAGTTAAATTAACATTAATTACAGTGATATACCCTCCTTGGAACCACCACCTATAATGAATAAATAAATTAAGAGTAAAATGGAGTGAAGCATTCCTATAAACGGTCGTTGAGTTCACAACTAGTTGTAAAGATGTTGAACGAGTGCTGCCAGGACTAATCTCTTCAAATCGAACATTGCACGATCCATCAGAGGAAAGATATCCCAAAAAACCAAGATATTCAGCGAGGAATAAATGCTCTCCAGATTGAATTGGCGATGGTACAATCCAGTCAACTTCCGCTGTACCATTGGTAATCATTGTCTCAATAAATTCCCCGGTAAAAATATCTGTTAATCGTATTTGTCCAAAAGGTACAGAGTCAAAACCTGCGTACGTCCAAATAGAAAAGCGAATCACATCACCTGAACCCACAACCCCTTTATCAGCTAGAACTGTTGTCGAAGTCTCTTGATCAGTAGCACTAACCTGGTTAACTCCTATATTTACTAAGACAAACAATCCGAGGACGAAAATTAGAATCAAAGTATTTTGTATTTTTCTCTTTTTTTTCCACAAACTAGAGACCCTCAGTAATGAGGGGCTTCTTCATCTTTTATATTCGAAATTACTATTTATAAGTGGTTTATAAAAAAACGATTCCTCGAATGATGAGTAAGTCACCATCGGGGAGTAATGACGGAGCTGACCCATAAGCATTTAACTTCTGAGCCAAATGTTTTTCTATGATAGCAAATCAAGAAATACACTCGTTAGAAAACAGACTCCGTCACTATCCCTCACGGACAGTCCAAGTTTTTAAAACTACCCATCTGGCCCGTATTCTCAGAAAACACATTCACGAGACAGATGCCGACAAAAATCGGAAAGAATTTAGCTGCGAACAGTGGATTAAAGGTCTTTCCTTGATGCAGATTCAGAAATTCGAAGCGGTACGACCCTTTGTGCGACAGCTAGAGCAAAATAGATCCTGGCAAGCTATTTGTGGTTATCAAGGAAACGTACCCACTCAAGG
>NJBF01000088.1 GCA_003144275.1 Candidatus Heimdallarchaeota archaeon B3_Heim
ATCCTAAGCACTAAATCCTAAACAAATCCAAATTACACAAATTTAAATGTTCAAAACCTTGTCTGGCTTGACAGATAATGCTTTTTGGCGTGTATCTGCTGATACGAAAACGTGCGGTTCTCCGCTAAATCTTTCGCCTGCTGGCGGTTTATGTTAGCCTGCTGGCTAACATAGGCGTATTATACCATAAAACAGGTTAAATTTCAAGACAATTCGTTAAAAATGTCCGAGACACGGCACTTGTATTGAGTATTGCGTATCGCGTGAAGCGTATTGCGTATCTTTTCGCCCAAAATCTGCTTGATTTTCGTTGGCCGGGGTGGTAAGTTTAGTTTTTTAAGAGATTTGCATCACGTGGGGTTATTTTAGGAAATAACGTAATGGCGAGGAATAAAGAAAGTAAAGCGAAACTTCCAAGCATAGGAAAAGACGACGATGACGCGATGGTGGCAATCGAAAAGGAAAACCCCATTGTCAAAAGCGTATTGCATAAAGTTATGCTTAAATTACCAATGTTTCTCAGAGATTGTGTATAACATGCTCGAACACGATAATAAGTTAGATATGCTTATCAAAGAATACGCGAGTGTTCAAAAACCACTAAGCGTTGATTTCCGGAAAATGGTTCCCGGCCTAAAAGCGGATCGTTACACGCATTTTATCCATCCTTATCCGGCAAAACTTCTTGTACATATCCCTTATTTCTTTTTGGCAAATACCCTGCTGTCGAAACCCGGCGATACAGTTTTGGATCCATTTTGCGGGTCCGGTACGGTTTTACTCGAGGGTAAGCTTTTAAAAAGAGAAGTTATTGGAGCAGATATAAACCCTATTGCTCGTTTGATATCAAAAGTCAAAATTTTACCTTTATCTGAAAAAAAATTGAGAAATAAATTCGATTCAATATTAAAAGAGATACCAAACAAATCAAGCCTTGCACCTCCTGATGTAATCAACCTAGATTATTGGTTTTTTCCCCATGTTACGAAACAACTGTTGTGTATTTTTGAATCGATAAAAAAGCTGGATGACCCTGAAATTAGAGATTTTTTTCTAGTTTGTTTTTCTTGTTGCGCACGAAAAGTGAGTTTGGCTGATCCAAGATTAACTGTACCGGTTCGTCTTCGAGAAGGCCAATATCCAAAAGGGCACTGGCTTCGGGAACGAACAGACGCTCATTTGCGTAAACTTCGACGAATTAATGTAATTAAAGCTTTCGAAAATATCGTTGAACAAAATATTCAGCGTATGAGTCTTTTGGAGAAAGTAAATAAAGATTACTCACAACCTATTATTTGTAATGATGCTAAAGCTCTAATGACAGGTGATTCCTTCTTTGAGAAAAAAAAGAACACCCTGATTCCTGAGAATAGTGTACAGCTTGTTATTACATCGCCACCTTATTCAGGGGCGCAAAAATATATTCGTTCGACAAGCCTAAATATAGGCTGGCTCGGCTTCTGTGCAGCATCTGAACTTAGAACTTATAAAAAGGCAACCATTGGCAGAGAAGAATATCATAAGGATGAATACGAGAAATATGTCGATACTGGTATTTTGGCGGCTGACAGAATATTGAAAAAGCTTCGAAAAACAAATCCCCTCCGTTCTCATATTACTTCAAATTATTTGATTGAAATGCAAGAGGCACTGAGAGAAACGGCACGTGTTCTTAAACCTAAGGGGTATCTCCTTTTAGTAACAGCAAATAATCAAATATGTGGGCACAAATTCCGAACTCCAATATATCTGAGAACTATTGCTGAGAAACTTGGATTTTCTTTGAAACTATGTCTAATTGACGATATTAAATCGAGAGGTTTGATGACCAAACGGAACAAAACATCAAGTATAATAACAAGAGAATGGGTTATGCTTTTTGAAAAGGCCTAAAGGATGAGAGAATTATATCAACAATTAAACAAAAAGATAAAAACTCTAAATGAACTTCTATGGGGACGTAGGATTACAAATCCTGTGGTTGAGCAATGGTTAAACAATTTTACTGGAGAACTGCCTGATAGCAAAGAAAAAATTCATGCATTATATATACTCTCTTGTTTTATGTATTTTGGTGATAGAGAAATAAGGGCATTGTTAAAAACATTGTTTTATGAACTATTTAAATGCCGGATAATATCAGATATCAGAACACGCAACAATGATACGAGTGATTTAGATTTAATTAATAAAGAATTTAAAAAAGAATTAAAAGCGACAATATTTTTAGGGGTCGGTAACCCTTCAGAGAGTGGTTGCCATCTATTATATTTTTTTCGCCAAGAAAACTCATTAGATATAAATCTTTTTGCCAATGACAGTGATATTTTGAAGATTAGCCGAAATAGCAAAGGTGAACCAATTCCAAAACTAAGACACCCAGAAATTAAGAGATATGTATACATTGATGATTTCTGTGGTTCTGGCCAACAGATAATAGAATATTTGTATGAAAGGACAAAGTTAATTAAGGAACTTAAATCTGGTGTGGAATTATGTTATTATGTTCTCTTTGGTTCTTTAAGTACATTACAAACGATAAAATCTGCTGGGAACTTTGACAGAGTCGATACCGTTTGTGAATTGGGTGCTTCCTATAAATGTTTTCAAAGCGATAGATATTTTAAAGAATACGGTGATAAATTAGATAAACATTTTGCAAAAAACATGTGTCAAACTTATGGCGATAAATTATTTCCTGCGCATCCCTTAGGCTACAAAGGGGGCGAGTTTCTTATTGGTTTTTATCATAATGTGCCAGATAACACACTACCAATAATATGGTCCGAAGGTAATGGGGATGACATCAAGTGGCATCCAATATTTAAAAGATATCCTAAAATAAATTTTGAATGGTAAAAGGTTAACTTTATGGAAAATCCTTTTAATATCACAAAAGCTTTTAATTTCAACGATGAACAGATAAATGACTATTGGGTTGATCTGGGCGACAATGGTTTCCATAAAATTATATCGCCTAGTTCTTCTATGCCTCTTTTAATTCTTGGCGGCAAAGGGAGCGGCAAAACACATATTATGCGATATCATTCTTATTATCTGCAAAAAATGAGATGTACCGGCAATTTACTTAATCATCTTTCAAATGACGGTTATATTGGGATATACTTTACACTTAGCGGATTAGAGGCATCTAGGTTTTTTAATAAAGATAATATTGAAAGCAATTCAAAAGAAAAATTACTTGCATTATTTATTTATTACATGGAGCTTTGGATTGCCCAAAAAGCTATAGAGATAATATCTGATATGGCTAAAAGTAGCCCTGATGCCTTCAAAGAAAAGGAAATATGCAATTCAATTTGTGATTTATTTGATGAGAATCTGAATAATGCCGAAAGCTTCGATGATTTATTTGGCCAATTGAGCAACTTTAAAAAACAAGTGGATATTGCATTAAATAACTACTCTTTTACAGCAAGTCTCAATGTTAAAATTAATATTTCTCGTGGCAAGCTGATTTTTGGTATTCCACAAATACTTGTAGACAAAGTAAAAGAGTTAAAAAAGTGCCGTGTTGTTTATCTTATGGATGAGCTTGAAAACTTGTATCCAATACACCAAAAGTATATTCAGACACTTTTACGAGAGCAACAACATCCTGTTACTTTTAGAGTCGGTGCTAGGAAATACGGAGTTAAAACATATAGTACTTTTTGTGGGGACGAAGAAAACAAAGCTGGGGCTGAATATACGCCGATTTATTTAGACAATCTACTGAGAGGAAATGATGGGTATAAAGAGTTTGCAACAAATCTTATTATTAAGAGACTAATAAAGGCCGGATTTTTTTTGAAAACTGATGTGACGTTAGGGGATTATTTTGAACAATATTCTGAATCTGTAGAAGAATGGATGTTGAAAGTCATCTCAAATAGCAAAGAGCTAGAGAGAAAATATTTCAAAAAACTGAGGAACAAATTGGAAAAGGCAAAAAAACTTTTTCAGGAGTTTTCTGATAATGATATCCATACGATAATTAACGCTTTGAGGATTGACTCTAATCCCTTATTGGAGAAAGTTAACATTCACTTATTCTATATGGCATGGTCGGCATTAGGAAATAACGGAAGTTTAGTCGATGAAGCAACAAAAATATCTAAAAGGTGTAAATCGTATCTCCATAATTCAGACAACGATAAAAATTACAAAGAACTTAAAAAGCATTTTAAGCAGGATTTTATCGCTCAATTCTGCAGAGAGTATCGACAGCCTGAGCGTGGCTATTTTGATTTGGAAACATACATCCATATGTCGCAGGGACTGCCTCGTAATTTGCTTATGATTTTTCAAAAGGTATATGACTGGGCTATTCAAAACGGTGAGAAGCCTTTTATGGAAGGAAAGATTTCAATTAATTCTCAGTCTAATGGGCTTGCTAATGCCGCGGATTGGTTTTGGACAGATGCGAGGATTCATGATGGCAAAGACGCAGATAGAATGGAAAGTATTCAGCGATTAGCTGAATTATTTAGAGAAATCAGATATTCTGATAAACCGGTGGAATGCTCATTATGCACCTTTAGTTTTAATAAAAATGAATGCCCTAGAGAAGTTTTTGAAATTATTGACGGTTCAGAAAAAGTGTCATTGCTTATAGAGGTCCCTAAAGGACGTCCAGACAAAAACAGTATGAGAGTTGACTTAAGATATCAACTTAATAGCATGTTAGCTACAACGTGGAAACTACCGATATATAGGCGAGCAGATATAAGGTTATCAAAATCGGAATTAATGGCTATTTTTAAACCAACAAGTGGCCATGATTATTTAGAATGTAAAAAGAAACGTCTTTCAAAAATGATGGCTCCTTTTAAAGAAAGCGAGCCAACTTTGTTTTGTGATTAAAAATGATAGATTATTCGATTTATTACAGAGAAAAACATAGTACCTTGGAATCGTTGTCTGATTTTTACCAGTGGGACTACTATGTTTCTGCATTTAGATCCGATGAGAGAGTAGAAAGGCTTTTCGCTAATATTAATGCTCATAGAAAAGATTGGCTGATTTTCCCCGAATATAAATATAGCAAAGATGAATATCCGAAAACAAAAACAGAAGAGGATGTAATTGAATTGTCGGGCAAAACGGAAAGTGAAATTATTAATCCATATGTAAAAAAGTTGATGGCGGATATTAAGGACAAAACTATCTGTATTGACATTACAGGTTTCATCCGTCCTCATTTAATGTGTTTTCTCAAGTGTTTAAAACGAGAAGGTATCAATAAATTTGACATAATATATGTCGAGCCCGGATGGTATATAAAACGCGAACTTACAAAATTTTCATATAAGGTTTTAGATGTTAGATTGGTGCATGGTTATGAGGGAATTCAAAAGTTGGATAATAAGGATGATTTACTGATTATTGGCTCAGGCTATGATGACCAATTGATTGCAGCCGTTGCAAATAAAAAATCGTCCGTAAGAAATAAAATACAAATTTTTGGTTTGCCAGCCCTTAGTCCTGCATTTTACCAGGAAAACCGACTTTGTGCTCATAAGGCTGAAGATGTCAAAGATGGAGAGTCTTATTTTGCTCCGGCATATGACCCATTCGCAACAGCAGAAACGATAAGTAGTATTGTTAAGCAAAAAAAACCAACAAATTTATATCTATGCCCTTTAGCGACAAAACCGCAAGTATTAGGTTTTGCTTTATATTATCTTTTAGAAAGAGAAAATACTGCCACGAGTATTATTCATCCATTTTATGAATCTTACTCAAAAGAAACTTCTGAGAAGATAGGACGCATATGGAAGTATAGAATTGAATTTCCTAAAGTGTAACGTAACAATGTCAGGTGGTAGGATATAGGGCTATTTTATATTTTGGACGATATCGCATTAAGGTTATCGATACACAATTGTGACCAGGTTTCCATTTTATCTCTCACATCTTTGAGGTCATCAATTTTTATGAATCGAAGTTTACAAATCTCCTGTTCTCGACTTTTTACATTTGGCTTTGCTAATCGCCAAAGATGAATTATCCCAAAGTGTACTCGGCCTACCTCGTTAGAATCATCATTAATAAGACCTACAATCTTGTCGTCGTGTTCAGTTTCAACAATAACTTCTTCTTCTACCTCTCGCGCAAGAGCATTGAGATATACTTCTTTGATATTTTTACTGGAAACCGAAATTCTATCAGAAGGATTAATATGGCCCCCAATTCCTATTGAAGCCTTTTGAGCCAGACGTTTTTCATCGACTCCTATACCTCTGATATAGCAAAGATATGTGTCTTCATAGGCCATAATTACATAGGGAATTAATTGCTTGTATGCTGGATTCTTCTCGGCCTCCGGTCGAGCCATAAAGCTCACCCCGTTACCCTTCCACAGCTCACCTAAGTAACGATCAACATTAAAGCTGACCCCTTGACATAAACCGAGCCCCTCGAGAATATGTCGTTCTATAACAAGAACTTTTTCAATTTTTCCCATAGGGATTACTTCCATGAATCCATTTTCAGCACACCATTCCTTTGCGCCCGACACAAGTTCTCTCACCTTAGCCAGGATCAAATCCAATCCTAAATCTTAACCACAAACATCATATTAGTCAATGCTACTTAATTCTCAGCGCCCTCCGCGACTGTCCTTTGCTTAGGGCTTTAATCCACCTGAGGCGGATAAATATCAAGAAACAGTTAAGTCGAAGATCCTGAGTGAAATCGAAGGAATATTTTCATCCCTCGTCTTTCGTCCCTCGTCTCTCGTATCGCCCGATAACCAAAGCATTTGTAGTAAAACTGTTAAACTCCGAGGTCAAAAAGGTCGATTTTCTTCC
>NJBF01000089.1 GCA_003144275.1 Candidatus Heimdallarchaeota archaeon B3_Heim
TTAAAAAAGGAAAACTGGGTCCAAGTAGCTGGTCATTATAACATACCTGTAACTGTCGCTTTAACAAAACTTCAGATACGCAATTTAATAGTAGATCATTGCCTTGAAAATGACATAATTGACGAGGCAGCGGAAAATCCTAGTGTCGAGGTTATGCGATTGAAACTACAGTTTCAAGCAAATGAGAGGGATGAACGTAGGCTAGCTCGAGAGGCTGAAATAGCACGAGCGCAAAGAGAGCATGATGCTGAAACGCAACGTGCACAGGAGGCGCAAAAAGCACGAGATGCTGAGGCGGAGGCTGAAGCGCGACGTGCACAGAATGCAAAAGCCATGAGTGATGCGGAAGCGCAAAGAGAGCATGACGCTGAAGAGCAACGCGCACGGAATGCGAGAGAAGCGCGAGATGCTGAAAAAGACGCTGAAGCGGAGGTTGAAGCACGACGAGCACAGGAAGCGAGAGAAGCGCGAGATGCTCAAAAAGCTTTGCAAGACGCGAAATTGGCTAGTGAAAGACAAGCTCGCGAGTTAGAAATACAAGCGGCACGCGAAAAAGCAGCCAGTGATAAAGAGGCGCGCGAATTTGAGTTTAGGGCGGCACAAGAAACAGCGGCCTTAGAAGCGCAAGAAAAAGCCAAAGCACGTGCTGCAGAATTAGTGCATGAAGAAAGAATGGCAAGTATGGGTAGGTCCCCTCCTCCAGATAGAACTAATATATTTGACCCTGCTAGAAATATCAGATTAGTCCCCCCCTTTCAAGAGAAAGAGGTAGATAAATACTTTGCTCATTTTGAGAAAGTAGCAGACAGTTTGAAATGGCCTAAAGACAGTTGGGTATTATTATTACAAAGTGTCCTGACAGGAAAAGCCCAAGAAATTTATGGAGCTTTATCAGTTGAACACAGTTCTGATTATAATTATGTGAAAGAAGCAATTCTCAAAGCTTATGAATTGGTCCCCGAGGCTTATAGGCAAAAATTTAGGAAGTATATCAAGTATGATAGCAAAACACATGTTGAATTTGCTAGGGAAAAAGAGAACTTGTTTAATAGATGGTGTCATTCTAAGGAAGTTGGTCAGGATTTTGACAAGTTAAAACAAATGATTTTACTTGAGGAATTTAAAGAAAAGGTTCAGGCCGATGTTAGATCACACTTAGATGAACAGAAAGTAGAGGAGTTAGAAAAAGCAGCAGTAATGGCTGACGATTACTCCCTCACACACAAAATAAGTAGCAAGTCTAATAACCCCCAACAAAGAAGACCTTATAATCCAGGTAGATGGAATACAGGTAACAGAAACAATTTACCCAAAAACTCTAATCAGAGAGACCGACAAGAACAAGGTAAGTCAACTGAAAGTGTTGGGTTAGTTAACAAGGTAGAGGCTGCAAAGCCAATTAGTTGTGGACATTGTGGAAAACCTGGCCATATAATTTCGAATTGTTGGAGATTGGTAGGTAAAAAGTCTTGTGAACATTGTGGTAAAAATAATCACAAAAGTGAGAATTGTTATACTTTAAAGAATAACCCAGAAACGACAGTCCGTCCGACTGGATTAACTAGCTTGAGAGGTAAAACAGGAAAGGGTTTACTGTCAAAGTCTGTCCCCGATGCTGGTAGCATCATTGATAAAAGTAGTCCCGTTGTAGAACCTGATTACATGGAGAAATACAAACCCTTCATATCCGAAGGAGTAGTGTCATTAGTAGGAGATGAGAATAGCTCACAAACTATTAAAATCCTAAGGGATACTGGAGCAACTCAGTCACTAATGTTAGAAGGTATTTTACCCCTTACAGAAACAAGTTTCACCGGTGCAAAAGTACTTATTTCTGGGGTTGAGATGGGCATATTAGAAGTTCCCCTCCATGAAGTAAATATTAAGTCCAATTTAGTAAATGGCAACATAGTTGTAGGGATGAGACCCTCATTACCTGTAGAAGGTATATCATTAGTACTCGGAAACGACTTAGCAGGTGAGAAAGTCATGGTTGATCCCCGAGTAATAGAAAAACCCAGAAACGATGAGAAAACTGAGAAATTATCAGAAAAGTTCCCAGGTATATTTCCTGCCTCTGTAGTAACGCGTGCTATGAAGGTGAAGGAGAGTGCAAATGAGGAACAGTATAAAGAGATAATTGATCTCTCAGGTACGTTTCTAGGTGATAAATCAGGAATAGTGGAAGAAAATAAAAAGGAGAAAAAGACATCTGTCTTATTACCGGACAAACCTAGGGATAACAAAGAGACCCCTCCACAGCAACAGGTAAATAAAGAAACTTCAGTAATTTCTAGACAGAAATTAATTGAAGAACAAGGTAAGGATAAAAAGTTACTTGATTTGTTTAAAATAGCCTTAACTCCAGAAGAAGCCGAAAAGGTGAGTGTTGGTTATTTGGTCAAGGATAACATTTTGATGAGAAAATGGTCGCCTACAGAATGTGACAGTGAGGAGAAGGTGAAGACAGTGTATCAAATTGTAATTCCTGCCATAAACAGGCAAGAGGTTTTAGGATTGGCACACGAGATGCCAATGTCTGGTCATTTGGGAATACGTAAAACCCATGATAGAATATTGCAACATTTCTATTGGCCTGGGTTGAAAAGTGATGTAACTAAGTGGTGTAGGGAGTGTCACATTTGCCAAATAGGTGGCAAACCAAATCAGAATATTCCACAGGCACCTTTACAGCCCATACCAGCTTTTGACGAACCATTTTCCCATATTATAATTGATTGTGTAGGGCCACTGCCTAAAACAAAGTCACAACATGAGTATTTGTTGACTATAATGTGTAGTTCGACCCGATTTCCAGAAGCTATTCCCCTTAGAAATATCAAAACAAATACAATACTTAAAGCCTTGATAATATTTTTCACATCTTTTGGCTTGCCCAAGTCAGTGCAGTCAGACCAAGGAACAAACTTTATGGCCCATACATTCCAACAGGTAATGAATCAGTTAGATATTAAACAGTACAAGTCCAGTGCATATCATCCAGAGAGTCAAGGAGCTCTGGAAAGATTCCATCAGACATTGAAAACAATGCTCAAAATGTATTGCACTGAGAATAGTAAAGATTGGGATGAAGGGGTGCATTTGTTGTTATTTGCAGTTCGTGAAAGTGTTCAGGAATCACTAGGATTTAGCCCTTTCGAACTGGTGTTTGGCCACACTGTACGTGGACCTTTGTTATTGTTGAGAGAAAAGTGGCTTGATGAAGATACTGAAAAAATTAGTATCCTGAAGTATGTAGCTACCTTTAAGGATAGGTTGTTTAGAGCAGGAGAAATGGCTAAAAAGAATCTTCAGGAATCACAAGCCAAAATGAAATTGTGGTATGACAAACATGCAAGATCAAGAGTATTTGAACCTGGAGATAAAGTGTTAGTTTTGTTTCCTATAGTAGGTAACCCGTTGCAGGCTAGTTATTCTGGTCCTTATGAAATAGTTAGAAAGATCAGTGAAACTAATTACTTGGTCAAAACTCCTGATCGTCGTAAGGAAACACAACTATGTCATATTAATATGTTAAAAACATATTACCAGAAACAAGAACCAGACCTTAGTACAAAGAGAGTTGGAGAGACCAGTGCTTTGGTAAGTTTGGTTGAAGGTTCTAACGCGGTGCGTGAACCACTGGTAGATGAAACAGTTGTCCCCCCTACAAAGGTAGAGGATGTAGAAAATGAGGTAAATTTAGGAAATGACAAACAGCCAATTAAGCTAAAAAACTCTCAGATCTTAAATGCTCTAGATAGTAAATTGTCACATTTACCCATACACAAGAGAGAGGAATTAGCTAACATGATTAGGCAGTTTAGAGGCATATTTCCAGATGTCCCAAATAAGACTCATATAATAGAGCATGATGTGAATGTAGGAGAGGCCTCCCCCATAAAGCAACATCCTTATAGGGTTAGTCCTCTGAAAAAAGAGTTACTTGACAAAGAGGTTCAGTACATGTTAGAAAATGACATTATAGAGGAAAGTCAAAGTAACTGGAGTTCACCATGCATCTTAGTACCGAAACATGATGGCGGGTATAGATTTTGTACAGACTTCCGAAAAGTCAACGATAAAACAAAATCAGACTCATTTCCGATTCCGAGAATCGCAGATTGTATAGACCGTATCGGAACTGCAACATATGTCAGTACATTTGATATGTTGAAAGGTTACTGGCAGGTACCTTTAACCGAGCGGGCAAGAGAAATCTCTGCATTCGTAACACCGAGCGGCTTATATCAGTATAAAGTCACCCCTTTTGGGATGAAAAACGCTCCGGCTACATTCCAAAGAATGGTTAACAACTTAATCCGAGATATTGACGGGTGCGAGGGATATATAGATGATGTAGTCATCTATAGCGAGAATTGGTCAGATCACGTAAGTCGGATAAAACGATTCTTTGAAAAGATGTTAGATGCAAATCTAACCATTAATCTTTCGAAAAGCGAGTTCGGAAAAGCGACCGTGAAATACCTAGGACATGTTGTGGGTCAAGGTCAAGTAAAACCCATCGATGCTAAAATCCAAGCAATAGCAAATTTTCCTGTCCCTACCTCAAGAAAAGAACTAGCTAGATTCTTAGGTATGGCAGGATATTACCGGAATTTCTGTTTAAACTTTTCGGATATTGCATCTCAATTGACAAATTTATTGAGCAGAAAAGTTAAGTTTATCTGGACTGACAAATGTCAATTGGCATTTGACAAAGTAAAATTGTTACTTCAGAAATACCCTGTTTTAAGAAGTCCAGACTACGGGAAACCTTTCAAGCTCATAATAGACAGTAGTGATGTAGGAACAGGTTCTGTAGTTGTACAGGAAGACTCAGAAGGATTAGATCACCCTGTTGGCTATTTCTCTAAAAAGTTCTTAAAACACCAAAAGAATTATTCTGTCGTTGAGAAAGAAACTTTAGGTTTAGTTTTAGCTATTGAGCATTTCGATGTATATCTTGGTTCAACACCATTTACTATCAAGGTGTATACTGATCATAATCCTCTGACATTCCTGAAAACTATGAAGAATAAAAATCAAAGATTAGTCAGGTGGAGCTTAGCTTTACAAGAATATGATCTTGAAATTCAGCACATAGCTGGAATAGATAACGTAGTGGCGGATGCGCTCTCGCGATGTATAGGTTGATCTTAATACTGGTTGGAATATTCAGGAAACCTCCCCAGAATGAATGTTAACCAGTCTTTATATAACATTGTATAATATGATTAATGCATGCTTAATAGTTTTTTCTGAAAAAGTTCTAACTTGTACATCGTGATGCATCTTAGAGAGACATAACATATTTCTTGCTACAATATTTATACATTATAATGATGTGAATTTTATTACATGGATAATATTGTTATTTAAGAAAAATGTGTTACATGTATAATTTTTGAAATAAGAGGATGATTCGTTTGCATTGTATGCAAACTCTTTTAACTGAGGGGGTGTTATGGTGTTGTGAATATATTTAAGAATTAAATGTAACTTTTTAATAAATATTAGTTTATGATATATACAGTATAGTATATTTATTAGAATCATTATATCTGAGTTGGTATTGTTATAGCAGTGACAACTAATATATTTCATTGTTTATTTAAGAACTTATAGAGACAAAGGTATTAATTAACGATGTCATTCTTATGTATACACTATTGTATGATAATGAGGAGTGGCTTCATGCTGTGATAGCATCACTGTGTTAATGATGTAAATTGGGCCTAGCTTAATTGAGGTAATTAGTACTTGAGCTCATTTGTGTGAGGATTAAAATAATCAGTCTTGCAGAGTTTATATAAATGGACCCATTTAAGAATTTAATTAGTTCTTTCCAGTTGTTACTCAAGGAGAGTAGAGCTAAAATCTGCCTCCCAACAAAAAATAGCTTATTATCAGTTAAAGTTTGATTTCTGATATGTTAAGAAGAAGCAGTCAAAGTTATGATTACTGAGATCTAAGAAGCTGAGACGTTGGCAAAGAAGATCTATTGAAGAATTATGAACATTGATATTGTTTCAGTTATATTATAGAAGATAGACTAATTTTAGTCTAGGAAACAATAACAGGGTAAAGAGCAGAAGAACTCATTTCAACACTACAAAAAGAAGTAGATGAGGAGAACACAAACTCGAACCCATGTTTCCAGATAGAGTTAATTAAAACTCAAAAGAATGGTGAAGTACTGCAAAAATAGCAGTTAAAGAGAAGACCAACAAAAGACCAACAGAAAGACCAACAAAAGAGATGGATCCCATCAGGAGACTAGCTAGCAACAAACTTTAAGTATTTATTACTTACTACTTATATTTTTTATTTGTTCTTTTAATTTATGTAAAATGAACATCTTTAGTAGTTAAGTTTTTTAATAGATAAGATTAAAAAGTTTTGTTGAATAAATTTTGTATTGCATAAAAGCCTTGTTGTGTTTGCTTATTGGAAGGTCTGTTTGGTTCTGTCTATTCTGTTACATTTAACGAGCCGTAACAGGTGTCACTGCGGTTTTCTTCTGTCCTTTCTTTGCCTTGAGGTGCTGATCTCTAATAGAGGTGCACATTTTCTGGCGCTGGCTCGATGTCCAAGCAGAACTCAGAAAAAGACTTGAAAATAAGCAATCATGGCATTTGTGCTTCGAGAATTTATACCAAAGCTTGAAGGGTCTCATAGTCTGGATCCCGTTGGTAGTTTAAAAAAGGCTGAATGGGCCCAGGTAGCTGATCATTATGGCATCACTTTTGTTGCCAGTGCGACAAAATCTCAAATATATAAGTTAATAGAAAATT
>NJBF01000044.1 GCA_003144275.1 Candidatus Heimdallarchaeota archaeon B3_Heim
CTTGGTGGTTCTTTCAAAATGCATATAATGGACTCTCCAGTCTCTATATGCAGAACTACCACTATTTAAACCTTTTTGTCTATAAATTAACGTCAAAAACGGAGAAGTCTAGTTACGGGAAAACTGATTCATTTATTCCATTATAATTCCTTAAACTATTATACGATTGTATTTTCGTAAGATTGTCAGTAATTCGTCATGTGGTAGTGCATAGACAATATTATCGTTGATACCTGTCATTGTTTCAGCATTTACTAAGGCATTAATGATTGCTTCTTCAGTGGCCTCGATAATTGCTTTGAAGAAAGGAGACAACTGGTTATCTACCAATGATTTGACAGTATTGATTAAATTTCCGCTTGAGTCGGAAATTATATTTGCTGTGGAGAAAGCAAGAAATATATCTCCCGATGTATGACCTCCATATCCTCCAACGCGTGCTAACCCTGCGGGTACTCTTTTGACCATTCGTTTTAATTGGTAAGGTAGTAATGGGGCATCTGTTGCGATAACTGCAATAATTGATCCGCTTTCCTCGGATTGGAGACTTGTTTGACCTTTTGAGAGACTGATTTTAGGCTTATTTTTTGTTAATTCTTTACCAGCGGGAACTCCTGCAATTGTCAAATGTTCCCTTACTCCATAATTCGCTTGAACATAAATACCAATTGTACAATTTCCCACTCGTCGTGAACTAGTTCCAACTCCCCCTTTAAAACCGTGACAAATCATACCAGTTCCACCTCCCACACTCCCTTCTTTAACTGGTCCTCCTTGTGCTTCGTCTAATGCTAAAAAAACATGTTCCTTCTTAATATGAAACCCATTTATGTCATTCAATATCCCATCATATGTTTCTGCCACTACAGGAAGTCCCCAAAAAACGGGAGTAGTATAGAAATTATTCTGAATTCTCCATTGAATAATAGCATCTCTTACAACTCCGACACTATGTGTGTTCGTAAGACATATTGGCCCTTTAAGTTGTCCCGATTCATTTATCCAATGGCTACCAGTCATTTCCCCATTACCGTTATAAGAATAAATGGCAGCATATACTCGATTAGTTTTTTTCCCATATGGGAATATAGCTGTCACCCCAGTTCGTATTGGCCCTTTACCAACGATTAGATTGCCCTTTCCTTCAATTAGGGTGCAGTGGCCAACCTCGACACCTGATACATCTGTAATTGAGTTATATTTTCCCGTTTGGCCCTCAAAGGGAATTCCAAGATCTCTTGCTTTCATAAACTTAGTTAAGGAATTATGAATATTAGAATTTTCTTATCTTCTTGTTCTAATATGGTTAAGGACTATCTTTACGGGCTTGAGCAAACACCTAAATCATTCAACTTAATTAAAGATTTGACTTACAATGGCTACCCCAGATTCCCGTAAACACATGGAAAATGCGTTAAAGAAAGGAAAGATACCGCTTGCCATCGATAAATCGCTGTACAGACGGTTTTCTGAACGTGACATGATATTTGCCCGTGTTATGTGGGATGAGACATTTTCAGGATATCGTAGAGCTATTAATGAGAAAGAGGGGACAAAAGTTGGGATGAGTGGATATAGTCAGGAGGGCTATGCGGCGATGAATGCTGCTTGGATGGTTCATGATTCTTTTCGGCAAGCATTTTCGTGGGAAAATCCGAAAAAAGAAGCTGTTTCTCTTACCCAATCTACAACTAAACTAGGAAAATTCGAATCTACAGCTGTTAAACAAAACTCACAAATTGTCAAACGAATAGGTAAAGTTTTTGGCGCTTGTAGTGTAGGAATTACTAAATTAGATCCTGATTATCTATTCTTATATTCCCATAACAGGCAGAATGAACCTATAAAATTACCTGAGGGAGTTAAGTATGCAATTGTGATGCTAATTCAAATGGATTATCAAGCCCTCAAAACATCACCGGCATTACCAGCCAGTATCACAACAGGAAATGGCTATTCCCGTATGGCGTTTACTATTGCAAGTATGGCAGATTTTCTCCGCAATCTTGGATATCAGGCAATTCCAGCGGGGAATGATACGGGGTTATCTGTTCCTTTAGCCGTACAAGCCGGTCTAGGCCAATTTGGAAGAAATGGATTGCTGATAAATCCGAAATATGGTCAAGCAGTTCGTATTTGTAAGGTTTACACTGATTTTCCGTTAGAAATTGACCAGCCAATAGATTTCGGGGTAACCCAGTTTTGTCGTGTTTGTAAGAAATGTGCGAAATATTGTCCAAGTCAAAGTATCTTATATGATGACGATCCGACTTGGGAGAGCCCCTGGGGATCATTTTCCAACAATAATGGAGCCTATAAGTGGTACGTGAATGTAGAGACATGTTATGAATTCTGGGTCAAGAACTCAACTGATTGCTCAAATTGTATGCGTGTCTGCCCGTTTACGAAACCCCCCGGATTAGCTCACGATGTTGCTCGTTTTTTTATAAAATATCTACCTATATTAGATCCTTTATGGCTTAGACTCGATAATTTAATGGCTCTCTTTCCATGGTGGCGATATGGGAAGAAGGATAATGCTGACAAATTTTGGAAGGGAAAAAAATACTTAGGAAAATAATGTGGATATTTATGGATGAATTATAATGAAAGTACTCTTTTGCCATCGTGTAACCCCTGTTTTACGTGATCATTACCGTTCCTCATTACCTGAGGGTATCGAGCTCATTTTCCCAAATGATTTATCTGATTCTGAACTGCAACGGTATGCTCCAGATATTGAAGTGGCTGTGGGGTATAAATTTACTAAAGAGTTCTTAGATCAAGCACAAAAGCTCCGTCACATCCAGATTCCCTGGACGGGAGTTGAGACCCTGGATTTTGAATTAATGAAGCGGTATTCAAATCTCACTATCTCGAATTCCCACTCCAATAGTTTAGCAATAGCTGAGCATGCAGTCGCTCTCTTTCTCTCCGCTGCGAAAAAGATAGTTTACCGTGATTCAGTAATGCGAAAAGGAGACTGGTCAACACGGTACAATGATGTAACCTCACAATGGTTGTCCAGAAAGACTCTTGGAGTCATTGGTTATGGGGCTATAGGTAGTAAAGTCGCTCGTATGATGAAGCAGGGATTCAACATGCAGATTTACGCTATTAAGAGACATCCTACAACAGATCAAACGGAAGAGGTAGATTTCATTGGAACACTTGATTCTTTAGATTATGTAATAAAAAAATCTGATTACCTTCTGATTGCATTACCTTTGACCCCTGAGACAAAAGGATTAATAAGGGAAAGAGAACTAGCCCTACTGAAACCGAATGTTGTTTTGGTAAACATTGGAAGGGGAGATGTTATTAATGAAAAAGATTTGTATGATTTCATTGAGAAATCCGAATTAGCAGCTGTAGGGTTGGATGTATGGTATAATTACCCAAAAGATCGAAAGAAGCCTTTGGTGAAGCAAAATTCTCCTTTTGAAGAGTTACCATATTTAGTAATGAGCCCTCATTCTGCATTTAAGGTGGAATCACGAGAGATTCCATTTACAGAAGATATCATTAGTAATCTCAAGGCTATTTACAATCAGGAAGAACCTCAAAATCGGGTTAATATCAACGAAGAATATTGAATAAAGAAAAAAATAGAAAAATTGAGAGAAAAAGAAGGAGGAAGGTGTTTGAAAGGTATTTAGATGGTTAAATTTTTCTCCGTTTTTCCATCGAAAATGTGAACCCGACTCATATCAAATACTAAATCCATTCTTTGGTCAACACTAGCAGTTGTAGCTGTGTTCACACGAGCATTAAACTCAATCGAGTCAACTAGCACTGACAAAAATATGTCAGAGCCGTAATTTTCTCGAACCATTACTTTTACGGCAACAATATTCTCTACACTTGGGTTTAGAGCAAATTCTCGATCCTCAATATCCTCTGGACGAATACCCAAGATTATATTGTTTACATCAGTGGCATTTTTCAAAATGCTGGTTACCATTGATTCAGGGAGATTTAGACTAAAGACAGGTGTAACAAAATCTGATCCATCTAATTTTCCTTCAATGAAATTCATAGAGGGTGATCCAATGAATCCAGCAACAAACTTGTTGACAGGCTTATCATATACCTCTTCAGGTGTGCCAATTTGCTGAAAAATACCTTCATGCATACATGCAATACGATCACCTAATGTCATAGCTTCAGCTTGATCGTGCGTTACATAAATGGTTGTGACCCCAAGATCTATTTGTAAACGTTTAAGCTCAGTACGCATATGAGAGCGCAATTTTGCATCAAGATTGGACAATGGTTCATCCATCAGGAAGACTTTTGGTTGTCTAACAATTGCTCGTCCCATTGCAACTCGTTGCTGTTGCCCTCCTGATAATTCAGTCGGTTTTCTTTTGAGGAGATCCTCTATTTTTAAAATGCGTGCTGCAACCTTGACTTTTTCATCAATCTCATCGGGCCGAAACTTACGTGGTTTCGCCTTAGGATCATCTACATCAACTATACTCTTTCGTGCGCGTAATCCAAAAGCGAGATTGTCATACACAGTCATATGTGGATAAAGAGCATAATTTTGAAAAATAAATGCGATATCTCGGTCTTTCGATGGCATAATATTGACAACTTTATCTCCGATATATACTTTCCCACTCGTAATTTCTTCTAAACCAGCAACACATCGCATAGCCGTACTTTTTCCGCATCCCGAAGGGCCTACAAATACTACTAGTTCTTTGTCTGCAATATTGATATTGATATTGTCCAAAACAAGTTTGTCTCCAAAGCGTTTGGTTACATTTTCCATTTTGACTTCTGTCATTAAAATAACTCCTTAATTTCTACTTAACCTTTCAAACCTTCAACTGATACTCCTTTTTTAATATAATCTTGTGCAAGGAACAATATAACAAATATTGGAAGCACAATTACTGTTGCTAATGCCAGAATTACTCCTGCCTGTTCTTGTAATTCAGCATTAATATGATAAATTCCCAAAGGAAGCGTTCGTAATAAGGGGGCAAATTCGCTCTGATCTAGCAATAAAAGAGGCCACATGAATGCATTCCAATTACCGATAATATTAATGATGACCATTACAGAAATCACAGGAATAGATAAGGGTAAAACAATTTTTCTGAATATTTCAAATTCACTATATCCATCAACTCTGGCTGCATCCAAATAATCATCAGGAATACCCCGCATAAATTCAGCACAGAGGAAAATACTGAATGGTTGGATTAAAAACGGAAATATTACACCTAAAAGGGAACCTACAAATCCCAGACGATTAAGTTCTAAATATAGGGGAATTACCTGCACATATGGGGGTACCATTTGAATCGCAATGATTAGAGTAAAGAGTAGTTTCCTACCAATGAAATTTCTTTTTGCTAAACAATACCCTGCCATAGCAGAGAATATTACTAAAAACCCTGTTACGAAGAGAGCGGTTACAATTGAATTGAATAACCATGTTACTACTTGATATTCCAATGTTTCATATGGAGCTGGTACAAGGCCAAATATTTGTGCATAATTCCTAGTTGTAAATGGGTCAGGTATCAGTCCCTGTTGCGCAAAATCAACTGAATTTTGAGCGTTTGTCTGGATACTATTCTTAATCATCCATATGAACGGTACAACCATGATGATGGCAATAGCTACTGCTGTTCCATTTATTAAAATGCTACTAGCAATTATACTCCGACTTCTGCCTTGACGAACTTGAATAATACCCCATGCTATAGCTGCTAAACTCACTCCTATGAAAGTCAATAATATTCCTAAAGATAGAAACGAAGCGAATGAGTCGGTCTGCATCTCATAAGAATCACCGAATAATCTATTGTAATTCTGTGGATCAAAGACATAAACAAATACAAATAATACAAAAAATAATACTGCCACTTTGAGGAAGTTAGAATGTCTTCTCAACCCAATTTTCCAGTCAGTTAAGGAATCCATCGATAGCTCGTACATGATAAGATAAACAACATAGAGTAGCAGAAAAATGATGAAGAGGAGTAAGGTTATCCAGAAAGCAGGTTGAATGGCACCCAAGATTGAAATATCACTTGGTCTAATAGGAATCATTCCATTCGAGATTTGTCGAGCTGCATTGACTATTATATCAAAACTATCTTTGATCAGTGTTATCAATTCACCAGAAAAGTCTAAGGGATTATGGATCATATAACCCATAATCCAAGGGAGATTCAATAGGAAAAATGTTATACCAGAACTGGAAGATTGTAATACTAAAGTGTCTAGTAGTGGTATACCGAATATTAGTAAGAAAATGAAATAAACCACTTGTTTAATGTTCATTTTCTCTTTATATTTAATTTTGATAACATCTAGAACCGTACGGTCAGAGATCTGGGAACTAAAGATGACCCATATTACTGCAATAGGAACTAATGCACTAATTATCCCGATCATTAACAGATTTGGGTCTATATTGGTGAATGAGGTTATAGAATAAACATCATCACTGAAATGAGACGTTAATGAAATTAGAAAGATGAAGATAAGCGTTACAAATATGATGGTTTTCTTCCAAGATATTAGTTCAACATATGATAATCTTGTATTTTCACTCTTCTCTTGTTGTAGATTATCAATATACCAATAACACGCTAGAAAGATAGCTACAATAGTGCCTATCCACAGGTAGTCAACTGTTAACGGGATGAATAATAGTATGATAATGAGTTTCTTTGGAGAAAAAAGTTTGAAGAAATTAGATCTATTCACATAATTTACTATGAAATAAATAACAAAGAGAATGATTAGGAGTGGGATAATTATATACAAACCTGTTAAGAAATATCCTACCTCTGATATTATTTCTAAATTAAATTGTATGAGTTGAGAATAGAAGTCCAGCATATTTTGGAAGAATACGATAGTACTGTCGACACCTGTAGTAATCAAAGTCGTAAATGTTCTGAACTGGTTGACATAAAAGCTATTTAGTGCGACCACCCATTTCATAACGGATTGGTCTGTTAATTGGCGTAAATTATCTAATCTGGTAGATGAGATCGGGATGACCAAAGCGGCAATAAAGGCTAAAAAAAGCATTAACCGGCGTTTAATATAAATGAAGTCAAGAATACTTGCTTGTATTTTGTTTCTATCCATGGTAATTACGCTCCGTTAATATCCTCCTGTGGAAATAAAAAGGAAGCAAACTGCTGTTGTTTAAGGAAAGGGATAATATAACGTGCTAATAGCATTAAAATAGCAATAATCAGCATTAGCAAGCCAAGAATGCCTGAAGGTATGAACCATATTTGTGTTGAACCAGCTCCTGATTGTGTAATAGTATTATACCCGTTGAAAAGATAAAATGGGACAACACAAGAAATGAAAATACCAGTTATTCGGAGATCACTTACATCATTCTCAAGTTGTTTGTATTTCAAAAGAGAGTAGATGATATAATATGCCAAACAGATAAACGCTAAGACAAGGAAAAGTAAATCATAAGTAAGCCATTTCACAGTGAATCCTAGTGATTTTGCAGAAAGGCCAAAACGATTTGATGGAATAGAAAATAAAATAGCTAACAGAGAAAATAGAGCAAATCCCTTTAAAACATTTTTTATTTCAACCCGTCCAAGTAATCCAAGAAACGCTGTCATTCCAAAAATGAAATAACCAACTGTTGATGCAAAGGTCATAATTGTCGGACTAGCATAATTAGCGATAAGATATATGGCTAATGATTGGTCTCCACCAAATTGAGCAATATTTAAACCGTAGAATTCTTGAAAAATTTGCCAACCATTAATCAGTTCTAAAATCATAACTACTCCAAGTGGACCTTTGAGCATTGGTAATGTAATATTCTTGAATTTAGACCACCCACCATGACCATCAATTTCAGCTGCTTCATAAAGTGACGCAGGAATCGATTTTAAACCCGCTAATAATATTAATACATCAAAACCTACTCTTCTCCAAATACTCATCAGTGCTACTGATTCTATCATTGCTATCGAAAGCCAATTGAGGCTTTCTCCAACTACATTGGCAGGGACAACTCCTAATGTTACTATATTTAGTATATAGTACAGAAAATCAAGAATTGGAGCGATTAGGTGAAAAATGGCTGATAAGAGTCCATCAAGAGAAAAAACCACTCTCAACCAGATAACAGAAACGACAAGTACTGAAGTGACCACAGGCATATAGAAAATTGTTGTGTAAGTATTCTCTCCTTTCAATAATTTGTTATTCAACAAAACTGCGAGAGCTAATGAAAGTATTATTACACCGGGAACGAAAATGATTACGAAGAAGATATTATTATCGAGCGCATTTTGGAATGATGTAGCAGGCGTAGTTTGGGAGAAAAGTTGAAGATAATTGTCTATCCCAACAAAGATTGGATCTTGTTTTTGCAATCCTCCGAGAATTGCATGAATTGTCCAAAGAAGAGGGTCTTGAGTGTAATCAACAGGAATAAATGCACGGGATAAATCTCCTGCAGGATAGGCGAACAATGTGATATAAAACCCTCTGATGATAGGAATAATGTAAGTGAATATGAGAAAAATCAACGCTGGGATAATCAAAATGTACGGTAACTTATTTTTTCTCAATTCTCCGACAAAACGCTCTCTCAGACTTAAATCTTGTTCTTTCGATCGCGTATTTCGGAATGCAACTATCGCGAGTAGACCTAAAGGTAATGTAAGAATACCTCCAATTAACCATGCGTTCCTCCCTTTCATAACACCAGTTGAATCCTTTTGAAGGCTTTGAAGACTTCCAAATAGAAGTAACAGACAACCAGCTATTACCAATAACGTTATCGTCAGATTGGCTGTAGCCTCTGCCCCAACTATCGAAATACCAAAGAAAAACCAATGAGTGACCTCAGGGACAATAGATACAAATGCTGAGAGGCCCAGAATTTCGCTCCAGCCGTAGATAAAATAACCTGGAGTAAAAAAATAGTTATCACTCACAAATAGAAAGAAGATAGCAAGTATTAAGGGGATAATTCCATTTATAAGCGCAAATCGTTGAGGTTTTGATTGTGATTGTTCCCAGATCATCATGTTTGTGTACCTTCTTCACTTAAATGTAATATTTCATAGAAATGTTGCTGAAGTAGTGAAATAAATTGAGATGAGTTAGAAGAGTCTGTACACTTTTAAATATTGCTATAAGCTATGTAAATCCAATGAAAAGCTGGAAGAAGTTAGGTAAAGTTAGCTTTGCGTATCAGAATGAATTAAAAAAAAAGAAAATAAAAAAAGGGGGATGAGGATGAACTCATCGACGTTTGCGAGCAGCAAAGAGGGCAACACCCAAGATAGCGAGTGTACCAACTAAAAGCTCGAAACCAGGTGCACTAGTACCAGGTTCTTCGATCTCAACATATGGACCACCAAGATAGTAGCATTGAATATCAGCAGCCATCTTGTCAAGGGCTAGTTGAGCTTGTTCCGTATACCATGCATCAGAGTAACCTTTGCCATATTTGACAGCAAGAAGGGCATCACGATATCCAGGCATCATGACAGTCTCATGGACTGTAAGCCATTCAGGATGTTGTTTACCCCATGGGAATGCATATACTTGACTTTCAATATGGGTTACAAAGTTTGCTCGTTCACCGTGACCAGCTTCAGTAAACCAAGGATCGCTCTTTAGTGATTGACGAACTGGAATTCTCCACGAGCTACCAAGCCAGTTTTTGACGGTTTTTATCTGATTTTCATCATCTAAAAGCCATTGAGCAAGTTCGACTGCATCAGCAAGTTCAGTTGCATTAGCTGTAACGGTTGGAACTAATGAAATTCCACCACCTGTGATGGTTGAACGTACGCCATCTGAAGTTTTTGGCATAGGAACTGCCATAAAATCAGCCATATCTAATCCACCTTCTCCTCCGAAGATGCCTGTACCCCAAGGTCCACAAAGAACCATACTTACATTTCCAGCTTTGAAATGATCGTTAGCTTGACCACCACCGTCAGTATCGACAGTTTCAGGAACCCAACCTTCACCTTTAAGCTTTAAGTAGTTAGCAAATCCTTCAACACTAAGAGAACCATTTGTACCATACATATCATCGGTACCCCAGCTAAAGACTGAGGCAGGGTCCTCTGAAGAGTCGATGAAGTTATCAGTCGAGGCAAACATGTAATTCATGTAAGCCAAATCGCTTTGTAACATGCCTACCATTGCGTAAGGAGTTTTTCCAGCATCTGCCAATGTTTCAGCGGCAGACATAAATCCTTCCATTGTGTCTACATCGGCTGCTGTCAAACCAACTTCTGTGAAGTCAGCCAGGTTGATATAGGGGAGAATGGATTGTCCAAAGAATGGAAGTGCATAAATATCGTCTCCTGATCCATCACCATTTGCTTTGTCAAGAATGGACCACCAGCCTGCGGGGATATCTGCTTGCCAAGTTTCGCGCTCGCCGCTCCATGCAGCGATGTCGTCAGAGAAGTCATACCAGATACCGAACTCTGCAAATTCTGTGTACCAATCCTGAGTTGCTAGGATAAGGTTTGGGTAATCACCAGCGAGAAATCGTGCAACAAGTGCGTCACGATCGCTAGGTCCTCCTCCAACAGCTGTATAAGTGAAATTATACTTAGTTCCAAGTGTGGAGTGATTTCCTATCATTGATCTAATGATCTTGCCTCGTTCATGATCAGTACCCCAGGGCATAACAATTTCAAAATTTGTTGCTGCTGTAGCTTGGGGCTTTGCGGTTGTTTGTGCAAAACCGAACGATGCTAAGAGTATTAAACCAAAAGTTAAGGCAAAAAAAACATTTGTTTTCTTCATATCAGTTTTCACCAAATATTGGTTTCTATAATTGATCCTTATAGTAAGGAAAAACTTACATAAGGATGATCTTTGTCACTGTACTAGTTTTAAAAAACTTTTCCCACCCGTATCGTAGATATGGGTTTAAAGAATAGCTTTGTTAATGATTTAGTTACTTTATATTCATATCCCAGTAATTTCTATTTATTTATTGGCGGAGTTAGGATTTCTAGGTGTTTTCAACAGATAAACTATCGATATAGATTATACTTCCTTTCTGTTTACTAAGATTAACTTCAGATAACTAGGAGCAGTATATAGTCGTTAGTGAAGTAATAACAATTTGAGATTGTCAAATATATTGATAGAAATTAAGTGGAGAATTTGCAAAATAACTTTTCTGGTAAAAAAAGTTTAAAGAATTGACGAATTTCGGCTCTTTATAGTAATAAATTGTTCTTATGAACTCAATGTGTGGAAGAATATGAATATAGCAATGGTTCACTTTAGAGTGGGAGAACTTGACGGCGTTTCATTAGAAATGGATAAATGGAAGAAAGTACTTGAGGAAAAATTTAAACATGAGGTAATTTACCTCGCAGGATCCTTAGGACGAAGTGATGGCATTTCTATATCCGAATTTTCCTTAGATTTTGTTCCAGGCCAAGAAATTAGGAAAGCTGCTTTCTCTTCTCCGCTGAATAAATCCCAAGAAAAGGCTTTAGAAGTCGAAATCAGAACTCTTATATATGAAATTAAGCCTAAAATTCTCAAATTCATTGAAGAATACAACATTCAGTGTTTTATTCCAAACAATATGTTTAGTTTACCCTTGAATATTCCTGCCTCGCTTGCCCTCTTTGAAATTCTTCAAGAAACAGGAATTCCTACAATTAGTCACAATCACGATTTTACATGGGAACGTACTAGCTATAACCCTAGTTGTTCTCTCATTAAGGATTATCTCGACAAGTATTTTCCTCCCAAACTTCCCAATATAAGACATGCTGTAATTAATTCCATTGCTAAAGATGTTCTTAGCGATAAAAAGAGCATTGAATCAGTTGTTGTCCCCAATGTCTTCTATTTCGAAGAACCGGATTGGGTTAAAGATTCTTTCAATTCTGATGTAAGAGCTACTCTGAATATTTCCAATAGCGATATTATTATCTTGCAAGCAACTCGACTTGTAGATCGAAAAGGTATAGAATTAATTATTGATGTTATTGCAAGGTTAAATACAAAAGAATACAGGAAGCAGTTATCCTCCAAACCATTGTATGATGGTAGACGATTTACGAATAATGACAAAATATTAATAGTCATGCCTAATTTAGTAGAAGATATCACTTACAAGAATAAGTTGGAAAAGAAATGTAATGAGCTGAGTGTCGAATATCGATTCTGTAACCCTTTCTTCGCCCATCAACGATCTGAAGTGGATAATGAGAAAAAAATCTACAATCTATGGGACATTTATTCTCATTCAGATTTCGTCTCATACCCAAGCTTGGTAGAAGGATGGGGAAATCAATTTTTAGAGGCTGTCAAGGCAAAATTGCCAATCATTCTCTATGAATATGATGTATATATCAGAGATATTGGCCCTCTCGGATTCTCAACAATCTCTTTGGGGTCTGACCTCCAAAAATCTGCTGAACATGGATTGGTTACTGTTTCCGATGAAAGAATCAAGCAAGCTGCTGATGAAACGGTTCTAATACTCCAGGATAACACGTTAAGAGAAAAGATGGTAAACAAAAATTTCGAGATTGGGTTGAAAGAGCTGTCTATAACTGCTCTTGGGAAGTATCTCAATTTATTACTTTCTTCGCTTTAGTTGCTACCCTTAGATTGGAAAAGTGTCTTGAAGTATTTTTCGAATTTCAACATTTGGCTTTTCCGATCATGTTGATCAATAACTAGTCGTCTAGCATTCTCTCCCATCTGAATATAGTGTTTTTGATCCTGCCAAGTACTTAAAATTGCATTAACTAGATTATCTACATCACCTGGAGTAACGAGATATCCAGTATATTTGTTTCTGACCACTTCTTGTATTCCTCCAATATCTGAGGCAACAACAGGGATTTTCAACGAAAAAGCTTCCAAAATAACATTAGGAAGGCCTTCTTTCGAAATACTGGGTACTACTAAGATATCACAAGTCGTAAAAATTTCAAGAGTATTCCTTGTAAAAGGAATAAACGTGACATTTGGCTGCATATTCAGTTTATTTACTTTTTCTTTTAGCAGTTTTTCATCTGGGCCATCCCCAACAATTAATAGATGAATATTGGGAATTTCATTTTTTCTGATAACATTTATGGCTTTGAGTAGATGGATTTGCCCTTTTCTATGTTCTAGAGAGCCGATACATCCTATAACAGGTTTGTACGCAGATAGTTTGTCTTTTAAAAGTGATTCTTTTGTTTCTTCTTTACTCCCAAAGTATTTCAAATCAATTCCTTGGTAGAGAAGTTTTATTTTTTCCTCTGGTATCCTGTATTCGGAAATTAAATGATTATAAATCGTCTTCGTAATTGCAATTGTTCTAGCATTAGCTAACTGATCAGACAGATAATATTGGTTTTTGTAACTAGGCACTATTGTTCCTGTTTTCGTCACCAACGTCACTTGAAGGGCTAATTCTTTGATGCATTTCGCAGCAAATAATGAACAATGAAACTTTTCTCGTGGCGGGTGAACTGTGCATACTGCAATATCTGAGTCTGTTAAAGCATTTCCCCAAATTGTTACATACTTTTTTGCTTGAGTAATGATACCTGAAAAATCATAAGTTACTAGCTTAACTGTCTTAGAAATTTTTTGGCATTCCTTGGCAATCCACCCATTTCTGGGAGTAATAACCGTGATTTTCCACCCCTGTCTAAGAAAAAATACAATTGCATCCATTACCCACAGTTGTGTACCTCCATGTAACTTAGTGTCTTCAATGAACGTAATCTGCATAATTCTTTGGGTTTCATTATGAATTATTTTAATTATAGTTCACTTCTTTAGAGCCTCAAGTAATTCGAAATTAAACATCAACTTCATATTTGGAGTAGAACAGTTTCAAATTGTTTACCAAATAGACCTTTCCTAAACAGAATTACCGTTTTTCTGATTTAAAAAGCAATAATAGGATGTATACAGTTTTGGTATTTTTTCCCTTGGAAGTAAGGACAAGAATAGAAAGAAAATTAGAAATTCTTTATGGTGACCAATCGAATGTTCTATATAAGGATATTGAAAGTCTTCTAGTAAGTTATACCCACAGTCATGCAATCCACCAGTTGGAAAAGTCGGAAGAAGGGTCTTTAAAGGGAAAATATTCCAAGGGTGACATTATTCTTAATACTTATGCTGATTCTATTCAGGGTGATGAAGGTACTCCTTTAGAAGTTCTCAATCGCTTTTCTACAAACTTTTTGAAAAAAACTATCAATGGTTGTCATATTCTACCCTTTTACTCTTGGGATACAGACAGAGGATTTTCTGTTTTAAATTACTACAATGTTGACCCTAGAAATGGTACATGGGAAGGATTCAGTGCACTGAAAGAAGTTTTTGATGTATTGATGGTTGACTGTGTACTCAACCACGCATCTCTCGGTAATCCTATTGTTCAAGAAGCGCTCATTGGTAATCCTGTATACCAAGATTTTGTAATTATATTTGACGAAAAAAGCAAACCTAGCAAAGAAGATCAGCTCAAAATAACTCGTGCCCGTCCCTATCCAGTTTTAACTCAGTATTTCGTTGCTGATGTAGGTAATAATCGCTTTGTTACCCTTAATAAACCTCACAATGGAAAAATTATTGGGAAAGGTTGGGTGTGGACGACATTCAGTCGTCCAAATAATCCTGATGGATCTGTTGCGACAAGACAAGTCGATCTTAATTTTCAGAATCCTAGAGTATTTCTAGAAATTCTTAGAATTATCTTATACTACATCTCAAAGGGAGCAAGTTGGATTCGTCTTGATGCGATAGGTTATTTGTGGAAGAAAATTGGGACTAGTTGTCTTCACCTTCCAGAGACCCATTTATTTATTGAAATACTTGCAGAGATCTTTAAATACTTAGAACCCGGCAATACTGTCCTTATCAGTGAAGTTAATGAACCTCAAGATCGTGCTCTACAGTATCTTGGATCAAGCACCGTCCACAAATCCGATATGATATATTTATTCACCCATTTTCCACTTGCGGTCCATGCAGTGCTTACTGGATCGTCAAAATATTATCAAGAATGGCTTCCGTCTCTCAAAGAAGCCAAGGGTCGACTATTTGTAAGTGTTTTAGGAACCCATGATGGAATGGGAATGAAACCCATTGGTAATTGGCTACCCGACTCTGAAAAGCATAAATTACAGAAAATTTTACTGCAAGAACATGGAGCGCTCGCGAACTACGCGAAACTACCTGGAGGGCAAGAAATTGTCTATGAATTGTGTTCTACCCCTTGGAATTTTATTAATAAGGAAAATTCTTCAGAAAGTTTTGAGCTTCAACTAAATCGTTATCTTGCAGTCTTTGCATTAGGATTAATGATCAAAGGTGTTCCCTCAATCTATATTAATGGATTATTGGGGATTAGTAATAACAAGAATCCTCTAGATGAGAATCGATCAATAAATAGAGAAATTCTTTGGGAGAAGGAGATAACTTCCACACTACAGAATGACGGATCACAAATGTTCAGAGTATTGGATAAAATATTGGAATTAATTTCAATACGTAAGAGAGAATCGGCGTTTGATCTAGATGGATCTTTTGAAGTCTTAGCTCTTAATGAAAGTGTCGTATCAGTGCTTTTGTCATCTTCTACCCCTACAAATAAAATTATTGCTCTAGTAAATGTATCCGATTCTGATAAATCTTTCGTTGTTGATTGTTCTCAATTAGGATTGCATACATCTGTTTTGACAGATTTAATCACTAATCAAACGTACAATATTCCTGCTCACGGAGAAGAACTTGGAATTACCTTATCCCCTTATCAAATAAGTTGGCTCCGATAAAAACTGTTCCTAGGCTGATATAAATTGAAAAAACCAGTAATTGTTGTTCCTTCTTATTGGTCTCAAGGACCAATAACAGAGACTGATGTTGTATATGACCATCCAACAGATCTGCTAAATCCCTGTGAAACCCTCTCGAAAACTTTGAAGTCATTTGAGAAAATCACTGGTAAGTTTGATGTATTAGTGATAGGTTGTCCCACTAGAACTTCAATAGGAAAAGACATGGACAGATCAGTATTAGAACTAATAAAGAGCTCCACCCCCTCGTATCGAATTAAGTATTTTGGTTCTAAGGAATACAACATTCTAAAATCATTTATTGAGGAAAAACTCTAATTAAAATTAGCAAAGTTGATATCAAATAAAGGATATGGAAATGTTCGAAATCTGTGTTTGCTTCTTCCCCATATACTTGATTACGATGTTGCTCTTCTCATTGATGATGATGAAATAGTTACAGATCATTTGTTTTTGCAAACTGCCACTGAGTTCATTGGTTCTCAAGTGAAGAATAAGATTTTAGGTGTGGTTGCGGGGTACTATGTGAATGCTGATGGGTCGATTTTTCTTGATGAATCACAAACTCTCTGGTGGAATCTTGTTTGGGAAAAGGAAAAATTGATGAATGAGGCTTTTCGGATTATCACTGACTCTAAATCTGAACGTTTAGTTGATACACCGTTTGCCCTAGGTGGAAATCTGGTCATCTATAGGAAATGTTGGGAACAAGTACCATTCGACCCCTTAATTACGAGAGGAGAAGATATGGATTACTTGCGTAGCGTTAAATATTTTGGTTTTGAAGCAAAACTAGATCGATCGCTTTCGATAAAACATGAGCCTCCAAATGTTTCTACATCATATAAAATCAAATTTCGGCAGGATATCCATCGCTTTCTATATTCTAAATATAAGCTAGAGCATATGAAGGTTGATCCATCCGAATTCGATCCCTATCCAGGATACTTTCTTCGTCAAACCGAGGGAAAAGTCATACTGACCGAGCTTCTCTACAACATTTTCCAAAACAAGGAAGCATTAGTTGAGTTAGAGGATGTTACTCAATTTTTAGACCATATGAAGGATATTGATTTTTATTTCAAAGAGATACATGAGGAATGTCGTAACACAAGTGAGAAGTATTTTGAGTTCCAGAAGAATTGGAAAACTTTAATGGTAAATCTAACCTCACTAAAGATTCCATCAGATACAGCAGCAAAAATCTAAATACAGGAAGTTTCTCTTATCCGTAAATTAAATAAGAGAATTTTGTTACTCGGAAGAACAACAAATTTTGGTTGAATAAGAAAAGAATTAGAAAAATGATATATGTTAAATTAACTGGATCGATAGCGGAAATTGCATTCTGAAATATGATCAATGAAGCTGATTCTAAAAACCAATAGCCCGTAACGAGTGTACCCAGAATCAAGTGAATAGCAATCCGTTTATTGAATAGGATAGCATTGATATGATTCTCCCTCAGTATTATTTTCCAGTAGATAATTATCCACATAACCAATAAGGAATAAAAGAGTAACCACGACGCACTTACTAAAGTAGAAAATAGAATGAAGATTTCAGGAGATACTAACGGGGTAGGAGGGAGAAGAATCTTGATTCCAAGGAGAATGCTAATAATTAAATTTACTCTAGCCCAAATGATGAGATCAGAAACAGAGTAGTCTTTTAAGTCGAGTACGGGTGGATGAGCTCCTAGAACGCGGTATAATCCGAATGTAAAACCGCTGAACCCTAGTAATAATCCCCATTGCATGATATATTGTAAGAATGCCATTAAGGGGGGTGCTATAATTATAAATCTTAATAGAATCAGGGAGAGGCGATAGATCTCGGTTAATAAAAGAAGACTCGAACTCATGTAAATTGTAAGTCGAATCCAAGCAATATTACTTCTCATTATGCTGGCTTTATACTCAATTCTAATTATAAGTTTCTGTTGGAGCGATTATTATAAAGGTAAGATTCTTGGAATCTATCATATTACAGTTAAGAAATTCCTTTTTTCTAATCGTCCAATTCAATTCACTTATGATTTTCTAAATAAGTGATATTTATATCTTGACTATTAAATCAGAGGGCAATTCTAGACGAAATTCGTTTCCTCTCCCATCTGATGGAATAATAACTAATTTCCCTTTGTAATACTGAGCAATAACTGAGGCGAGCGTTAATCCACTATAATGTCCTAAGCTATTCCATTCTTCTGTAACTGCTTGTGAAATCCGGCTACATAAATCGAGTGGTAAAGGATCCGTATCTTGGTCTAGGATCTTAAGGATGAATTTAGATTCCTCTAAAATCCAGCTACAAGAGATTGTTGCACCTTGAACCGTTGATTTAGAGATGTATACAAGTATTTCTGAAAGTAGGTCATCAAAATTATCATCCGTTAAGATGTGAATTCCTAAATCTTCACATATAATATCAACAGAAATCCCATATATTGATGCGGTTTCCCGTATCGTTTTCCACAGCGATCGTTGTTTGAAGGAAGTAATATTAGAGTTAAAATCTGATTGCAACACAGAATAGATTTTATCCACCCTGTCTATAGTTTGTGAAGCTCGGTGACAAACGGTGATAATTTTCTGGAGATCTTTCTCTATTTTCTCTCCATTTGAGCGTCCCATTAACTCCAAAGCAAATGTTATCTTTTGTAAATCATTTTTAATGAAATGAGATTGCATGGTATGATATAATTCTTCCTCTCTTTTTACATTCTTCAATTTTTCTTCTACAATCAACCTTTCAGTCATATCAGTAGATACACATAATACTCCATTAAATTTATTGTCCTCAGTAAAGAGGGGTGTGGCGGTAATCTTGACTGGAACCTTGTTGCCGTCTTTTGTTTTCATATAGGACTCATATGTACTCGACATACCTAGGGGACGCTTTTCAGTTTCTCGGATGGACTCTTCCAATGATTCGTCGGGTGCAAACGCTGTCCAATGTTTACCAAGAATTTCTTCTTCTGAGGCTCCAATCATTTCAACTCCCTTTGGATTTACAAAGGTTATATCTCCTTTATGGTCCTCAAGAAATACTGCTTCCTCCATCTTTTCGACTAACATTCTATATTTCTCTTCACTGGTTTTTAGAGCCCCTTCTATTAATATTCGGTCTGTAATATCAATCGAAGTGTTGCAAAGAGCATAAATTTCATCGTTTTCATCTATCAGGGGGAATTTTGTAGCGAGATAAGATCGTCCTGTTGTTCGTCCGACCTCCTCAAACTGCATGGACTCTCCACTCGCCAAGACTAATTTTTCATGGTCACTCCATAATTCATAATCTAGATCTTTAAATAGATCATTAGAGGTTTTTCCAATCGCATCCTGTTGTTTCAATCCAGTTCGTTCACACCAGATCCTATTTACAAGTGTATATCTTCCTTGTAAATCCCGTATATACACAGCATTAGGTGAATTATCAAACATATCCTGTAGTTGCTGTTTAGTTCTGTTAACAGCCTTTTCAGCGTTTATTCGGTCTGTAATATCGCTAGAAATTATACCTAATCCGTTCCCAACTTTAAATGCTCTTACAGATAAATTTCGTTTACCAAATTTTGGACTAGCAATAATATTGTCAATCTGTACAGGTATGCCTGTTTTGAGGCATTCCTGATATTGTAAATATCGTTTGCTATCTGATAAGTCTGGAACAAGTTCAGTGATATGTTTATTGATGAGATCTCCCTTCATAGTTCCTTCTGGGAATCTATTTATTCCTGTTTTGTTGGTATCTATTAATCGGAGATCAGAGTCAAACAGAAAATAACCATCTGGAGATGATTCCAAAAACGAGGTAATTCTTTGTTCAAGAAGCTGTCTTTCCGAAATATCTCGAACTATAATAAGATCAGCGTTCGTCCCTTGAAATTTGATAAGTTTTGCATTTATTTCTACTACTACTGGTTCGCCATCACTTCTCTTCAGGAAAATCTCAGATATAGAAGGAACTGATTCACCTGCCATCCTTTTCTGATATCGATCACGTACAATAGGAAGAACTAATGGATGAATATAATCAGTAAACGGAGAATTTAACGCGTCATTAACTTTAAAACCAACCATGGACTCTAGTCGCTTATTTGCATATCTAATTAACCCATCTTGGACAATGATTATACCATCATTAGCTTCTTCGGATATTAATCTATATTTTATTAATTCCTTATTAAGCGTGGATAGATTATCCTCTAATTTTGATATTCGGGACCTAGAATCTTTCAACTCTTTAATGAGTTCAGTTTGGGATTTATTTATGTCATACATTCCGCTAGCGGTCCTAAAGATAGTATAATGGTGAATCTATTGTGAGAATTCTAGATAAAATTCTATTATAAAATTCTCTAGAGTAGTTTCTAAAAAACGCTTCTGAATTCTCAACGTATAGGAACTGAAAATTAAGAGAAAAAGTTTCTGTTGTTCACTTAGTAATTTCTCACGAAAAGGTCTCTTCAAAAGTTAATGAGGCAATCATTTCTTTGACATTGGCGGTCGAGATACCAAAATTTTCGTATAACACACTGAGTCCGCTTTTAACGAAAAGATTAAGATCCAAAATTTCACCTGAGGTAATAATTGAAGTGAATTTTTGATCGAATGCGGTTGAAAAACGTTCTATAGCATCTCTCAGATACGAATTAGCTTGAGGGGTGAGAATTAAGGCAATAAATGATTGTTTTGTCTCTAACATCAACCGATATTTGTTTTTCATGAGCACTTCGGCGATTGGAGAAGAAGATTTAATGGATTCGGACATCAGCATTGTTATCGCAACAACAGCTCCAGAAAACAACGTTTCATTGATATAATGGACGTTTTCTTTGAAGTCATAATGAAATAGGGGAATTCCATTCAAGTTTGTTACGAGTATCTTGTCTGCTTTTCGACGATTATAATGGCTATAATGTCTTACACCGCCAAAGGAGTACGTTAACACGGCAAATCCTAAGAAAATTATCCCTCTCACCACTGACTTGGTGAGGAATGATGATGGAAGTGTAAATAGTAGAAATCCTAAAGATATTGTAAGAGGTACAAATGCAATAATTGATACACTAACAATCATAGTTAGTAATTGTCCTCTTTGGGTAATCCAAACATCCTTAAGGCTTTTACGTAACGTAGAAACCACAAGAATGCCTAAAACACACGAAAACAAACCTAGAAACAAGATTGACGGAGAATCAAGACTCTGAAAGTACAATTGCGAATCCTCTAACCAAATAGCTTGAGGTGTTGCGAATAGTATGAAAATTCCTGCTACTGTCGTTAGAATCGTGCTCAGCATTTGTTTTTGAGTAAATAACGTCTCATGTTCAAAGTATTCGAAGAATAATAGCAGGAAAAACATAGATATTATGGAGCTCAACAAATTGATGGTTTCAATGGATTGGAATAATTCAAGATTTGTTATAAACATGCCACTAAAATTTAATCCATTAGCAATAAGGTCTGCTGTCAGAGCGAAGAGGAGTACAATTAAGATTCTGGAGTATTCTGACCTGAAATACTTACGTGTGATAAAATAAATAAGTGATAATTCGAAAATGAGAATTATCATTTGTATAACAAGCGACCAAGTGACTTCAGACGTAAACAAAGGCATTTTCTTAGACCTTTCCGACCTATTTGCTTTCTTAGGACGAGAGCAAACTGAATTTCATTAATTTAAGACTATTACTTCTAATTGCTATGCTACTTCTCTCTGAATATTTCAAATTATAATAGAATAGTGATATAACAACTTATCCATAGGATACAGTTTGGATGATTTACTGCCTAGATTCAGCTTTTTAGTACATTTGAAGAATCTTAAGAACATCAATAACATCAAAAATGTCAAGAATATTAAGAATTTCAAAGGTAAAGAGCTCGAATGAAATTCACTGAAAGTGATGATGAAATAACTGATTATTCTTTTTATCAACTCGCTTAAAACCATGGGCACCAAAATATTCTCTTTGAGCCTGAATTAAATTCGCAGGTAATTTTGCACTTCTATATCCATCGAAATAAGCTAGAGCTGATGAAAAAGCAGGAATAGGAATTCCATTATTGATAGCGAGCGTTACAACAAATCGCCAGTCTTTTTGATTACTTTCAAGTGTCTTGGTAAAATATGGATCCAAGAGTAAATTTTTCAAAACATGATTTTCATGAAAAGCAGTCATTATTCGATTTAGAAATTTCGCACGAATAATACATCCTTCGCGCCAGATTTCTGCGATTTTTCCAAGGTCTAAGTTCCAATTATACTTTATCGATGCAATCTCAAGTAATGAGAAACCCTGAGCATAAGAACATAGTTTAGCTGCATAAAGAGCCTTTTGGGTTGCATCAATTAAAAGGTTTTTATCTCCTGAATAGTGCGATTCCGGACCTGAAAGAAGATGAGAAGCTTCGACACGTTCATTCTTAATAGCCGAAAGAAAACGTGCATGAACAGCCTCTGAAATACTTGGGACAGGAACACCTATTTCTAAAGCGTTTTGACTTGTCCATTTTCCCGTTCCTTTTTGAGATGCACTATCCAAAATCATATCGACTATTGGCTGTCCTGTTTCAGAATCTGTTGAGGCAAATATTTCTCCTGTGATTTGAATTAAATAGGAATTAAGTTCTCCTTTCTGCCACTCGGAAAAGATTCTCGCCAATTCAGTAGCATCTAATTTCAGAACATTCTTTAGTATGAAGTACGCTTCTGCAATTAATTGCATATCCGCGTATTCAATTCCGTTGTGGACCATTTTTACATAATGTCCAGCCCCATTCGATCCCATATAACTACAACAGGGCTGATTATCGGCTTTAGCTGCAATTTTCAACAATATTTCTTTTGTATTTTCCCACGCTTCTTCTGAACCTCCAGGCATAATTGATGGGCCTCTTAATGCTCCTTCTTCTCCACCAGAAATTCCTATTCCTAAGAAATGATAATTTTTCTTCTCTGAATCCACACATCTTCTCTGAGTGTCCATGAAATACGAATTACCCCCATCAATAACGATGTCAGCAGAATCGATATATTTTTCTAACTCTGTAATTATGTGATCAACGACATTTCCCGCTTTTACCATCAAAAAGATTTTTCGCGGTGGTTTCAAGTTCTTGCAGAATTCTTCTATATTATTATAACCAATGATAGCTTTTCCTTTTCCTACTCCCCGAAGAAAAGCCATTGTTTTTGATTTAGTTCTGTTGTAAACCGCAAGTGAATATCCATTTCTTTCCATATTTAGTGTTAAATTTTGCCCCATTACACCTAAACCGATTAAACCAATGTCTTTCTTTTCCATTGTCTTCACATTGTCTTTAAAAATCTTTTTTTCGTCGTCCATAATCCCAACGCGGGATTTTGTATGAAATATATCTCCTCACCTGTAGGAAGAGAATTATATCCTTCAATAAGTGCTCTTGGATTATACAAATCTTCTGTTTCTGAAAGGTTTTTGTGGAGGTAATTAACTTTCATGATCTCCTCTTGAATGATATTACTAGTGCAATAAGTAATCTTAAATCGATCTTCTGATGATCCATGTATTAAATGGGCTGCTGCAGATAAATTCTCTCTTAAATCGTTATTATTTTCCACAGCATTAAGGATTTCATTTGTTTTACCATATCCATACTTTCGGATTAACCTGTCAATTGTCTTATCCTCACCAAGACGGTTTAACCCTGGAGCCAATATAATCAATTCACCATTATCTATGAGTGCCATTCTGGTTCGGTATATAGCTTTATTTCCTACCCAGGTACTTTTGTATTCAGTAGGATCTAGGTAAACAACAACCTTCTCTAATGGCTTATCTAAAAATGTTATATTCAATTTTTGACTTAATTTGGCCGCTTTTCTAAAAGGAACATTCTTTTCTCCACCAAACAATCCTTTCATGTGAATTTTTCCAGCGGTGTTTGATTTCATGACTGTTTGAACATAGATAAGTGGTAAGTCTTCAAGAAACATTTCAAAGACATAATCGAATAAGTCTCGAACAGGTGTGGGTATTCTCCCCATAATTCGCTCGATCCCATAACAAGCTCCTAAAAAATGGCTTTTATTGATCATGTCGCTGCCTCCGACTCCAACAAGAATGTTCTTGTTTCCATTTGCCATACCTGCGACTTCATGAGGTACAACTTGACCTATTGAAATAATCAAATCGAAATTCGTTTTCAAATGCTTGTTAATCTCTACTTTAATTGGATAGTGAAGTTTCTGTTCTGAAATTTCTTCTATAAAGTCCGATGGAATTATTCCTAAGTCAACAACATCATTCCGCCAATCGTGTGTCAAGAAATTTTCCTTAGGAATATTACCAAACATTAAACTTTTCTCTTCGTGTGTTAAGGGAGCGTGTGTACCCAATGCTGGAAGTATAGTTATCTCACATCGGTTTCGGAGAAGGTTATATAATATTTCTGCCAATTCACCAGCATTTGAATGAAATCGTGTAAAATCAGGAGGTATGATGAGAACTCGGTTTAATCGATGATCGTAGCTATCGATTAAATTCTCTAAGAAAGCTCTTTTTTGAGTAGACGTGATTCCATTCTCTAGTGCAATAAATTCAGAGTACATTGTTCACAACTCCAATAATTCGGTATCAGAAGTAACCATATCAAAAATGGCAGGATTTTCATAAACTTTCAAGTATCGGGTATAAAGGATTTCTAAAACGTCACGTATCTCCCCCTTCCTTGGTACTACAGGATCAAACGTTTCAAGATTGGGGACTTCTTTAATTTCTTTTATATAAGTTAATGAACGCATAGCAGTTGCCCAAGCTACAGATTGCTCTTTTTTCATGATTACAACGTTCAGATTAGTTAATGTTGCAAGAATGGTTAAGAATAACGCACTTTTTCGTGCAATTAGTCCTGTTAACCGTATTTCAGTAAAATCCTTCTGTGAGAAGAGAACATCAAAATTATGACGAAACATGAATGAAATACCTAAAATCAGTGTAATATACAAGTCAATTGAACGTAGTAACTTACTTTCCTCAATAATAAATCCCCCTTGAATATTTCCTCTTCCTTGAGGTCCTCTTGGTTCTCCTTCTATATATGGAAAGAAAAGCGGTAGTTCCAATAAGTAAGAAGAAATTTCTTCATTATTCAAGCTGAAAATGATTATTGACTCCTTCTCCAATTTTTCGATATTCAAATGCTGTGTTTCTGTCAGATAGTTAACAAAATTTTGTTTGAAATTATGAGCAAGCCAATTAAATGAGGTACCGACGTTATTAAATGGAATAAGTTCTACCCAAGAATTTTTATCAATTTTTACACACTGAATTAAGCGACTATTGAATATTTTTTTACGAGTATTTCGCCATCGTCGTAATGCACCTGTCGTACTTACTGAACCTACGATTACGTTTTCTTTTCTACTTCCTGTAGCCCAGAAAGCATCGATTCCATCAATTGTCCCAGCTGCGACTTGTGTATTCACAAAAAAGGGGTGTTTAGTTAATTCTTTCCTCAAAGGGAAAATTGAACCTAAAGGAATTATTTTTGGTAGAATTGTTTTCTGAAGGCCAAGGTTCTTTAGGAGTGGCCAATCCCAGTCATCATTTTTCATTGAATATAGTCCTGTATAAGAAGCGTTTGGTAGGGTGGAAAATAACGCACTTACAGGTATATCGGTTAAATACCAAGTTATATAGTCATTCAAAGTAGTAATCTTGAAGCAGTCCTTGAAATTATCTTCTTCAACTAATTTTAGAAGTTGGACATAAGGTAGTGCTCCACTAAACATACTTCCAGTCCTTATTTGAAAATTACTATCTAATTTTTTGATAAAACTATGAGCCCCTTTATAGGCATAAGTATAAGCAGGACTAATTGGTTCCCCATTCTCAGATAGCAGCACAAGTGAGGGGCCAATACTTGAAATACTCAAGGACTGTACCTGAACATTAGTTACTTCATGAGCTAAATCAAGAAGCATTTGATTAAGAGTTTTTAGAAGTGGCGCAAGATGAATCCTTCTGTGTTCATCCCAGATGTAATAGTTACTCGTTCTTAAATGTTCAAAGGTGACCATTTTTTTCTTGATAGTATTTCCTTCTATATTTAGGAGTAATAATCTGATTCCTGAAGTGCCAACATCAATACCGATACATCCGTGAATTTTATTTGACATCATTGCAAGAAACCAATTAGAATTATACCCTCTCTGTATAACTATGAGATTCGTCTGAGAGATTATTAATCTTATTTATGTGACTCTGGATAGAGAGAAATTTCTCTTGCAAGACCTTGTTGTCTGTTGAAAACCTAATGAAAATGGGAATAAAGGTGATGAGAAGAAAAAATTTTATTGGATTGCTAATTTCTGGTCTTCATGAATAATTTTAATGAATCCCATAACAAACCATATAATGAAAGCTACCACCAAGACTATGTCACTAAGAATAAAACTGATTATAGCACATAAAATACCTAAGAATCCCAAGAAGGTAATAACTTGATCAGACTTCATTTTCTTAAACTCTACTATTATTTTTAAACAGAGGTGTTCAAAACTTTTTCCCTCCTAATGATGAATAAGAGTGAAAATGCTTAGTTTTTCCAAGGATTTGATTATAACAGACTAGTAAAAGATCACTTAAAACAGCTAATTGTAAATGAAC
>NJBF01000045.1 GCA_003144275.1 Candidatus Heimdallarchaeota archaeon B3_Heim
ACCTCAGATATCTCTATATTCAGAATCATCACTATATAAGGCTTTTGGCTGCTCTTACTAGCAAATCTGAAGCTTTATAAGTTACGTTAAGACTGAAATATTTCATCGATAAATAGGGATCAACATCCGATTTGTTTTTCTCTACATTCCTAAGTATCAAACTGGAAACAAAAACAATGCTATCAGAAGAAGAAAAGCTCTATTTCTCGCGTCAAATAGTCCTTCCAAATTTTGGTGAATCTGGTCAGGAGAAGTTGAAACAATCGAAAATATTGATAGTTGGAATTGGAGGTCTTGGAACCTTCTCCAGTCTATTGCTAGCTGAAATGGGAGTAGGTTACCTTCGTATTGTCGACCGAGACCTCATTGAAAAGACTAATTTACATAGAACTCCACTTTATACCGAAGAAGATTTGAATCAAGCAAAAGTTGAGGTTGCAGCAAGGCATTTAAAGAGATTGAATCCATCTATGGTCGTAGATACTCACGCTTGCCACATCAATAGCGGAAACATCGCAGAACTGCTTGAAAGTATTGATCTAGTCATTGATGGTTTAGATAATTTTGAAACTCGGCGTGTAATTAACCGTGAATGTGTGAAGAAAGGTGTACCCTTCGTTTTTTGTGGTGTAAGCGGCAGAATTGGTAACATTGCGATATTCAACTCCACTGATAAGGCCCCCTGTCTCGCTTGTCTTTATCATGAAGTAAATGATGACGACCTTGAAGGTTGCGATATTACAGGCATCCATCCAGCCCTTCTAGCTGTAATAACGGGACTCCAAGTTCATGAAGCAATAAATTTTCATCTTCACAAGGATACCGCGCTTGTAAACTCCTTATTATTTGTTGATCTTCAGAATTTGAGTTTTAATATGATCCCCATTCAAAAATCGAATAACTGTAAAGTGTGTTCTTCTTCTGAAAATTTTCAAGTTGAAAAACCTAAAACCGAATATTCTTCTGTAGAATTATGCGGAAGTAACTCCTTTATGATCGTTCCAGAGAGAAAGCAAGATATTAGATTGGAACAAGTTCTAGAAAAAATTTTGCATGAATTTAAATTAGTGAAACAAGGTAAGCTTGCTTTTACATTCAGTTATTCAGGGGATACAACTATTTCAGTATTTCAAGGGGGAAATGTTCTTATTAGGGGCCTAGAAACTAAAGAACAAGCGTTAAAAATCTGGGAAAAAATCAAAAATAAGTACTTATAAGAAGGAATTACTTGTAATCATGTTTTCTCGCTTCCTCATCTGATGAAACGCGAAGATTTTTACTAGCACTTCTTATTTAGTCTTGGCCAACATATACAGTATAGCAAAAATATCAACGAGTTAGCGAATATTAATATAAAGTGCTTAACTGATAACCCTCAGATGAATAGCGGTACGATATTTTTACAACAACGAATTGTCTGGATGAATAATATAGATGGCTGATGTTATTTTATCTGCTTTTGATGAGAAAGTAGGACCTATTGCGATTTTCACAACAATTAAAGACCCTATATTGACAAAGAAAATCGCAGTAAAATCAGTTGTTTCCACACTCACTAATGTTAGGACTAGTGCTTCGGAGAATTTAGAAGGTGAGGCAATTATTCCTTTTCCTGATGAGAATGTCATTTCGTTTATTTACTATACCACATTGAATCAGCGTACAGAAACTGGAGAACTTCGTGTCATCACACTGAGTGCAGTGGTGCAAAAGGAAAATAATACTTCTCTCTATGCTAATGCATCCATCCTCTCACAAAACGCGCTACGAATTAAGCGCCTTTTGAATAAAAATTATTCGTATGGACAACCTCTATCACCAGAGGTGATAAAAGAGCTAGAAAGGTGGGGGGAACTTAAAGAAACACCAAAATCTGAAGTTATTGCTGAAAAAGAGATTGAATTTGGATTAAGCAGTCTTTTCAAATTATTTCCAACAAAGAAAGACAGTAAAGGCTATTCAGATCCTTTAACTGCATTATTTTTTGGTCTTCTAAGTAAAATTCCCGTAATATTAATAGGACCACAAATTGAATTTCTATTAGAGCTTACGGATATGCTTCGAGAATTCCGTTCAGAGGAGGAACTTGATGTCAGGATTTCTATTGATTTAAGAGATCCGACAAATGCAGCTACATTTAAGATACCCAGAGCTGACATAATATTATTAGATGAGCAACAAAATCAAAAGAAACATTTTTACGCTGATCCGATTATTGTGATTGGTGTAGGAAGGGATTCAAAGTATATCAATTACACTGGATCTGAGAGTGCAATTCACACTTTCAACAATATATTGAAAAAAGCTCGTGAGATTTCTGACGAATCAGTGTCGTTCCTTTATCTGAAAGGGGAACTCTTGTCTTTTACGGCAAAGTTAACAAATCTGAAGGCATATTGTCTCTCTGGAAAGCAAGGTAAGGCAAAAGATATTGCTAAGATTATTAATGTAAATGAAGGTTATCTCTATGCCTTAACTGAAGTAATACGTCTAAGAAGTCTTGTTCCAGTCGAGCAACTCAATCTGATGTTTAGGAAAAAGACAAAATTTGAAGAATTAGAACTTCGTGGAAAAAAATTCGTTGGCTTTATTCAATAATAATCTTTCATTGAAAAAAAACTGGATTGTTTTGGAATGTCACAACGAGAGAAAGAAATTTCTGGTAAAATTGCTGAGTTGGATAAAGAAAAGAAGATTTTAGAGGGAACTCGAGCATATTATGAACAGAATCTCTCTTATGCAGAACTTGAGGAAATAACTGGGATATCCATACGTGAATTTAAGAGATTTCAAAGTGATAACGAATTTCCTTATCGTGTTGGGTCTTATAATAAACAGGCCATTTTTGACAAAATCCAAAATCGAATAAATGCTATAGAAGCTGAAATCGTAAAACTTCGTGAATCAGTTTTTGGTGCACTAGATCAATTACTATTCATTCCTTCTTGGCAAACTATGATCGATTCATCCTTCAATGGCTTCTATTTGAATCAACCAGTGCAAAAGATATTCCAAGATACAGTCATCCTATTACCAGAGCTTGCCATGACTGGATTTGAAGAAACGACAGGGGAACCCTATTTTTTGATCACTGGATTAGGAATGTATTGGGTAAAATTTGAACTAGGGGCTGGTTCAATAGTAACAGACTACAGAGAAATAACTGGAATCGTATTACCCCTTGATATCTACCACCGTGCCCAAGATGAGGCGGAGCAAGTTCTGAAAAGCGAAAATATGCGTATGACCGAGTATATGACATCAATACCCTTCTCCTTAATACTAGCAAAATCAACCACACAGATGTATCTAAGGGGGGTAATTTCTAGAAATATATTTCATCCCTACAAAGAAAGTTTTGACCAATTCATGAAGTTGTGTAAGGATCCTAATAGTTTTAATCCTGATGAAGGTCTCAAAATTCTCTCTGGCGGTCTAACAAGTGATAAATCGTTCTACGGTAACGAACTTCTGACTGAAAAACCATTAGGGGAATATTCAAGATTAATAGCTGGTATTAAAAATACCCAACCCAAGTTAAATAAAATTTTAGAAAACCTACAACTTGAAACAATGAGTGAGGCGCTTTTCGAGAAGCTTGTAAAGATAAAAATCGAATTCAGTGAGATTGGTAGAAATTATCTTATTGATTGGATGCCTGGCCATATCAGCTAAAGTTTTTCAACCAAAGATCTCTTTTAAAGCATTTTTAATTATCTCAACTTCTGTTTCTGTGACTCCTGGATGAATTGGAACTTCAAAGTGGTTTTCCGATATTCGGTCAGTTATAGGTAGATTAACTGTGCTATAATCGGGGTAATTCACGTACATATTCCAACGCCATTCTTTTATTCCCTGAAGGTAAGTTGGTTGTTTATGACATCCTAGAGCATAAATTCGTCGTGAAGCAATGTTTCTGGCTTTTAACTCCTTAATCACGTTATCAACTGAGTATTTATTCTCATCAACTACGGGTGCACAAACATAATGACTATGGGTGTAACCTATAGGAGTTTTTTGAATATTTATATGCTCTAGCTCTGATATTGTTTGTCTCAGTGCCTCAGCGTTCCTTTTTCGTTTTTCTAGCATTGATGGTAATTTTCTTAATTGAATTAATCCAATTGCAGCTAACGGATCTGGAAGACGATAATTGTAACCAATTCTGTGATGTTCATATCCTCCACTTGGACCCCTGCCATGATTTTTGAGGCTTTTAATACGCGAAGCCAGATCATCATCATCGGTAACAATCATCCCACCTTCTCCACTAATCATATTTTTAGTTGCATAAAAGGAGAAACATCCCATATCTCCGAACGTACCTACATGTTGACCATCGATTTTTGCCCCATGAGCTTGACAGGCATCCTCAATAATCACCAAATCATGATCCTCCGCAATATCCCTAATGATATTCATATCACTGGGTAAACCAAAAATATGCACAGGAAGAATAGCTTTTGTTTGAGGTGTCACTAATTTTTTTATACTTTCGGGATCTATAGTATAAGTTTCAGGATCTATTTCTGCAAAGATTGGTATACCCCCTCCAAATGTAATAGAATTAGCAGAGGCAATGAAAGTAAATGCAGGGGTAATAACTTCAGCTCCCGGTAATATATTTGCTGCTTCCATAGCAAGATGTAATGCCGCAGTCCCATTCACTGCACATATTGCATGTTTGGCACCTACAAATTCTGCAAATTCTTTTTCTAAGGCTCTTGCATTTTTTCCTTCAACAAATTGGCCATTTCGAATAGTTGAAGAAACTAAGGATATTTCCTCTTCCGAAATTTGGGGTTGTGCAATAAATTTCATAAAATCAGATCTCTTATTGAAGTTAGTTATTAAACATGAATGTATAGGAATTAAGGTTACTAACAGTGTTTCCGTTAAGATCGTAATCAATTTTAGACTGAAACAAATACTCTTAATTCATTTTTGAACAGACTTCTTACAAATAATTACAAATTGAAATCACAAATACTGGAAAAATAAGAGCACAAAGCTGGGATCATGAGTGAATGTGAACATAGATGTCGAACAGATTGTTAATAGATATCAAAATGTATGTTCACAACTTTCTCACTATATCCGAGATGAAAAACATCCACAGTTTGTACTAGTAACTAAAAATCAGCCTGTAGCTCTAATATTAAATCTTTTACAACATCTAGAATCACCAATCTTTGGAGAAAATCGTGTTTCAGAAGCACTTTCCAAAATTGAGAAATGTGAAGCTTCTAATGCGGAATGGCACTATATTGGCCACTTACAACGAAATAAAGTCAAATCTATACTTGGAAAATTTACTTTGATCCATTCATTGGCTGATATAAAATTAGCAAAAGAGATTGAAAAGAGAGCTGTAACAATTGGTCAAAATGTGAATTGCTTGATCCAAATAGATATATCTGAGGATGGGACGAAGTTTGGTTTTCCACCAGACCAGAGCTACTTAATCGACTTGATGAATGAATTGACTCAGATGTCCCATTTACAAATAAAAGGATTAATGACGATAGCACCTTTCATCCCCTCAGAAGAAACTCGACCATATTTTAGAAAAATGCGGTCAATCTTTGATGTATTAGCTGAACAAAGCCCTCACCTGAGAAATATTGAAATGGAAATCTTATCCATGGGGATGAGTAATGATTATATCGTTGCACTCGAGGAGGGTTCCACAATGATTAGAATTGGTAGTGCAATTTTTGAAGATCAAAGCTCCTGATTAAATTTATGAAAAGGCAGAACATGAAGTTGATAAATATGACAACTCCAGAAGTTAGTTTTACACTAAAAAAAAGTGAAACAAAAATCTTAAACACATTAATATCCTTTGGTGGTCAAACCAAACATGATCTTATTCTTATTTCTGATGTACAAGAAGAAAAAGCTGAGCAAGCAATTTCAGAATTGATAAAAAAAGAATTTATTAGACTGAACGAAGAAACAGGACGTATTTCCGCTACTTTACCCGTTTCTGCATTAACACGAATGCTCACTGAGAATATGGCTCTCATAGAAAATATGAAAGAGAATTATAAAGAGGAATTTCATAGCTCAAAAAATTCTGTAGAAGAAGCATTAAACAAGTTTCAGGAAACAGTGAATGACGGGTTCAAAGTTCTAAAAACTCAAAATGAAGAATTAGAGGTATCAATAAAGGAGGCCATAGAAGGAAAAGAAAAACTTAACCACTCGCAGTTAGACGAGATGGTGGATCAAGTAGTTACTTCAATGAATACAAAAATAACTGAAACTCAAAATTCTGTTCAGACAAGTATCTCAGAAGGGACATCGAAATTAGATAAACACTGGGGTAGAGCCATTGATGAATTTCAAAACTTGCCTGACTCTGGGACCCGTTCTCTCAAAGATTCTATCACTAAATATGAACAAGAGTTAAATGAGATTATAAAATCCTCAGTTGAAAAAATTAATAGCATCCAAACTCAATTTAATGATCTACTAGGTGCAATTGAAACTGAATCCGTTACTAGGATACAAGAATTCTACTCGAACACCGATACTGTTGGCAGTGACCTGAAAGTTAATTTAAACACCGGATTACAAGAATCTCGCAAACACGAAAAGGAATTCATAAATGAAGTACATCAACATGTGAGAACCTCACTCGAAAATGATGTACTAAACGCATTGAAGGCAGTAATTTCAGATTTATCAAAAGAAATTGATAATGATATAAACGAGGCTCTAAAACTTGTTGTTCAGCAAACTGATAAAGCAATCACTGCAAGTTCAGAACAAATGAAGACAGAGTTTACTGAGTTCACTGAAGATGCAAAGGAATTAATCCAAGAACAAAAAATCTCATTAAATGTTCTTGAAACAGAGATTTCGGAGATTACAGCAGAGCAGAAGCTAGAATCAGTAAGAGACTTATTTCTAAGCCAATTGCAAGCCGGTCAAACTACAGAACTTAATCAATTGGAAACAAGCTACCGACACACTCAAAAATCAGTAATCGATCTTGTTGAATCTTTAAGAAATTCTGCAAAAGCTAAATTAGCCCAACAAGGAGCAGAGTTTGAAAAGCTAATCAACAATTTTTCTGATTTAATTGACCAATCGGTGAGTCGGAAAGAACTGGATATTACTAGATTACAACACCTATCTCAATCTATTGAACAATTATTAAGAAATTTGCTTGTCTCAATTCCAATGCGTACAAATCAATTTAGAATTTCCTTGAAAGATTCATTAGAAGGCACTAACAAAAGTTTACAAGAAGAATATACAGAATCTTCGAGTGGTTCCGTAAGTAAAATTTACGAAAAACTTGCTAATTCTCAACAAAGAATTGAATCTATAACTAATGAAACACTGGATGAAAGTAAAAATGAAATTGAGAAAGTAATTGCCTCATCAGATCAATTTCAATCTGGTATTTCTGCTCTTCAAGAAGATTATCTGAGTAAAGTTGAGAATCGATTTGATCAGAGAGCTAAAGTGATGAATACAGAGTTAGAAGCAATAACTCGCAATTTCCAACAATTACTTGAGGGAATTGAAACAGGAGTTGGAGGCATTCATTCTCGTTTGACTTCGGAAGGCGTTACAAATATTTCTGCTGTTGAAACCTCTCTTCAGAGCAAACTAACTCAACTTAGGAGTGAAATAACTACCATATTTTCACAGAGTCAATCTGAGGCGCAAGAATTTGTTAGTTCGTTAAATGAAAATTTACAAACCCATTTAGAACGCACATTAGACGTAATTAAAGAGGGTTTTAGTCAAGTCAAATCTGAATATAATTTAGAGCTATCAAATCAGTTAGAACAGCTTAATAACAAAAGTAAAGAACAACAAGACACTTTAATTGAAACAATAGAAGCTTTTTCACAGAAAGCATCCTTTAGTGGTTTTAAATCGAATCTCGAGAAAACCCTTGAAGAAAATCAAAGTACCCTAAATGAGTTTATTGCGGAAAATCGAAGCAGTTTGGATGAAGTTATTTCTTTACAGAAAGCAAACATTACCAAATATCAAGAAAAAGGGCCTACGGATATATTAGGTTTTATTAATCAAATTCAATCCAATGCTACAACTCAAAACAAGAATATTAAGGACTCACTGGAAGACCTACTTTCCTACCACAACAGTTTTTCAGATTCAACGATGTCTGAGGTAACAACATTAATTCGTCAGGTTCATGAGAGTGGAGATAAGCTTAAATCAATTCTTAATGAATCTTTACAGACTATGTTAACCAACCTGAATCGTACAAGCGAAAATATTGATTTATATTATTCTGATACACTAACGGAACTAGAAAATCAGCTTGGAGTCACTTCAGGATTTGTTACCTCCGAAATTGACACTTCCTTTCAATCGATCCGAAGTGAAATTGAGTCATTGAAGGAGGGTATGGAAAATACAGTAGCAAGGCTTAATACAGATCTCAAAGGAATAGTTTCTGATTCAGACCAAGAATTCAAGAGTAATGTTCCTGAAATCACAGAACAATTTTCTAGCGCTTTCGACACTTTGGTAAAAGAAAAAACCTCCTCTAACTTAGAGTTACAAAATACACTCTCTGATAATATGACAAATTTTATGAAATCTTATAGTTCTCAAGTGTCTGCTATTAGAACAAAGCTACATGATTTATTAGCTCAATTTAACAAAGCTATTGAGTCGAATCTTGAAAATTTAGACGTTATTGTCGAAACTAATATAAGTCAAGCTTTGAAAAGAATCGAATCTATATATCATATCGATTCAAGCAAAGAAGATCCATTTGGTTTGCGAGATATTCATTCCAAAGTCACAGTGGCAAATAAACGGTTAAAATCTGTCGTCTCTGATTCAATTCGTACTCAGCTTGAAGACTTTGAAAGTAACCTACCTGATCTACAAACCTCTTTTGACGCTATTCACACTCAATCTGAGGAAGATTTGACAAAATCTATCGAAGAATTATCCGATATAATTTCAAGTTCTCAAATGACTCTTACTACCGATCTGCATAATTATCTAAATGAGGAAAGAGAGCAATTGGATTTTTCAGAATTACGAGATGGCCTGAAGGATGTTTTACAAGGTTTTAATGAAGACTCAACCCAAAATATTGAACAGCTCTCTCTTGATTTTACCGACAGTATTCAACGTGCAATCAATGAGGTTAACAAATCACGGGAAGAAATACAATCAATTTTAGCTGATTTGACGGAAGTAATGACGGAGCGAATTGTCAAGTCAACTACACAATTGACAACATTGAAGTCCGACCTGAGTATGAAAGTGGAAGTGATGAGTAGTGAATTTTCAAAAAATTTATCTACAGATCTAGAATCGTACAATAATGATATAGAAAAATCTAATTTAGAAAACAAAGGGAAAATGGCCAAGTTTATCCAATCATTGAATAATGAAATTGAAACTTATCTCTCAGAATTTTTAAACAAAACCAATGAAATTCTAAACGGGATAAAAGATTCCCACTCACAGCAAGCCGATGTTTTGGAAACTTTAGAGACTGAATTATCTGAAAATGAGCCAATTTCATATTTACGGTTACTAAAATTATCAACAAATCATGCGATCAATGAATACTTTATGAAGCTAATAGAAAAAGCTTCTAAACGAGTTACGTTATATATGTCCGATCCTACTATTCTTTCATCTGCTGATCTCAAATCTATTCCCGCAGGAAAACGAATTTGGATTTTTACAAGCTATGATTTCAGTAAAAAGGGTAAAAAATGGTTTACTGAGATTGGTAATCAAGTAAATATAAATTTACGAAAATCTAAAGGTGCTAGTAAAATTACTGGGATATTAGCCGTCAAGGATGAAGATCAAGCCGTTGTCTTACCTGATGAAGTTGGTTTTACCACAGTTGATGAGAAATTTGTGGCTTACTTGTCGAATATATTAAATATGTTAAAGGGTTCATCTCTCAGACCAAGAAAAGGATCTGGTCAATAACAATTTAATTTGAAACTAGATCCTGATTATCCCAAGCAGCTTTGATTTCTTCAACGTGTTTAATTTGACTAGGCCTTCAGGATTCAGGCCCTTCGCTTTATAATACGAAGTTACTAGTTCATTTTGTTTTTTGTAAAAATCACTTTTTCCCTTAAGATATCGAGGAAAGACGTCATTAGAAGGAGATAAACCTGCTCGTGTATTGAAAAGGCGTTCTAGCAATGTAATTCTATTTCCTATCTCCAGAATATTGGTACTAGAACCATTTGAGGAATTAAAATGGTTAATTAATGGAGAGACTGTTGAATTATTATACAAAATACTGGATAATAGTCTTATTGGCATTGTCTGTAAAATAACACCTCTTAATCTTGAGGGAAATTTATTTAGAATGGAGTCTGACGTCAAGAACATCGGTAAGAATCGTGGACAAAGAATTAGTGAGTCCAGAACTGCGCTAAGGTTTTCAAACAAAATCTTTAACTTAATTTTTCCTTTTATCGACTGAGGAGAGAGTGGGAAAGGGTATCCAAGAAATTCTGGATAAACTAAGCTTCCTGTTTTAAAATGAGTAGCTCCATACGGAGCGGAACTAAGATCCATGCTCAAGACTGGACAATTAGGATAGTAAAACATTCCTGTCATCTGTCCCTTAATCATTGGGGAAGGTTCACTTGTTTGTTTGTACAGGTAATTTTCTCCCCGAGCTAGTTTGTCTCCTAATTCCCTTTTTTGGATGATGTCGTCGATGAGAGAATAGATTTGGGATTCCCCCCAGTTAAATCCTAGATCTATATTTAAAAGTTTACGCTTGTCTTCCTGAATATGAAATAAGGATGCTAAAGCAGCACCTGTTGATATGGGGTCGAGTCCCTCTTCATCACATTTTACTATAGCTGCCTGAATAGATTCATGGTCTATTATTTTAAGATTAGGGCCTAATGCTACAAAGTTCTGATAGGAGTTTCTTTCACATTTAACAGAACATTGCCAACAGTCGTAAGCTTCACCATATCCATGAAAAGATGAAACTTGATCTGATTGAAGTGTCAGTTTTCTGGAACAATTTTTTGTTGGAAGACTATCATATTTAATTATTTGATGAATGGCTGAGTACGTACCTTGAGTATGCAACAACTGACTCCAGGGATGGTTTAGTAATATAGATTTAAAGAGTGATAATTCATCCTCGGTGAATTCAGGTAAATTTGTAGGTTCTGGGGGATCAGTAAGTACAATTGCCTTGATGTTCTTAGATGCAAGAACGCTTCCTAATCCTCCTCGCTGGAAAAAATGCGTTCGATCAACTACAACACCTGTATACATGACTTGATTTATAGCTGCTTTTCCTATAGAGGCAACGCATGATTTCTGGCCATATTTTTGCCTTAAAATAGTGTCAGTTTTTTCAACACTTTCTAACCAAATTTCAGAAGCATTCTCAAGGGTAATATCAGCAAACTCATCGATCACAATATACTGAGGTGATTTCGCTTTCCCCTTGATCTGAAAGAAGTCGTACCCTGTATGTTTTAGATAAGCTCCAAAATGACCTGTACTTGTTGCTGTGCATAATGTATTAGTGTGGGGTGACTTAAATGTGGCTATAGCTGTACCAGAAGAAGGGATTATTGATCCAGTTAAAGCTCCTGTCCCAAAGAATATATTATTGTCTGATCCGCGTGGACTTGTGTCAACAGGAATGGTTTCATAAGCTAGATATACTGCAATCCCTCTACCTCCTAGAAATGCCTCGACCACTTGGCGTTCAATAATTTTTTTTGGAATAACTTTATTTTCAGTTAGATCCAGGGTAACAAGCGTTGGAGAGTACATTTATTTCTACCAATCTCGACTAGTCGGGGCACTATTTGTGGTTTCTGGAAAAAGCTGGATAAAAGCTAGTTAGTTTCGAAGGTAGAGCCTAATAAATGTCGTAAAATGTGGATTTGAAGACATTCAACTAAACTACCCAAACAAAAATGTCTATAGTAATAAAGCAAATATTCAAATTATATTCTCGAATCAGTTTTTTTTCAGCAAACAACTACTATTTTCATATTTCCTGAAGGTGACCCTAAGTATGTCCGATGACCAAACTGATAATCCCTTGATACTCACTGAGATGGCTCCTGATTTTGTTTCAGATTTTATAGGAGCAATTAGTATGGTATTTCTTGTATTAGGTGGATGGTACTTTTTCTTTACTCTAATTTACCCAATTCTCGTAATTAACTTTGATTTTTTGGGAATAATTGCCGCAATGATAATAATGATGGTTTTCTTAACCTATAGTTTCGGTAAATTTAGTATTTTTTTGAGTGTTATTGCCTATCAATCAGCTTCGTGGCGTACAGGCGTTCCTTACATGAATGATAAGACAAAGTGCCCCTTTCTACAAAGAAAATTTCTGAAATTTTACTGTATAGCAGAACAGATTGCAGAATTTGATGTTCCAGCCTTTGTGAAGTGCCATAGAGAGACAATGTGGTTAGAATGCTGGCCAGACCGTGTACCATCGATAATAGACGTTTTTGATTCGGTTCCGTCTAAACGGCAACAACAGTTAGCCTTCATTCTCGGGGCGATGAAAGAGCGTTCTCTGTCTGCGAGCTTTAAAATGCATGAAGTATTATTAAATGAAACGTTGGAGATGGATATTCGATTAGCAGCAGGTTATGCCCTTGCTGAGATGAAGGATGAAAAAGCAATTGAACCCGCTATTTCTCTTCTTGGTCAAACGGCTGCTCGTCAGGAAACCACAGTTCGTGCAGTAATTGCTCGATTTGGAGAACTTGCTATTCCCTACGTAACTGCTGCTCTTAAAACGTGTGATGAGGACCTAAAATGTGGTGCTTTAGCAGAAGTTTTGGGTAAAATTGGAGCCCCAAGCGGAATCCCTGCTCTTGATAAAATTTTGAATGAACCTTCTTCAGAGGATTATACACGATTACAGGCAATATATGCATTGCAGGAAATTGGTACAAAGGAAGCATATGAGAGTTTAATCAGACATCTAGAAATTGCACAAGAAGAAGAGAAACTAACTATTAGAGATGTGTGCATGGCTAAAAAATTGGAAACATTCCCCATATTGATTGAATTATTAAATAACGAGGATTTGTCTGAAAGTTACTTTGCTGAAGTTGGAGATATTTTAGCACAAGTTCAAGCCCCAACTTATGATAAATTTTTCTCAAAATTAGAGGATAAAGAGTTAGTAAAACGATTAGTTTTGACATTAAAGGACCATACACCAGAGGAAGAGGAATATTTACCTTTACATGCAGTCCTTGATACGTATATCTAATAAAAGGCGTTTACTTCCTTTTATCATTTTTTTTAAACTGAAACTATCCATCCCATTTCTTCTAGATTCAGGATGAATTGCTTTAGGAATACTTGGTCTCCACTGGAAAAATCGTTAATTCTTTCTACCTTCCGACTATTGATCCATATATCCACTTTTCGTCCAGGGTGGTGGATGGTACGTAAATTTTTCGGTAATTTTAAATTGCGAAGCATAAGTCTCTCACTGATTAGAAATACACCTGTTTGAATTTATACGCTTAAAGGACTGTAAAGTCCAAGAATCATCTCGTAGTCAATCGCACGTTTCCCGAATTGGGGTTATTTTTCTTGAGAATTATTTTTTTGTGATATGTGATTAATTTTCTCCAGATCAGGAAAATTAAAATGTTGTATTTCCGTTAAATATGAATATCGTCGGGCTATCCTTTATTTGACGATATCTTTGTTATTTAATTTTATTCGGACGTTAAAGACAAATAATTAATCGAGAAAAGGTTGATTTGACAAAGTATGGTTATAACAATCATTTTTATTGAATCGGCTCTTGAATTGATTCCCGAATCCCTTAGAAACACTCCATTAATACGAAAAGATTGGAAAACGACAACACGTAAAAGAAATCGAGGGATTCTTTTAGATACAGCCATTCACGGTTCAATTATGACAAAATTATCTGACAAAGAAAAACGTGGTAGACCGGATATTGTTTTCTATTCATTATTAAATCTACTCTACTCTCCTCTTGTTGCTAATAATATTCTTAAAATTATTATTCATACTTATACAGAACAGTGTATACACATTCCTTCTCATTGGAGAATTCCAGTAAACTATAATCGCTTCGTTGGCTTGTTTTCACAGCTATTATATAAAAAGCGTATTCCCGTTGAAGGAGAGCCCATTTTGTCAGTAACTAGATGTACGCTGGAAAAATTAATCCAGAAATTTGATCACAATAAAATATATCTTCTAGAAACACCTACTAAGATTTCTGGTAATGTATCAAGTTTAAAAAGTCTAGTAGATGAGGATGCTGTATTTATAATAGGAGGGTTTCAATCTGGTGAGTCATCACTGTTATTTAAGACAAATCTTGTCAGTAATCCAAATTTCCAACAGATTTCTCTGTACCAAGAAACCAAACCAGCGTGGACGATATCATCTCGCCTCCTACATATGCTAGAAGATCAATTATTATGATAAGGACGTTGTTACCATGAAAAACGTAAAAGTTCTAGTGGCTAGTAAGAATCCAGTAAAAATAAAAGCTAGTCTGGATGCTTTTCAACTCTTTTTTAAAGATCCGATTGTTGATTCGCAAGAAGTCGTCGTACCAACTGCTAATGCTTCTCAACCTATCGGAGAGGATCAAACACGAGAACATTCGGAATTGAGAGTTATACAAGCTCGTGAAAACTATCCAGGATACGATTATTTTGTAGGAATTGAGGGAGGCATAGTAAAACTAAATTCAAACAGTGCACGCATAATAGTCTATTCATCTATAGGACATCAGTTAGCTATAGAAACAGTCAGGGGGTGTGGAATCCCTCTACCATTAGAATGGTATACTGCCTTGACTACTCAGGAATATCACGAACTTGGAGATCTTGCAGAACTAAAAAGTGGAGTCTCAGATATTAAAAAGAAACAGGGTGTTGTAGGATTCTTCAGTCAGAACTTTGTTACCCGATACGATATTCTCAAACAAAGTGTAATTATGGCTCTTGTTCCATATTTAAATCCAAGTATTTTTCCATAGAATGAGTGGTACAATGGTGTATAATTGAGATACCTTAAATTTAATCAAAGTAAAAAGTTGAATGAAAACCTTTATGGATATAAGAATGAGACGTTACCGTGTTTAACGGGTCTTCTTAGAACAGATTTATCTTGAAGAAACTCAAGGGAATATAAGAAATGCGATCTACACACCCTGTAAAGGCACAAACAGTTCTTCCTCAAAAGGTGGAACAAATTAAACACTGGTTAGACCTCCTTAGGATAAAACATGTTATTTTAAAGGATAATCATGATAATGCCTTTAATATTTTACTTCCCATAAAAAACTGTCCTGATATTCATATTGCCTTAGAGAGTAATTATACCCATATATCGTTCTTTTCGAATGGTTTAACTAGTCTTAAGAAAGAGCCCGATCATACCATATCATCCTTTTTAAGACGATTACTTCAGATTCAAGGTAAATATTTCACTAGTAGAGTGATTACAACCGGACCCAACGAAGATCTCAGAATTTTCTTAGGTTACCGCTTAGATGAAGTAACTATGTACCGTTTCTCGCGAAAAATTCGTGAAATGATTCATTTTGTCAAAGAAGTGGCCGCTTTACTTGAAGAATTCAAGATGGATGAATTGTGGCGGCAAACTGAACAAGAACCGAAATTTCCTGCAATTGACATTAGTGAAAGAGTAAGATTTCGCTAATTTTTTTTAAAATGGGCGTTTCTGCCATGATAAATAGGTTTCAACCCAGCAAATTATCGTAGCTATTCCACCGAAAAGAAGTGCGAAAACTTTGCTTGTGGTTAGTGGCAAGGTTAGAAAGAAGAGAAGATACCCTGCAAAAAGAATAGAGACAAAAACAGCATAAAAGAGGAATCGGGGTAAAGTATAATTTCTTATCAGAATAAATTGGTTTAGAGCTCCAATATCAACTTTTTTTGCGATTTCAAAGTTTCCAAATCTATTTTTTCGTATTACTCCCAACGTTTCAAGTTTTTCTAAATGATAACTCGATACACTTGGAGAGGACAACCCTAACCCTCGCTGAATCTCTCGAACTCCTGCAGCTTCCTTTTTTCTCAGTAAATAAAAATAGACATCAAGCGTTGTACCCTTAATTGCAGTTTCATAATTGATTGATTGATCATTTTGCTCGCTGACCATCATTCCTCTCCTATTCAGAATTCTTTTCCCATAAACCTTCAACATAGGATCCTCAAAAAAACCTTTTCAAATAACAACCCAATCCCAATTTATTCCTGATGATCAAGAGTTTATTTGTGTGGTCTAATACACCTCCTTTAGACTTAATAAACCCCAGAATATATAAAGAATAAGTGGAAATTATGACATTTAGAATCTCTGAGGATGAAAAAAAGGATAATGACACCTTAGAAAAAATCCTCGCTTCATTAAATACTACAGCTCAAGTGAAACCTGAAATCAAAGATTACGTGGACACATTATCAAACCGTATGCTTGACTTAACTCGTGATTATTATGCAGCGATTCTATATCTCTTTACATCTCCACTATCATTGCATCAACGGTTGATTCTTATGCAATTGGTTACACTCTACCCAAAAGGAAGTTCAGGAATAGAATTAGCAAGAAGTTTAGGAATATCAGAGAAAAGTAAATCAATATATAGAGATTTAAAGTATTTACGAACTCAACATTTAATTTCCACAGAAGACATTCATCCACGATTCAAATTAGTTTATGCTAATTCTGAAAATCGCTTTATGAATCGACTAATCGAACTAGTTCAGATACATGGACGTGAATTGAAAAATATTATTCAAGAAACATAAATTCTCAAAGTGAAACAGCTATGTTACGAGGTCCAATTACTACTATACGACTTTTTCAGATATCATATGTCATCTTGGTCTCAGTATGTATTACTGGGTCAATACTGTTCCTATCAAATAGTATTATGACCTCACCATCAACAGATATTGAGCCAGGACCACCATTATTTGAAAATACATCTTTTGACACAGCTGTAGCGCGCATAAGTGATCCTTTATCGTTTTTCCCTAATATGTTATGGGCTTTTATTCCATTAACTATAGCAATTTTCATAATAGCCTTCTACCTCCCTACAAGGTCAAGCCTCGGCCTATCAAAAGCGAAAATCCAAAAAAAATCACAATTAAACCGTTTTAATATTCCTGTACGAGGATATACAATCAATCTTGACACGGGTTATATTAGAGTCACACGAAAGCTATCGTCATTGAGTGGTTTATTGCTTCGAGAGATGAATTTTACAGTTAATCTTCCTTTGGACTACTATGATAAGAAACGTATATTTGATTTCCTTGTTGGTGAGAGAGTTAATTATACAAAAACTCATGTTCTTCTACAAAAAACCGTGAAAATTCGGAATATTCCGCTTCTTATTGTTAGGACGAAAGCAATAGTTGCAACTGTTGATACTACAATTGATCCTCCCTCTCCAAAGTAATTAATGTTAATAGAATTGGATGGGAAACTTTTAACTCTTCCTGCAAGAGACACTCCATATAGTGTAAAAAGGCAGCAGATGATTAATTGACACGACTTGTAGCATATTCAGTGACTTCTGACGGCCATTGGGATCCAGTGGCGTTCTCTCTTAAAGATCTTAAACCTAAAGTAGTTTTCATCCTTGTTGATGACGAAAAAAGGAAAATTTGGATCTGGATAGGAAGAGATGCCACAATCAAAACTCGCTTTATTTCATCAACTGCTGCGACTGAGATTCGTAGATTGTATGGGTTAACTTTTCGTGTACAAACGATTGATCAAGGCGAAGAATCTCGTGAATTTTCAGAATGTATAGAATCGATCCCAAAAAAAGGTCTGGTACCAGAATTAGCCGAAGGACAAAAGGAGAAAAAAGCAACTAAAACCACTCGCTCCTCTTCCGCTGCAAAAAAAGTTACTCCAAGAATTAAAGTGGGTAAATCGACAGTAAAAAAGGCCAGTGCCACAAAAACTACCCGTAAAACTCCTGTGCGAAAAACTACACCAAGAAAAACAGCGACCAAAACCACTCGTAAACCCACTACAACAAAAACCAAAAAAACTACACCTAAATCTAAATCGCGTAGTTCAAAAGAGGTTCTGTCTTTAAACAGTTATTTACCACAAGATACAAGCATTATCACCACCCCACCTTGTCCTGAATGTGGCGTTGGAAATTTGCTGCCTTATTCTGAAAATACTATCCAGGAAGGAAGAGAAAATTTGATACTACCCTTTGCTAAGTGGGTTTGTTCAAAATGTGAGTACTCACCTACTCACAAATAAATTTACTTATTCTTTTGACTCTTCGGCCGTTAGAATATCGTCTAACTGTTTCCGCTTATCCTCAGGCATTTCATCGCGGATTTTTTGTTGTTGTTCAATAAGGTTTTGCATGAAAAGCGTATAGGTGAACGGGAGGAGTGTTTGAGTTTCCACTCGGGCCTCAAAATCCTTTCGGGCGTTATCACGATCATGAATGAGTTGATCTTTTGTCATTGTCCCATTTCCCAATCCAGGAACAGATTTATCCTTAATGTAGTACTGGGTTCCGTTATATCCAAGTGGAAAAGCAAGACACTCTAAAGGCATAGAGTGATAGATGTTGCAAAGCTTATTTTCTTGGTCAAGCAAAGGACAACCGCTATTCTCTTTTGCAGCAATGACTATAGAAACAACATCTCGGATTTCTCCTTGGAGTTGAGTTGGGAAGGTCTGCATTTTTAGATGAGGAAAAACTGAATTGATAATCCCTGACTGAGTCCAATTCCGAATATCAGCAAAAGACACGGAGACAAATTCTCGTTTTTCACAACATTGGCCACATTTGGTACAATTGAAAACGTATTTCTTTTTTGGTGGCTTTTCCTCTGCTTGAGTCGAAGGTTTTTCCTCTTCATCAACCTTTACTGTTTCTTCCTCTTTCTTTTCGTCCCCATGATCTAAATTTGAATTTTCGTCCGACATTTACCTGAAACCTCTCTCAAACTTGGCTATACTTACACATTCTTTCATGCGATGATCGATATTTATTTACTTTGTTTAGCAATCAACGCAGCTGTTGCTCCAGCATTGATCCCATTATCAATATTAACGACAACTAGTCCAGGAGAACAGCTTTGAAGCATAGACATTAATGCAGCAACTCCTTTTCCGCCATAACCATAACCAGTAGATGCTGGTACTCCAATTACGGGGGTTCTCACTAAACCAGATACAATTGATGGAAGAGCGCCCTCCATTCCAGCAACTACAATGATAACTCTTACATTTTGTTTTACAAGCTCTTTCAAGGGAGCGAATAACCTATGAACTCCTGAAATTCCAACATCATGAAATGAAATGACTTCTACACCCATTATACGAGCAATAGCTTCCGCTTCTTCCGCAATTGGTATATCTGAAGATCCTGCTGTAAGTATACCTATTCGTTGAGATGGAATAGGCGGGGAATAATCTTTCTTCTTGATGGTCACCGTGTAGGGTTCTGAATCTGATGAAACTTTTAAGTTATAAGACGTGCCGAATTCCTTTTTTAGAAGAGATAAGTGTCGTTGTAACACCCGTGAAAGTAAACACACCTGATGAGATTCCATTAAAGAAGAAACAATTTCAACAACGAGTTTGGGGCTCTTATTTTCCGTAAAAATTATTTCTGGTATCCCTCGTCTTATTTGACGACTCGTATCCATCTTTGCCCCCTCTCCAACGAATTCAAGACCGAATAGATTTATAGATGTGATAGCTTCCTCAATTTCAATTTTTCCATCCTTTAATTTTTGTAAAATCTCCTCTAAATCATGCATTGGCATCATTCTCTCTTTTAATATTAGAATTAATGTTTTTTCGAGTTTTTCTCAGTGATTGCTTCTTTTTAAGGGCAATTCTTTTTATATCCTCATATTCTACTTTTTCTGTAATCATCTCGTCCCCGATAAAACCACGTTTCACTTTTACACTATCATCTCCCTCTCCAATTTTGATTTTATGCATAGTAGAATTACGTGGAATAATATGCCTAAAGCTGGATAATACTCGCACTCCTAATGTTCCTAATTCACGCATAAGCAATAAGGAAACTTCGTGAACTTTTTCTGGTTTAACAATGGCTTGAAGAAGATACCCTGGTCTGTTCTTCTTCATCAGTGTATTTATCGCAATAAAATCCAAAACTAAATTTTCACGGAAGAGGATATCAAATAGGTAACCAATGGTTTCTCCATCTACATCGTCAACATTTGTCTCTAGAATCATAATTTCCTCAGAATGCAAATGATTTTTAGTTATTCCAAGAATGATTTGTAGAAATGACTGTTTGCCTTCTTTTGGAGAATGAGTACCAAAACTTCTTCCAATCTTCTCGATTTTCATACTCGGTAAATACTGAATTGCGTTTGCTTGTAAAGAGGCTAAAATTGCGGCTCCCGTAGGTGTTAATAGTTCCTCATTCACAGGTCCCCCTTGAATTTTTAAGTTACCCATTTGAATGATTTCTGTTGTAGCAGGTGTCGGAACAGAGACCAAACCATGAGCAATCGTCCGAGTTCCTCCTCCTACAGCAATAGGTAAAAGTTGAATATGTAACTCTTCTTTTCGAATTAACTCCAAGAGATAGTAGAATCCCAGTATATCTAGAATCGTGTCGATGGTTGCTAGTTCATGGAAATGGAAGTTTCCGTTATCACTCGTAGCACCATGAATTTTTTTTTCTGCCCCAATTAAATAGTTTAATGCATTATGTGCTTTCTTTCTTGATATCTCCATCTGTAGAAACGAATGACTTAGATTTTTCAAAATCTCTACTAACTCGTGAGGTTGAAAGCGTTTCTTTGCGTTTGTGACCAGTTGTAGCCCAAAAAATCCTTCAATTTTAACTTTCTTCCAATTTAACAGAAATTGAGGATCATAATCAACTAATTTTGATTGAAATTTGCTACAAAAGTCATTACGTTGGTCTTCGGAGCATAAATCTAATAACGCAGCGATGAGCATATCTCCTGCCGCGCCTGAAATACTGGAATTAATAATTAGCAATGCCATCTTCAATTTCATAAAAAACTAGAGTGTATTCAAAATTTTTTACTAGAAAAATAATTGAGTTTATCGATTGGAGGAGAAGAAATTAAGTAAATTTTTCATTTCGTACTAAAATTATTTTAGTGTCCCGATTACCATCATTGATTGTATTGCTTTCGTTCTAACGAATGAAGAAAAGACAGAAAAAACTAACCCATTAACTGTATTTAAACTACGGAAAAAGAAAATATTAAAGATCCTTCAATTTTTGATTATAATCGAATTTAGGTAATTTTCTTGATAGGCGTCAACATTACAACAAAGAATGGACTATTGCTTTTTTCCCATTCATTTATGCCTGGTTTTTCTGATGTTGACGAAGATTTACGAGCGGGCTTAATGAGTGCGGTTCTCAATGCAGTTAAAGAAACCGATGATTCAGGTATAAAGACAATTGATCAAGGAAAATACATTGTTCACATAATCGAGGGAAAATACACATATGGAATATTCTTCTCTCATGAGCACGATTTAAAGGAAATGAATTTTGCAAATACAACCTTACGGCGTTTTGAAGCTACTTTTAAGAAGGAATTAACAGAAGAAATTTCTTTTGATAACCATCAGTTCGTTGATTTCAATGATTTTCTGAAGAATGAGTACAATTCCTTGATCTCGATTGACGTTGTTGGATTGAGTAAAATCATCGATATTATGGATAACTCATTTTTTTCTGATTATATCTTGCTAGAAAAACCAAATTTTCATCAGGTTTTCACCACAATCTCACTCCCTGACGTTCATCCTCACGCTAATGCTCTTGCCCAGATGTGTAAAGCAATAATTGAGTCAAGTATATTGATTGGTCAAGAGATTGAACAACTTCAATTTTCATTAGGTAGGGAATACATAGTATTTGTCGATCGGTTTAGAAAGTATGTAGTTATCATCATCATCATAAAGAAAAATCGAGAAAAAGCACATAAGGAGATTATGCGCTTAAAAAGTAAAATTGTTAGCTCACTCTGAGATAATTACCCTATTTTTGAAATTCTAAATCCTCAATCCAGTTCACATTTTCCCCTCCATTGGTCCAATATTTCCAGCGTAAATAGATTAGGCATCCAATAATTATAATTATAAATACCACAGCACAAATAGAAATGAAGGGAGCTGTATTATTTGGGTTTATATCAGCATCAAATGGATAAAGTACTAACGTAGGTAAATCAAAGGGATTTAGAAAGTCAAAAAACCAATCAACTAAAGTAATAATAGCTGCAAGACTAAAGTTCTTCGTATCAACCTTTATGAATAACAAAAGTATAAATGCTTCACATAATTCGAATGTGTGGGCTGCTAAAGAAACAATATCAAAAAATGTTGGTTGGACAGTGAACACAACAATGTAGCCAAAAAATACCCTTATTAGACCGATAAAAGTGATCACATTAAGTACTTGAATATTTTTTTTCAGTCCCAAAGTAACCGTCAAAAAAACACCAAACAATATGGCAAATGTATTGGAGTCTGGAATGAAGATCCAGAATATGGGATGGTAATAAGCATACTGCCAATAATAAAGAATAACTCCATATGCTGGTATTATTGTGTTGATAGCAATCCAGAGAACTAAAAGCCACTTTGGAAGATTTAATAACGAATCTCTCACAGATTGGATGTTTATTGCCCTCAATTTTTTTTCGAAGTCCAACCACTTACCATCCAAATCAATCCTTAAGTTATGTTATACTTGTATATAACAGAAAATTTGATTCAACCCTCTCGTTAAAGAGCTTTTTCTAAGAAATAAATCGTTAAATATAGGAGATTTTTCCATTTAAAATCAATGCCTGAATTACCAGAACTTGAAGCAATCAGTAAATATTTGACCAAAAAATTATCTGGTGAAATTATCGCTAGAGTTGAAACATTTATCCACACTGTCATAAGATTCCCTGACAGTCATACCATTCAAACTCTGCTAGTAGGAGCTAGGCTTGAGAAAGTAAGCAGAAAAGGCAAATTAATTGTGTTTCAATTTAGGTCGATTGATACATATCTCCGTCTCTGTATTGATCATGGACTCACAGGCCGTTTTGCTTGGGAAAAGGTGAAAGCACCTGCTAAAACTGTCTTGAGGCTCAAGTTCCAGTCAGGATCTTCCTTAATATATCATGATAGACGTTTACATGGAGCTATATGGTTGTTCCATGGGACGAACAAAGAAAACACCCTCTTTCCATCTAAAGTCAAGAACTATGGCCCTGATATTCTGACTATTTCATTGGACGAATTCAAAGCTAGGATTAGCCGATATCGTGGGGAAATCAAAGGAGTTCTGACCAAACAGGAGTTTGTTACAGGAATAGGAAATGCTTACGCTGACGAAGTTTTATTCAATGCACAAATCCATCCTTTTACGAAACGAACAGATCTTAGTTCCAGTGAGATAGAAAGATTGTATAATTCGTGTACTTCAATCTTAAGACATGGAGTATCTGAAATTACTAATTGGTTATTTACCACAAATAAAATAGATAATCAGCGATTTTGGAGGAAAGAATTGTTTAAAATTCATCTGAGAGGGGAGCAACCCTGCTATAACTGTGGAAAATCCGTTTCCTCGATTAAAGCAAATCGACGGATAACGAATTTCTGTCGCACTTGTCAAACCTCTCGCAACAAGAATTTTATTTAATAGGAAGTAATTTTATAGAGTGTTACGTAAATCTATTCTTCCTCCCCTATGAAAGGATAGGAAGAATTTATAGATAATAATCTGGATGAAATTCACGATGCTGGACTTCTTCTTTGAACCACGATCTGTTGCCATTCTAGGTGCTTCTTCCGATGAGAAAAAATACGGTCGTTTGATTTTTAACCATTTCGTGGTTCCTTATTTCAAGAGAGTCTTTCCAATCAATCCTCGTGTTTCAGAAATAATGGGTATTAAATGTTACAAAAGTGTATTTGATCTGCCAGAAGTTCCTGACCTAGCTGTAGTCGTTTTACCGACTAAGTTAGCAATTCAAGCCATCGCAGATGCGTCAAAACGAGGAATACCTGCAATCGTATGTATAACGGCAGGATTCTCAGAAGTCGGACGTGATGATCTACAAGAAGAATTAGTGAAGGCACTAGGCGACTCACGGTTAATTGGGCCGAATTGTCTTGGAATAGTGGATACTCACTCTCAAGTAAATACATTGTTTCCAAATTTTGAACTTCCTGAAAAAGGAAACGTGTCTTTGATATCACAATCAGGTTCACTTGCCATTGATCTTCTTCTTGCCCTTCAACAGAATAAAATAGGACTCAAGCGATTCGTCTCCTACGGAAATGCTGCAGATCTGAATGAGACTGACTTTATTGAATATTTTGGCCAAGACCCAGATACAAAAGTAATAGGAGCGTATATAGAAGGAGTAAAAGCTGGTCGAAAATTCATCAAAATCTCGAAATCGATAGCACGTAAAAAACCAATTGTTGTTCTAAAGCTTCCTTCTACAGAAAATGTTTCAATGGCTGCTAAGGGACATACTGGTGCAGTAGCTAGCACTATGGGAATCTACAAAGAAATATTAAGACAATCAGGAATCATTCAATGTGATAGTACTTCTCAATTTATAAATTCCATCAAAGCACTCTACACACAACCACCTGCATTTGGTAATCGTATAGCACTAGTCACAAATACAGGTGGACCCGCTGCAATGGCATTATATCGAATGAATCGCTATCAATTAGAATTGGCCGAATTACCTGATAATGTAGTGGACGAGACAGAAGTGGTTATTAAGAAACACGCAGTCCAAACATCCATCTCAAGAGATAAAAACAATAATCCGCTTGCATTTATGGACTTAACAGGTTCAGCAACTACTGAAGTAATCACTGAGATATCGAAAATATTTCTAAAGGAGAAAAATGTGTCAGGAATAATAATTGTCCCTAGAAGTGATGCACCAGTTGTATCCAAGGATGCCCCAGCACGGATAGCTCTACTTAAACGAGAATTTCCAAAAAAACCTATATTGGTATATAATCTTCCTGATCCTACAGTGAATGCGGAGTTTGAAGGATATGGTATTCCAGTATTCCGTACGGCGGAAGATTCTGTAGATGGAATGTATGCATTAGTCGAAAGAGGACGTATTTTACAAAAATACCTATATTGAGAGGAGTAAAATATGAGTGATTTTGAACCATCATCAGAAAAACAGCAACAAATTCATGATCGAGTTAGAGCAATCATTCTGCAATCTGGTGACAAAATTACCGCAAATGTTAGGGTTGTTACAGGTTTAATTTCTGATACCCGACTTAAGCAAATTCGTTGCTTTACTGGAGCTGGAGGAAAAACCTATGTGATTGAAGCGGCCTTATCTACCTCACTTGCAGGAGAGATAGATGGGGGCATTGTTCTTAAATTTGCTAATGATCTAGAGGCCGAAGTTAGCAATGCAGAACGGCTAGCTCGACATTTAACTATTCGCCAACGAGACTGGGAATCGTGGAAAGAGAATCACGATTTACCATTACGAATTCGTCGTTATCCTGATCACGTCTTCTCTCCTCAAGTGATACAGGTAATTCCAGAAGTTAAAGCGTTACTTCTGGAGTTTCTAAGTGGATTTAATCCCCTAATTCAACATACCTTGGAACCAAATGATCGATGGGGTTATGCAGGTTACGCCTTAGCTCGATTGCACGGATCAGAACAACTCCAAACGAGTGTTCAGCTTTATAATCCATTGTTTAAACTATTGAAACAATATATTGACGAACGATATATTGATTACTGGATTGCCATCTTAGAACAATCTAAAGGTGGAGTAGAATTCATCCATGGTGACAGCCATATGAGTAATATTCTTGTTTCTCCTGCAAGTATTGCGTGGATAGATTCAATAATGTTACCCAAGCTAGATAGAATGGATGATATTGGTTACATACTTAGTCATGTAGTACAAGAAGAAGTAGCAAAGAATATCAGCATAGGAATTGATATAAAAACATTAAGCTCTTCTATTACTCGATCTTGGGTTCCACTAATACTAACTACGTATAAACAAACCTACGATATATCCCAGATTTATTCTCGGTTGCCAATCGACTTTTTCCTAGGAAGCCATTTAATCATTCGTGCTGGTTTGTGGGAAAAAAATATAGCAGATATATTGGTAAAATTAGGTCAGCATTTCATTCATGATATGCCAGTCTCCAAACTCCTTGAAGAATAAAAATGGCTCCTTCTTGTATATTCTGGCTAAATATTGAGAATCCCAAGTGCATATGCAGCAGCTTGAGATGCACGAAGGGGTTCTGACGCCTTATC
>NJBF01000090.1 GCA_003144275.1 Candidatus Heimdallarchaeota archaeon B3_Heim
TTCTTTGACTTTTCCAGCAGGTTAGTTCCTATTTCATGATGTATCAAATCTATCAATCCATCCGGATGACCAGGATTATAATAAAAATTATAACGCGTCGGCCCCAGATTATTGGCGGAAGGCGCAGTGAGATTAGCGGTTGTCAATACAATTTCGAATTTGTCTCCTGGAAATTTTTGCTTAAGATGATTTTCCCATTTTTCTATACTTCGTGTACCTTTAAATTTTTCTGTTAATAATCGGGCAGTATCTTCCAGCTTTTTTCTTTCGATAGGCCATACATTCTTTTCATAGGCATCATAATTCCTTAAAACAATATCGGAAAGTTTGAAAAATTCATTTTTAAAATTATCCTTAACTTTCCAAAAATCGTCAATAAATCCGTCAGGTACTGCCGACTCGGGATAAGTTTCATTAAAGTGTTTAAAATTTTCTTTTTCTATAAAACAGTCTTGTACCAAATGAAAATATTTTTCCATCTCTGTTTTATCATTTGTAATTCGAGCGGGTAAAAAAAACAAAATGCTTGTTAATGGTCCGGTTTGTCCGGTTCCCCAGGCAATAAAATTCCGGTTGCTTCTAATGTAATCAATGTCCTCTTTGATAACATATTTTGAATATTTACTACGATATTCGGGATTATTCTTTTTATTATCTTTCCAAACCTCCCCGATAACAAAAAGATGGATAAGATAATTTGGTACTATTTCAATAGTTCCGATAATTTCTTTTTCCTGCGTATATATCGCGTCATTTGAAAAAAGACTATTTTGAAAAATTAGAAATGAAACAAAAAAGATGATAAAAAATCGCTTCATGATATTCTCCTTTAAAAATGATTGTTTTATTAGTTTTTAGCAGAAGTTCTGATTAGATGGAAATCAACTTAGAACTTAAGGAAACATCTTTCAACTCAAACTTAGAATCAGACATTAAATACAACCTGAACTTGAGAAACATCTGCATTCAAAGTCACAATTAGCAAATCAAACCATCCAATAGAGCAACCAGACCGTAGAAACCATACGAGATTAAGATACCTGTATATTCTACTGCAAATTTATGTATAATATGATTGTTTTGCAATAAAGAACAGATACCATATAATTGATAAATTCCATAAGTTCGTTTACACAAAAATGTCATAACATCGTTTACACTCTAAGTTGAACAAAATACCAAAAGATCGTTTACATTTTACGATTATAAGTTCTTTGAAATATTGTTTATTCGTCATTAAAATTTAAAACTATGAATGACGAAATTATACTAAGGAAACAGGCAGTTGAATTGCATCTTAAAGGTTTCAATAAATCAGAAATAGCAGAGAAATTAGGAAAATCTCGCCAATGGGTGCATAAATGGATCGGAAGATACCTTCAAATTGGAGGAGATTCATGGTATAAGTCTCTTTCAACAGCACCAGGCAAGATAATCAATAAGACTAAGGGTGAGATAGAAGATTTGGTCGTTAGTATCCGTACAGCGTTAGATGGACAAAAGTACTCTCAAAAAGGAGCTTTAAGCATCATGTATGAGTTTAAACGGATAGGAATAACACCACCATCTATCACGACAATCAATAGGATATTAAAGCGTCATCATCTTGTTGGAGAAAGTATGAATAAAATGGTAAAAAAAAAGATTATCCAGATTATTATACTCTCGTTCAGCAGATGGATCTGGTTGGCCCAAAATACCTTGCTGGAGGCTTCCGTTTTTACATTTTGGATATTATTGATACGGAAAATCATTATGCAGGAGTTTATCCTTTGAAGGATAAATCTTCCAAGTCTATTGCAGGCGCCCTTATTGATTTTTGGGCAACCTACAGTATGCCAGACTATCTCCAGATAGACAACGAACTCTCTTTTCGGGGAAGCAATCGTTATCCACGAAGTTTGGGGTTAGTTTTACGATTAGCATTATCATTGGGTATTACTCCGATATTTATACCTCCTGCGGAGCCTTGGAGAAATGGTATCATTGAAAAATTTAATCACAATATGTTGAAATATTTCTTTTCAACACAAAGGTTTAGTACTCTTAACGATATCGAACAAAAGGCCAGGGAGTTTTCAGGTTTCCATAACCAAAATCATCGTTATTCTTCTCAAGGAGGGAAAACGCCCAATATGCTTGTAGATAAATCAAATATTTACAAACTAACCAAACGAATAAACTTAGATAAACCAATCCCTTTAGAAGAAGGAAAGATTATCTTCATCCGTTTCATAAGAAGTGACAATGTGCTTAAAATACTTAATAGTAAATTTCGGCTATAGTCTAAATTAGCGTGTGATTTTGTATATTTGTAGAAAAAACAATGGATAAAGAAAGTATAAAACAAGCCTTACTAGATATGCCAGATAAGGAACGGGAAGCATTAATTTACGAGGTACAACAAGAGAGCAATATCCAGTCAAAAGTTATAGAGGCTCGAAGAAATAAGCTTGACAATAAACAAGGTACATGCCCCCATTGTGGTAGCTGTAAATACACCATGTATGGAACAGATAAAGGCAGTAAAAGATACAGGTGTAAGAGTTGTAAGCGCACGTTTACAGAATATACAGGTACATGGATGGCAAGGATACACAAAAAGCATCTAATTGGAGAATATATGAAACTAATGGAACAGGAAAAGAGCCTTGACAAAATAAAAAGTCACTTGGGTATAAGTAAACAGACAGCATTTGACTGGCGACATAAGATTTTATCAGGAATAGAACATTCGGATAAAGGGACATTTCAAGGCATTACAGAAAGTGATGATACATTTTTTCTTCACTCAGAAAAAGGCTCGAAACATATTAGCAGAGCACCTCGCAAACGAGGAGGAACAGCTAAAAAGAGAGGAATTAATAATGAACATGTTTCAGTATTGGTAACGGCAGACCGGGTTTCAGAAATAGATCTCACAGTTGTAAGATTAGGACGAATAAAGAAAAAAGACATTAATCAGGCTATAGGTGATCGAGTTTCAGAGCAAACGATATTATGTAGTGACAGTCATGTAAGCTATAGAGGATTTGCAATAGACAAAAAGATTGAGCATCATCCGATTCGGGCTGATTTAAAGCAATATGTAAAGAAAAAGATTTATCATGTTCAACACGTAAATTCGATAGATAGCAGGTTAAAAAAATGGATAGAAAGTAGATTCGGTGGTGTATCTACAAAATATTTGCAGAAATATTTAAATTGGTTTAGAACAAAAGAAATACTGAAAGAATCGAATAACTTTATAGAAGAGTTCACATTAAAATCCCTGGAGGATTTGTCTGCTTGGGCGAAATTTAAAGCTATTCCTGATTTATTTCAGAAATTAATGCACTTTGCAACGCAAAATTAGACTAAAGCCCACAGAAATTGGCTAATGCTGCTATTCAATCTTATGAGGCAAAAAAAGCAGTTCAGGCAGCGAATAAAGCAATAGGGAAAATATAAAATGTTTGAAGATTATTTAATTGATAGTTATTCTTTTTATTTGGAAGGAAATAGTTGCACCGAAAGCCGAAAAGCTAAAAGGTATTTCAGAGCAAGTATCTTTTATGCAGCTGGCAGCATTGAAGCATTCGCTAATTATTTGGCAGATACTTTTAATCAAGGAAACAGTTTGACACAATTTGAAATTGCTTTCCTGCTTGATAAGAAAATTGTTTTTGATAACGAAAAGATTGAAGTAAAGCAAAGGATTGAATATCATCGAATAGAAGATAAATTAAAAATATTGATTAAAAAATTCGTAAAAGAATTTGATTTCACCTCAAAAGATTGGTCTCACTTTATGGAATTTAAAAAATTTAGAGATCGGCTTGTTCATCCTCATGATTCAGAAGATGAAATTCAAATTAAAGAGTATGAAAATATAATAAAGCGAGGACTATCATCAATCATAAATATAATGAACACTATTTCAAAAGGAATTTTCAGGAAACCTTTACGAAAGCAATTATTAGATTTGATTCCGTAATTTTAATCAGCGTTATAACAAATCGCTCAACCTGACCGAAAACGCGGTCGGTGAATTTAGATAAGTTAAGTTTTGTAAGCGTTTTCGGCAGGTTTGCTCCACCGTAAGACATAAAAAATAAAATGAAATAATTTATTTATGATTTCAGAAATTGATAAAAAAACTATACAGGACATTTCGGAAAAATATCATGCAAGGCGAGTGCTACTATTCGGTTCTGCCTTAGATTCTGAAGAAGAAAGTCATGATATTGATATTGGAGTCGAAGGAGTTCCTTCTAAAGATTTCTTCAGATATTACGGAGAATTAATGCTTACTCTTTCCAAACCCATAGATATCATAGATCTCTCTGGAACATCAAAATTTATTGATATGATTAAAAAGGAGGGAATTCCTTTGTATGGCTGATTACAAGATGCGCATCGAAGCTGAATATGAAGCTATAGAGAAAACTCTCGCTTCACTTCCACACCGGCCTCTTTCTCAATTATCAGAACTGGAACTCGCAGGTGTAGCTACATTATTACATAATTTTTATAACGGCATTGAAAATATTCTTAGACAGGTATTTCAAGTAAAAGGTTTAAAGATTCCTGAAGGTTTATCTTGGCATAGAGATTTATTGATACAATCAATGGATAAAGGTATTATCTCAAAAAAAGTCGTTGATAAACTTAAGGATTATTTAGCGTTCAGGCATTTTTTTAGTCATGCCTACGCTCTCGATCTTCATCCTCAAAGACTTGAACCATTGATGGAAAATATTTCAAAATTATTCGAGGAGTTTAAAAATGAAATAAATAAAATTATTGTCTAACAAATCATTAGAGAAAGACCAAAATCGCCGGCGATTTTGGCTGTTCAATTCAACCGTTAAGAAAGGAGTTAAAAAATGAAAAAAGTATTCACAAAAGTTATGGGGCTGATAGTAACAATTGGCTTCATGTTTTTTTTAAGTGTCATATCCACACATGCCCAATCTTTTATTAAAATAGCCAGAGAAACAGGTGTTACCGTAAAAGAGGAAGGAAATGTAAAGATATGGGAAGGTCCTGTCGCTGGAAAAATGAAACCAAATGGGTCCCTTACCGGGAAAACGATTGGTGTCCTTGTTGCCAGTGAGTTTAGTGATTTCCAGGCGCATTACATTGCTTCTTACGCGAGTGAATTTGGCGGAAAAGTCGAATTTCTCCTTGTAGATTGGGTCAAATGGAAGTTTACAAGGCCCAATGTTAAAACCAAAGGTGTCCAAGGCATGTGGGGTATGAGCATTGAGAAGAAAGATGCCCGGTATACTGCTAAACCCTTGAAAGAAGCAGATTCTAATAATTATGATGCCCTGGTTGTTCTCGGTGGACATTCTGCTGATGTCATGATGACCGAGGTAGAAGTAATCGACTTTATTAAAGCCGTTTACAACAAAGGAGCTATCGTCGGCGCCATTGGCGGTGGTTCGATTCCATTGATTAGTGCCGGTATCATGAACGGGAAGATGGCTACGGGCAACAAGGTTGTTTCCTTCATGCTGAAAAAAATCGGTACGTTCAAGAATGTCCCGGTCATTAAAGATGGCCAGGTCATTACAGCTCGGAACACGGTTGACACACCTGATTTTGTGCGAGAGCTGTGCAAAGCCTTTGACCCAAATTTTATCCCAAAGAGGAAAGGGATTCTTGCAGGAAAAAGGGTTTTGGTGATTGCCGGCGAAGATTTTGAGGATATTGAGCTTGCTGTCCCTGTCATGGAATATATTTACCGGGGGGCAAAAGTTATACTAGCAACATTCATACCGCCCATGCGCTCCAGGCCTCCGATGTTGGGTTTAGATGTAGTTCAGGGCAATTTTGGGATGTCTGTACCACTCCAGGAAATACCATTGAGCTATTACCAAATTACAAAACTTTCCGAGATTGATATGAAAGATTTTGATGTGGTACACATCCCTGGTGCATTTTGTCCTTGGAATATGATAGTATCGGGCAAGCCAGTTGAATTTCTTAAAAAAGCCCATGATGCAGGAAAGATTATCGCAGCCATATGCCATGGTCCCATTGCTGTGGCGGCCGCAGATTTGGTGAAAGGCAAGAAAATCGCGGGGTGGCTCGCCTGCAAAGATGCGGTGAAGATCATGGGGGGTACCTATAACTATGATTGGTCGGCTGTTATCGATGGCCAAATCGTGACTGGCCGGATACCACCTGATGTACCTGAGTTTCTCGATGCTATTACAGAAGCTGTTTTGATCCCATAGGAATATGTTAATTTCCTATTATCTTATTTTCATCAGAAAATAGAAGAGAAATACGGAGTGAGAATGTGCTGGCTGGCTACAGACACACAACAGCGCTAAACCAAATTGCGTTATAGGATTGTTCATACTATCAGCTTTAGCTGGGCATCGAGCCAAAACGTGCCAGAACATCTGCTAAACGCAATTTGGCCCCGTCCCTGCGGGCTTTACTTCCGTCTGTGAGCAAGCTCACACGGAATCGCCCTCGGTACGGAACTTCGTTTAGTGCCCGGTTGAGGATAATAATGATAAGAACACATAACAAATCGTTCCACCTGAAATTTTTCCGCTTCGCTCCAAAATGCAGGTGAACTCAATCGTTATGCTGCTAATAAATAATTAATCGGAGGTAATATGAGATTGAAGGATAAGGTTTCTATAATAACAGGAGGTCAATCTGGAATTGGATTAGCAACTGCATATCTTTTCGCAAAAGAAGGAGCAA
>NJBF01000091.1 GCA_003144275.1 Candidatus Heimdallarchaeota archaeon B3_Heim
AGGAAAAACACTTGAAGAAATGGAAAAAATTTGGAAATAATCATAGAAGACCATTTTTATCAAGAACATAGCTTCATGAATTTATTAAAAAATATCACTATTATCCGACTAAATTATTTTTTCTCTAATTTTTCGTCTGTATCGCCCATGAAATGGGTACTAATTTTATAATTTCAAAAGAGACCTCCCCTTGTTTTTAAACCAAATAAGCTTAGCTGTAATGAACCAGGTGGTGATTCCCGCGCTTTGTGGTAACCACGACGTGTACTTCTGAGCAATTCACTCACATCTAACATGCTAATCAGGTGTATTCTTACCTAAGAGGCCACAACTGAGAAAGCTTTTTTTGTTTGAGCTATTTTCTGGATGACCGTTAAAAGCAATTGGGCTATTAGTGTACACCAAACCTGTGTTCTTATTGCATTCTCATTTTCTCCATAGAAATAGTGTAATTGAAAATTCTGCTTCATTTTTTTGAACAATATCTCTATTCCCCACCGTTTCTTATAGAGGAAAGCCACCTCCTCAGCTGTAATTTCAAAATTATTTGCAAGAAATTCATAATATCTATTCCGTTCATCCTGGTAACAAACTTTTCTTAATCGTAGTTTTTTCTTAACCTTTGTTTGTTTCTTTCCGGTTTCATCTTCCGGGTGGTATTCCAACTCTATTATCTCGTCGCTGAGAACTTTTGCTATTCCTTTTTTTCGGTAATGCTTGCGTGTAACTTCTACGACCGTGTAAACTGCACCCTTTTTCAAACGGGTAACAAAAAATACCTGTTTTTGAATCCAAAGTGCAAATTGGTGATAATAGTTATATGCCTTGTCGAAAACAATCATGCTGTGGGATATTAATTCCAGGCTTTTCAGAAAGTTCTTGTCATGTACTTTGGCTGCCGTGATTTTAATAAATCGTCCAACCGATTGAACTGCATCTATTAACATGTGTACCTTAAGACCTCCCTTTTTCTTCCCGTCACCCTTCGGGTTACGTCCAACGCCTTTAAGTATGTCACTAAACAAACGAATGGTGGTAGAATCAATCAAAAGGACTTCTTTAAAGGTCAATCCAAACGTTCGGCTGTCCGACAAAAACGATTGGTATTTTTTTACCAGACTGAAATATAAATCTTCAAAGAAAATGTTATTCCTTTTTCTTAAACCATCGCAGGCTGTACTCTTGGCTGGAGCTTTTTCAAGTCCCAAATGATTTAGCTTTCCTCCCAAAGCCCTTAGCCCTTCACATATCTCGGTCATTGAATCACACCGGCTAAGAATACCGAAAAGCATCGTAATCAGGTGTATCTTGCTCTTGAATGCCTTGTAGTAATGGTCGCTATTGTGCTTCTTTATTAATCCTTGAATGTTAACTGCATCAACCAAATTAACGATTTGTTTGAAAATCGGCTGTCCGACAAATTTTATTTCTGTATTTTTACTCATGTTGTATGATGTTTGGTCAAAAACAAAAGTACAACATGAAGGGGAAACCTCAGGGGAGTACCCTTCTTTTTATATTTTTAGTCGGACAGTAGTGTTATTTTATATAAAATTCCACTACTGTCCGGTTAACGAATATATAAAAGTTCGGGAAGACTAAATATATAAGCGATAGAAGTTCTTTGAAATATTTTTCGATTTGAAATCAAAATCCTCATATAAAACGCTCTCTCTTCGTCCGCCAGCTGGCGGACTGACGGCTGAAATTGGAACAAAAACTTTACACAATTCTACAAATTCTTAGCATCAGCTTATTTGAGGAAGCTCCTTTAAATCAGATGTTTAACAAGCATGTTTACAGAAATATTGAAAACAATAATTATAACCAATTGAAACTGTTCGACTTATAACCGGACAGTAATTATCGTTAACATGTTATCAATAACGGTCTATTAAGAGCCTAAATAAATTATGATAAGTAATATGGCTGAGAATATTGAAAAGCCTCAATTATTGTTTGAGGTAAGCTGGGAAGTCTGCAACAAGGTTGGCGGTATCCATACTGTTATATCAACTAAAGCCTCAACATTAACAGAGGAGTTCAGGAACAAGTATATTTTGATAGGACCGGATGTTTGGAGAGATGAGAGAGAAAACCCCGAATTCATTCCCGATACGCTTCTTTTTAAGGACTGGAAAGAAAGGGCTGAAGCGGAAGGAATATTGATAAAGACAGGCAGGTGGAATATATCAGGAAAGCCAATAGTGATTCTGGTTGATTTTTACAATTTCATCTCTCAAAAAGATGACATTTTTAAAATATTCTGGGAAAAATTTAAGCTTGATTCCATATCCGGACAGTGGGATTATATAGAGCCGGCATTGTTTGGATATGCCTCTGCCAAAGTAATTGATAGTTTTGTGAATTTCAACATGGGTTATTATGATAGGGTAGTAGCCCAGTTTCACGAGTGGATGACAGGAACCGGCGTTTTATATCTTCATGAAAATGCACCGGGTGTAGGAACTGTTTTTACTACCCATGCCACGGTACTTGGCCGCTCTATTGCCGCGAATAACAGGCATTTATATAGTAATTTACAACAGTATAACAGCCAGCAGATTGCCAGGGAATTTAATATAATTTCAAAACAATCACTTGAAAAGATATCAGCACAAACTGCTGATGCATTTACAACCGTTAGTGAGATTACTTCGAAAGAATGCAATCATTTTTTAGGCAAAAAACCGGACATTGTCACGCCCAATGGATTTGAAGACAATTTTGTGCCGGTGGGAGATGAATATGAAAGAAAAAGGAAACAAGCCCGTGAAAAACTGATCCAGGTTGCCGGATCTGTTTTTGGCTATGCGGTTCCCGGTAATGCCCTGCTTGTAGCCATTAGTGGAAGATATGAGTTTAAGAACAAAGGGATCGATCTGTTTATTGATTCCCTTGCAAAACTGAACCGATCAAATGATACCGAAAGGGAAATTCTGGCTTTTATTTTAATACCGGCAAATAATTACGGGCCAAGGGAGGAGGTTTTAAGAAATTTAAGCGAGACAGGAAAAAATATTGATACCGGAGACCCTTATCTGACTCATGGTTTGCATGATTCTGAATTCGATCCCATCCTGGCAGGGATAAAAAAAGGTGACCTGAAAAACAGCCAGGAAGATAAGGTAAGAGTTGTTTTTGTTCCTTCATATTTACAGGGCGATGATGGAATTTTTAACGAAACATATTATGACTTACTGATTGGTTTTGATCTTACCCTTTTCCCCTCTTATTACGAACCGTGGGGATATACTCCGCTGGAGAGTTTAGCTTTTTGTATTCCTACGGTTACCACTTCACTGGCAGGCTTTGGCTCCTGGGTAAAAAATCATTTTTCTGAGCCGGGTAACGGCATCCTTGTTATCGACCGTACTGATGATAATGATGAATATGTGGTTGAATCCATCACAAATAATCTGAAACATTTTTCGGCTCTTTCGTTGAAAGAAGAAAACGACGCAAGAAAAAAGGCATTTGAAATTTCAAGAATTGCCTTATGGAACAACCTGATAGACTTTTATTTTAAGGCTTATCTGCTTGCTCTGGAAAAAGCAGGCAGCAGAATTGATACTTTTGAAATCTCTGCTGAAATGAAACCTGCTCCTGAAATAACGGAACACAGGGAAATTTCCAGGCCCATTTGGAAAAAACTATATGTCGGATCCAAATTGCCTGAAGAATTGGAACCTCTCAATGAGTTGTCGAAAAATTTATGGTGGTCGTGGAATACTGAAGCTGAAGATCTTTTTAAAGCCATTGATCCTGTTTTATGGGAGGAGTGTGCACATAATCCGGTCACTCTTCTCGAAAAAGTCGATTACAGAAAAATTTTAGTGTTGGGAAAAGACAAAAACTTTACTAATAAACTGAATAACGTTTATAAAAGATTTTGTGATTATCTGGACACAAAACCTCCTGAGAACCACCCAAAAGTTGCCTATTTCAGCATGGAATACGGCTTACATGAAAGTTTAAGGATCTTTTCCGGAGGGTTGGGAATTCTTGCAGGTGATTATTTAAAAGAAGCCAGCGATTCGAATTTCACTATTACAGGAATTGGTTTATTATACCGGTATGGTTATTTCAAACAAATCTTATCGGTTAACGGCGAACAGCATGAAATTTATGATCCTGAACATTATTCGAAACTTCCACTGATACCCGCAAAGGATGAAAAAGGAATATGGAAAACCATAAGCATTGTTTTTCCGGGCAGGACGGTTACTGCAAGGATTTGGGAGGTTAAGGTTGGGAGGGTATCCCTTTATCTGCTGGATACTGACCATGAAGATAACCTGGAAAAGGATCGTTTTATTACCCATCATTTATACGGAGGTGATAAAGAAAACCGGTTGAAACAGGAATTGTTACTCGGTATTGGGGGTATAAGGATTTTGCGCGTTCTGGGTATTAATGCTGATCTGTTCCACAGCAATGAAGGACATTCAGCTTTTATCGGGCTTGAACGATTAAGGATATTGATTTCTGAAAATAACCTTTCTTTCACGGAGGCACTGGAGGTGGTCAGGGCATCCACTCTTTTCACAACCCATACTCCGGTACCTGCCGGTCATGATGCTTACGACGAAAATCTTTTGCGAACCTATATCGCTCACTATCCGGAACGGCTAAAAATATCCTGGGATGAATTTATGGCTTTTGGCAGGAGTAATCCGGAGAACCGGAATGAGAAATTTAATATGAGTTACCTCGCTGCTAAATTGTCTCAGGAAGTAAATGCCGTGAGTAAACTTCATGGAGAAGTGACACGGGAGATGTTTAGCAAGCTGTGGCCGGGATATTTACCACGGGAGCTGCATATCGGCTATGTAACCAATGGAGTCCATTATTCCACCTGGGTTGCACGTGAATGGCTGGACTTGTATCAGAAAAAACTCGGGAAATCAATCGTTCAGCATCAATCTGAAAAAGAATGCTGGGAGGAGATTTATAAATTCAAGGATGAAGTCATTTGGAAAACCAAACAGAATTTAAAGAGTCAATTGATCTCCTATGTAAAAGAGAGGTTCCGTTATAATTGGATAAGAAGGCATGAAAACCCGAAACATATTGGTGAAATAACCAGGACCTTAAATGATAAAGCCCTGACAATCGGATTCGCGAGAAGATTTGCAACTTATAAACGGGCAAATTTGATATTTAAGGATGTCGAAAGGCTGGCAAAAATTGTTAATAATCCCGATAAACCCGTGCAATTTCTGTTTGCCGGAAAGGCACATCCTAAGGATGGTGGTGGAAAAGAACTGATTAAAAAGATTTTTGAACTTTCAAAAAGACCGGAGTTCCTTGGGAAGATCCTGTTCCTTCAGAATTACGACATGGATCTGGCTAAAAAACTTGTACAAGGCGTGGATATTTGGTTGAATACCCCAACTCGTCCTATGGAAGCTTCGGGAACAAGCGGGGAAAAAGCCGTGATGAATGGCGCCTTGCATTTCAGTGTCCTTGATGGCTGGTGGGTTGAAGGTTATGTCTCAAACGCCGGATGGGCAATTTCTGAAAAAAGAACATATGAAAATCAGGACTTTCAGGATGAACTGGATGCGGAAACCATTTATCATTTGCTGGAAAACGAGATAATTCCCGCGTTTTATGACCGGAATGAAAAGGACATTCCTGCAAAATGGGTAGGATTTATTAAAAATTCCATGGCTAAAATAGCACCGAATTACACCATGAAAAGAATGTTTACGGATTACCGGGAGCAATTTTATAATAAGCTGTTCGATCGTACCCTGGTTATGAGGAAAAACCATTATGCCATGGCAAAAAGATTGGCTTCATGGAAGAAAAAAATCTACCGGTCGTGGAAGGATCTTGAAGTGATTTCTGTTGATCTTTCAGCGCCTGTTGAGAAGTCATATAAAATAGGAGAAGAATATAATGGTACTATAATCATTGATCTGAAGAATGTGCCGGCATCCCAAATCGGGCTGGAATTAGTCGTTTCAAACAATAGTAAAAACGAATCTCCTGAAATTATCCATAAACAGGAATTTACACTGGAAAAAGTTGAGGAAGGCAAGGCTTACTTTAAAGCAAAAATTATTCCCACAAAACCGGGAAGTTTCACTTTTGGATTCAGATTGTTCCCCAAACATCCTGACCTGCCACACCAACAGGATATTGAATGTGTAAAATGGATTTAGAGATACTCGTCCGACGACCCGGCCGAACGCCCGCCTGAACGAATTCATTCGGGCAGGGTATCAGCCGGGCGGGCTCCAGTTCGACGAGTTAACCCTAACCCGAATAAACCCCGTAGGATAATTATTCCAACGGGGTAAACCGGAAATTCCAAAACACAAAACACAAATATCAAATAAGTTCCAATTCCGAAATTCAAAACTCCAAACAAATGTTTGATAATTTGGTAATTGATTATTGTTTTTTATTTGTTATTTATCTTTTGTCATTTGGGATTTTCTGTCAAAAAATTCAAGAAAGTTAATAATAAGACACTATTTTTTTTCCAAGACTTCGCTTGTAAAAAAAGCCCTTCGGGGAAAATATAATATGGAATAATTAACAAAAAACGAAGTCTTGGAAAAAAAATAGAAATTTCAAAATCCAAAAATCAAAATCCCAAATAAATCCCAATTAAAGAAATCCCAAAATGAATAATAAATTAATTTTGTTGCATGAAACACAAAGATA
>NJBF01000092.1 GCA_003144275.1 Candidatus Heimdallarchaeota archaeon B3_Heim
TAGTTCCTAAATATAACTTGAGTCAATTCTTGGATGGTCTAAGGAAATGCAGATTAGTCTCACGGAAAATTTAAAGGAAAAGTATCCTGTTTCTATATTCGGTAACCTGATCATAAGAGGTGTTCCAAATAGAAAGAGAAATGAAACATTAGAAAAACGAAAGCAAAGTTTGGAGAGAGAGATAAGAGAAAACTATGCAGACGTGGATAAAGATACAATGATACAGTACTACAACACTTACTTTGAGATATGGAAAAAAACATACCCCATAGAGTACCAAATTAACACGGTAAAACGTGGTGGAAAGTTTCCGAAAGTTTCAGTGTTGGTAGATTGTATGTTTATCGCAGAACTTAAATCTAGGATCTTGACTTCGGGACATGATCTAGATGAAATCAATGGTGATCTCTCCTTTGACGTTTCACAAGGAGGGGAGCAGTATCTAAAGATAAATGGTCAAAAACAAGAATTGAAGAAGAATGACGTAATTCTTACAGATAACGAGGGAATTCTTGCTAGTATTCTATATGGTCCAGCAAGAAGAACATCCATATCCATAAAAACAAAAAATGCACTTTTCTTTGCATGGTGCCCATATTCTTTGGATGAAGAAATCATCAGGAGTCACTTAAATGAGATCTTCCTGAACCTAAATGGTGTGTTTGAATCCATCACTTCAGAAAGTCAATTAATTCGGCCATAATATATCCAAGGGAGTAGTCTGAATAATGGAAATTTGAGAATTTCTATAATTGGGGTTCAATGATTACTTCACAATACGAGTTACCACTTGGAATACTCTGTGTATGAGAGATAGTAAATTCAATATTAGGAAAAATACCCTCTAATTCACCTGCCATGACACTCGCATTGTCCAATCACGCCATACTTCAGCATCTAGCTCTACTGCATCTTCCACTCCATATTTTTGCATGACAAACCTGAACACAGCTCCATCCAATCGAATAATTGCATAATTAACTAATTTTTTCGAAAATTCAGTCATATAATTCACTTCAATTTTTTTTATGTAAGTGGTGAATCCTCACTTAAAACATCTGGTATTATGAAAACTGAAGCTACTGTAGAGATTGAAAATAGGGATAAGGAAGTATCCCTGACGAATTTCCAAAGGCTAGGAATGAAGTGACGAATCAAAGGAGAATGTTTAGCCATCTCGACAAAAGGATTGCATTTTTTGGAATTGAACACCTGTAAGAGTCCGATATTGACTAAATAGATTAGCGGTCAGACATGCATGCACTGGAAAAATGAAAAGTATATCACCTATCTGTACTTTTTCAAGTGTAGAAGTATCTGTATGAATTATTCCATGTTCTTGAGAGATTGAAGATACATATGTACCTTGAAGAGCACTACTCCAACCTTCATCGGATAATAACGCAACTTTACCAAACGATTTTTCTCCTGTAGGAGTAATTTGAAATTCTTTTGATAAATGAACTGCTCCTCCATATATAATAATCTGATTACGTTTAGGATACTTAGCTACGACTGGACACGCCACTCCCATAGCAAGTTCGGACTCAGTGCAAGCACCGAGTGAGAGTTGTTCGAGATCATAAAACACAAAACTTCCAGGACGAATCTCATCGATCCCAGTATATTCATCAGATACAGAGCAAGTAGGAGTGTCTCCAAGTGACAACTGACATTCACTAAAACCTTGCTTTTTGAGTTCACCTTGTTTTTGTTTCAGATCTAACATTGACGATTGGTGTATTTTTTTCAGCTCATCCACTGATTGAGCTGAATACGCATGTCCTGCATGTGTCAACAAACCTGTAAAGTTCAGTAAAGATTCTTTTTCTAGGATTTCAGCGATGGCTAGCAGAATATTATCATTCTGGACACCTGTTCTATGATATCCTTGATCAATTTCTATCCAAACTGAAAGAGGGGTCGTTACTTTTTCTGTCAATATAGATGTTGAATCAACAGACTCTACAAGGACACCTAATTTACATTTATGAGCTAATTGATTGATGGCATCCATTTGCCGAATATTTAATGGAAATGCAACCGTAATATCTTGCCATCCTGCATTAACAAAATATTTGGCCATGTCAACTGAGGATACAGTAATTCTAGATACTCCATATTCTTTGAACCAATTTCCAATTGTTTTTGATTGATGGGTTTTGAAATGAGGTCGCAAATGAATTTTACTTTTAGCGGTCTTTGCTACAAACTTTTTAATGTTCTGTCGTACTTTATTCTCATCAATTAAGAGAGCAGGTTTTGTAATTTTCATTTTTCTGTTGTCACCTCATTAATTATTACTCCGAATTAGATCTAAAGATCACTAGTATGAAAATTAATAAGAGCTTGGTTAAAACTCATTGATTAGGTCCCTTTATTTACTTATTCCTAGGTGTCCAAAGTCATCATGAGGATAGAATTGCACAGGGAATAAAAAATAAGAGAAGGAGTCAAATTGTGTTCAAAAACTGAAATGAAAGTTCCAAATAAGGGAATGAGTTGTTTACACACTTTAATTTGAGGTTTAACTGAATGACACTACAAGGAACCTATGATTCACTTTTGCAAAAAAATAAAAAGGCAATTATTTACCAAATGATTCAAGCACAGCTTGGGTGGGATTTTGAAACATATATGCCTAAAAAAGGCGGTCAACAACGATCTATGCAATTTGCTACCCTCGCTGCTGATATCCATAAACTAATGACCGACCCAAAAATTGGAGAATTAATTAACAACATAAAAACAGATCCTGACTACTCCTCTCTTTCTGATATTCAAAAACGGAATCTTTACCTTGTCGAGAAGGAATACAATAGACAAACGAAATTACCAGCTGATTTGGTAGAAGAGATTGCTAAACACCAAGTGATCGCTATTGAAACATGGAAAGAAGCCAAAGCCGCAAAAAATTATGCAATGTTTAAGCCAGAATTAAAAAAGTCTTTAGATCTTCAAAAAAAGCGTGCGCATTATTTAGATCCTGATAAACATCCTTATGATGTATTATTGGATATTTATGAACCAAATATGACCTCAGCTATGATTACACGCCTGTTTAATGAACTCAAAGAAGGGCTTGTTCCATTAATAAAGAAAATACAATCTGCACCTAATCAACCTGATACTTCCTTTTTATCTAGATCTTGTCCTATTTCTATCCAGGAAACCTTAGCAACTGATCTTTCCAATGTAGTTCATTATGATCTAGACTGTGGCCGTATCGATACCACTGAGCATCCGTTTACAACTGGTTATTATCAGGATGTGAGGATTACGACGCATTATTATGAAAACGAGTTTGATAATGCTTTGTTTTCTACCATGCATGAAGCAGGACATGCCATTTATGAACAAAATCTAGATGAAGCATTCAGATACCAACCTCTCGGTCAAGCAGCCTCTCTTGGTCTTCATGAATCTCAGTCAAGATTCTTTGAAAATATAATTGGTCGCAGTCCTGAATTTTGGGAATACTATCTACCCAGATTTAAAGAGTTAACAGGAGACATCTTTGCAGATATAGATGCCCAATTTTTTATTCATGCTATCAACCATGTTAAGCCATCTAAGATCCGTGTCACCGCAGATGAGGTGACGTACTCTCTACATGTAATAATCAGGTTTGAAATTGAAAGAGATCTTAGTGAAGGAAAAATAACTGTTGAAGAACTCCCAACTATCTGGAATCAAAAATATAAAGATTATTTGGGTGTGGATATTGAAGATGATTCAGAGGGGGTAATGCAAGACACGCATTGGGCTGCAGGGTTATTCGGTTATTTCCCTACTTATGCATTAGGCAATATCTATAATGCAATGCAACTACATGTCATACGAAAGGAATTACCAAATTATGACGACTTAGTGCGTACTGGTAATTTAAAACCAATTCTTGAGTGGCTAACAAAGAAAGTCCATCAACCAGCTAACTTGTATGATCCAGCTGATCTAATGCAACAGATAACTAATGAACCAATTAATACCAAGTATTTTATTGAGTATTGTACCAATAAATACTCAAAACTCTATGCATTTTGATTATTCGCTAAATCATTCGAGATTACGGATTTCCTGAATTAATTCAGATACTTCCTGTGATTTTTGATTCAGAAGATCCATTATCTTCTCTCTTTCTTCTGCTGGAACTCTTTTTCCCTCAATGAAATGAAACGCACTTACCATAACTTGGAGAATATTTCCTAAATCATGACTGTATTTGTCCTTTAATTGATAATTATACTGATTTGATCTTGTATTTTCTAGGTGGATTAACAGAACAACGGTTAAAACTAAGATAGCAATGGAGAAGGAATTGTTTACACCCACTAAAGCTTCGTTTTCCAATTCGACGGACGAAAGCCCTAGATTTGTCCCTTCTAAGGTTATATAAATATATACAATAAATTGTATGATTGCAGTTCCGATCATAGCGTAGAACCACTTTATACTTTGTCCAACTTGGGTTTTAAAATTGGTGCTTTCAATTATCCCAATGGTATATAGGCCTCCGACTAATATGAAGCTAAAAAATATGCAAAAATTCACCGCTGTTTCAATTCCAAGGAAGAAATAGACTATTAAGGGTAAAATAATTAGTAGGAGTGTAAAGAGAAATATAGATTGCACTGAAACTGGTCGGAAATACACAATAATGCTTACTGCTATTAAAAATGATCCTACCAAAGTACAAACTGCGAAAAGAAAATCAAATGTTTCGGTTAGAGCTACATCATTTAAAATCTGTGCAAGAATTTGAAAGATGCTTGCTAGTGTCCAGATACTCCAACCTGCAACCTGTCCTCGAAATCGTTTCTTTTTTCTGGAAAGTAGAAAATCTAAACCTACTCCGAGACCAATTAATCGAATGAATGCAAGTGCAAGTTGACTGAAGAAAAGGACATAATTCATGATGCGTCTCGAAATGAAGATAGTTATCTACTATATTAAGGTAAGCCTTGACCTAAATTTAACAACGCGGGGTGAAAATCCGTGTAATATGGTTTAGAATAAGAATGGTATTAATCGTTTCGTAGTTTTCATATAGTTGAGATAATCCTCACCGAATTCTTCAACGAGTATCACTTCTTCTTGTTTTAATCTCACATAAAGGACAAAGAAATTATAGAGAAAACCAAAACTTCCAAAGAAGAGGCATCGAAAAATCAATATTGATCCAAAACTACCAAGTATTCCACCAGCATAAATAGGATGGCGAACAAATTTATATATCCCCTCTTTCATTAATTGGTGCTCTTTTTCAATTACTAATATTCCACTACCGAATTTACCAATCTGCCATCTGCCCACTATAGTAAAAATTCCCCCAATGATTAGAAGAAGATATCCCATTAGTGCTACTGGAAGAGAGTTCCAGAGAGGAATATACTTTGCGATGAAAAGCTGATTTTCATGAAATGAAAGTGCAAGTATGACAGGAGACATCAAGAAAGCAATAAACAATAGACCAGTATACTTATCAAATCCTACTTCACGTTCTTTTTCGGAAAAAGGTCGAATGATTGTATCTAGTATACCAATCGAGAAAATCATTCCAACACCTATCATATCTAATGTATCCTGGTATATTTCTGGTGCGAGTATAAAAAAGACAAGATTATAAAGAATAAAATACCAGATTAAGATAAATAACACTTTTCTTATGATTTCCACTCGGTTCATGACGGTACTTCAGCCTTTTTATCTGCTGTTCCTTTGTTACTCTTCTTTTTTATCCATCATTTCGCTAATTATGGAAAAAGGCCCTTTAACTTCACGCTGGTACGCTAAAAATTTTATCCAATCATCAAAAAAGGCTCTTTGGATTACTCCTTCAAGAAAACCCGTTCGTTCTTCGCCATATCCCTGTTGGATTAAGTAATCGAGGAATTCTATGAAGATTTCATTAAATTCAAGAGATACACTTTCAAACATGATGAATCATTCTTTAAGAGCGGGGAGATTTTTTAAGATTATTCCTTTGTCTGATACTATATGCATTCAGAACGGTTCTCTATTGTCCCTCTCTAGGTTTTTATTATGATGAACTTTGAATGGTAATTTAAAAATGGGAAGTGGAACTTGGTAAATCATGAGGTTTGAAGATGAGTGAGAATATACCTTCAGGACCTAGCCCTCCTGAGACAATTTATGTACGAATAGAGATTCCATTGGGTTCAAAAGTCAAATATGAATTTAATAAAGAATTCAATGCAATATTTGTTGATAGAATTCTTCATTCTTCTGTAGTTTACCCCACTACTTATGGGTATATTCCACAAACCCTTTGTGATGATGGAGATCCAATTGATGTGCTTGTTGTCCATAGTGCGGGAATTGAATTCATCCCAGGATGTATAGTGCCAGCACGACCTGTTGCTGTATCAAAAATGAGAGATAAAAAAGGAAAGGATGATAAGATCGTAGCAATTCCAGTCGATGATCCTCGTATGGAAGAAGTACAATCTTTGGAGTCAATCCCTAAGCATCTACTGAAAGAAATTGAAGAGTTTTTTGATACTTACAAGCATCTAGAACTGGGTAAAACTACGTCCATAGTTGGTTGGGATAATAAATCTAAAGCT